>NZ_JBVIPD010000027.1:0-114819 GCF_055578235.1 Streptomyces sp. NPDC033136
GGTGCCCGGAGACGGGCACGCCGGGTTCGGGAGGCGGCTCGGGGAAACCCACTGGTGGAAACATCAGCAGGGCGCCCCGAGTCGACCTCACCGACCGCGCGGTGTCGCTCGAGGCGGTTGATCCCCACTCGACCACGTGGCGCTCTTTGTAGTCAGCCGTGTCGAAATACCAGGGAGCACCAGCGCGGGTGCGCCAGCGTATGCCGAAAACACCCTAGGCCGAGCGGCGCCGGGCGGCCGACGCATACCCACCAAAACCTGCCGCGGCGAGCCCGTGTCCGCCGCCGCTCGTGAACGCGGGGGCGCCGGACCACACCCCGCCGACCACGGGCGTGCGGTCGGTCTGGCAGGCCTCGGATCGCCGGGCGTTGAGCGCGGCGGACGCGTGGGCGGCGGACGCGAGCGTGACGTGCCGGTGCCAGCCCTGGAACGAACGTCCCTCGAAGTCGCGCATGCCGACCCGGTCGGCTTGGTCGGTGGCGCCGCACTCGATGCGGCGGGACAGATGGGCGATCCGCATCAGCAGGGCCGGCGGGGCGGTGACCATGTCGGTCAGCCAGTACCGCTCGGGCCGTCGACGGGCATCCGTCCACTCGCCAACGAGCAACAGAGGCCTACGGGGCTGGGTGCGGCGGCGGGGCCCCGCCACGGGTTCGGGGAGGTCCACCCGGAGCACGGCGACGAATCCGGTGTGCACGGAACGGTCGGCCCGGTCCTCGTACCGCACCGGGCGCCGCAGCGCCCCGGCAACGTCGATGACGTGGCCGGCCGTGCTCACCTCGGCCGCCGCACCCGGCAGTTGGGGGTCGGTCACCTGGACCGGCGTATCCGGTCCGACCTCCATCAGGAACGGCATGCCGGCGGCGGCGAGATGGGAGGGGATGGTTCCGGCACCCCCCTCGACGGCGTCCACGACGACCGGCAGCCGCGGAAGGGTGCGGGTCTCGGCGAGGTCGAGCACCGCGCGGGCCGCGCAACCCGCGAGCGTGGTCTCGTCCGGCAGGTGCAGCGCCCAGCTGACCGGTACGCTCACGTCCTCCGAGACGGCCCACATACCGAAGGCCTGCTGCCCGGTGACCATGTGCCCCGACCCGGCGTCGAAGCGCCGCTCGACGCCCACCGAGTGCGCCCCGGACTTGGGGATGACCATGGGCTTGACGACCCACGCCTGGAGGTTGAGCAGCCCGTCGAGCTGAGCCGCGAGATTGACGCGCACCGGGCGCCAGTCCCAGGTGGAGCACGCTATGAAGTGATGCAGGCTCTGCTCCCCCGCGGGCATCCCGGCGTGCGCGGCGATGTTGCGCATGGTCTTGCGCCCCCGGGCCGTGAGGAGGCCACGCACGTACAACTCGGCCTTGCGCCGCTGATCGGCCCGCGGCAGCGGCTCGAACACCCCTTGGCACAGCGCGCTCACCGTGTCCCGGGCCGCCCGGCCGCTCTGCGGGCGCGTGAACTGTACGAGTTGCGGGCCCATGAGACCTCGCCCTCCCCCTGAGTCGGTGGCGTCCGTGTCTCGACGAGCCTCCCCCAACCCCGCGCACCCCACGAGGTCCCGCCGGCACACACCGCGCCCCGGGTGGCGGTGCCCCCACCACCACCCCCCGCCCAAATCCCCCTCGATCACCCCTGAATGCCCGCCGGAGAGTGTGCCCGGCCCACACTCCACCGCGCAAACCTGCACGGAAGCGGCGAACCACCCCTCGGAACCGTTGTCGGTGATGTCCGTGTCGGACAGGATGTTGTTCGCGGAGCCGGAGAACCGCCCCCGCAGCTTGCCGTCGGAGTCGATCAGCGGCATGGGCCGCCAGCCGGTCGGGGTGTCGCCGAACTCCGCGTTCTGGTTGGCGACCAGCACGCCCGGGTCGGTGGTCTTGGATCTCAGCCCGATCGGGATCTTCAGGCTTGTGATGCAGGACACATAAGAAGCCTGTTAGGTCCGGTACAACCATTCGCAGTCTTCACGGATCAAACACGGCGAACCACGGGCCACACCCGCGCCCCACACGCGGAGGCCTCCCCCAACGTTCGTACCGCAGCCCGCGGTACACCGGACTCTCCGAGGTCTTCATGAAGCTTCGCCGCGCCATGGCAGCAGCGGCCGCTACGGCGGTCATAGCCCCGGTGGCACTGCTCGCGGCACCGGTCGCGTACGCGACCGACGAAACGACGCCCAGCCCGAGCACGTCCGCGACCGAGTCCGCTCCCGAGACGTCGAGCTCCCCGAGCCCGTCCGCGAGCGAGTCCTCCCCCGAGACGTCGAGCTCCCCGAGCCCGTCCGCGAGCGAGTCCACTCCCGAGGCGTCCGCGTCCGCGTCGGCCAGCGCGTCCACCTCTCCCAGCCCGTCGACGTCTGCCTCCGCAGCGCCCAGCGAGTCCGCCGGTGATGACGACGAGGAGTTCCCGGTCTGCAAGGAGGCAAGCATCTCCGTGGGCCTCTCCGGCTTCCCGGAGAAGATCGTCGCGGGCAGCGGCTGGAAGACGTTCAAGTTCGACGTCAAGAACACCGGTGAGACGGACATCGAGTCCCTGCAGGTCATCGCCACTGCGTTCGTCACGTCGGACATGGACTCCGACGAGAACCAGCTCTTCGACAAGTACGCGCACTTCGAGTACCGCAACCCGAACACCGGCAAGTGGACCAACGACTTCGCGGACACGGGTATCAACAACGGCTTCTTCTTCGGCGAGTTCCCGCTCGACGCCGGCCAGAAGGTCACCATCGACCTGCGACTGAAGATCGACGCCGGTGCGCCCGTGGGTGACAGCCTGGCCATCGCCGCCGGCGGTTACGACACCGCGGATGGCGACTGCTTCGAGAACGGCGACCTGTACCCGTTCCAGATCCTCAAGTCGGGCTCCAGCCCGGGTGATGTGGACGACGCCAAGCCGTCCGGTCAGAAGCCGCCGAAGGACATCAAGCCGCAGGGTGAGGCCAAGCCGATCGAGGTCGAAGGCAATCTCGCCGAGACCGGCTCCAGCTCCGCCCTGCCGATGATCAGCCTCGTCGGCGGTGCCGCGGTCGTCGCCGGTGCCGGCGCGATCTTCGTGGTGCGTCGCCGTAAGGCCGGCGTGGAGGCGTAAGCCGTAGCGCCCGCGGGGCGCGACGCCAAGCAGAAGAGGGACCTGCGCTCGGAGGGGGGCGCAGGTCCCTCTTCTGTGTGGTCGGGCTCCGGCTACTTCTGGGTGGTCGGCTCCGTGTCCTTCTTCGGCGGTACCGCCGGCAGGCCCAGGAACGGCAGCCGCAGCGCGCCGAACGCCTCCGCCGGGACCGCCGGGGCCTTCGGCTCGACCGGCTGGAGACGCTCGTAGGCCGTGCCCTGCTCGGGGCGCTGGTCGGGCTCGCCCTTGTTGGGCCAGAACGACATCGCCCGTTCGGCCTGGGCCGTGATGGTCAGGGACGGGTTGACGCCCAGGTTGGCGGAGACCGCGGCGCCGTCGACGACGGAGATGCCGGGGTGGCCGTAGAGGCGGTGGTACGGGTCGATCACACCGGTCTCGCGGGAGTCGCCGATGGGGCAGCCGCCCAGGAAGTGGGCCGTGAGCGGGGTGCCCATCAGTTCACCGACGTTGGAGCCGGCGAAGCCGTTGATCTCGGCGGCGAGTGCCGACGCGCTCTCCGTGGCCGCCTTGATCTGCTTGGGGTTGGGAGCGCCGTGGCCCTGACGGGCGGTGAGCAGGCCCCGGCCGACGCCCGCCGGCTTCAGGTACGTGGTCAGGGAGTTGTCCAGCGACTGCATCACCAGGCCGATGATGGTCCGCTCCGACCAGCGGCGGTTGGACAGCGAACGCAGCACCAGCAGGGGGTGTTTCGCCGCGTGGGCGAGGAAGCCCAGGACCCGTGAGGTGCCCGAGTTCCGTCCGGCGTAGGGGACCTGGAGGATGGACAGCCCGCCCATGGAGTTGGAGCCCTTGCCGTAGCGGACCGGCTCGATGTGGGTGTTCGCGTCCGGGTGGATGGAGGACGTGATGGCCACGCCCCGCGTGAAGTCGGCCTTCGGCACGCCGTGAGCCTTGCGGTAGCGCCGGTCGTCGGTCTGGGCGCCGACCAGGGCCTCGGAGTTGGTGCGGGTCAGCTCGCCCAGCCGGTCCGAGAGGTGCGGCAACTGCCCGCCCGCCTTCATGCGGTGCAGCAGGGTCTGTGTGCCGTAGGTGCCGGCGGCGAGGACGACCTTGCGGGCCGTGTAGGTGCGGCCCTTCGCCTTGCGGCGGCCGTCGGTGGGCAGAGTGGCGACCGCGTATCCGCCGAGCGAGTCGTCGGTGACGGAGACGACCGTCGTCAGGGGGTGGACGACCGCGCCGGCCTTCTCGGCGAGGTGCAGGTAGTTCTCGTTGAGGGTGTTCTTCGCGCCGTGGCGGCAGCCGGTCATGCACTCGCCGCACTCCGCGCAGGCCTTGCGGGCCGGGCCCGCCCCGCCGAAGTACGGGTCGGGCACCTCCTCGCCCGGCTTCGCCTTCACCGTGCCGTCGGCGTCCTCGCCGTCGCCGAAGAAGACGCCGACGGGCGCGAGGTGGAAGGAGTCGCCGCAGCCCATCCGCTCCGCGGCGGCCTTCAGATGCACGTCGGAGGGGGTCATGGTCGGGTTGAGCCGGACGCCGAGCATGCGCCGCGCCTGGTCGTAGTACGGCTTCAGCTCCTCCTGCCAGTCGGTGATGTCACGCCACTGGGAATCCTCGAAGAACGGCTTCGGCGGGACGTAGAGGGTGTTGGCGTAGTTGAGGGAGCCGCCGCCCACGCCCGCTCCCGCCAGGACCATGACGTTGCCCAGCAGGTGGATGCGCTGGATGCCGTACATGCCGAGCTTCGGGGCCCAGAGGTAGTTCTTGAGGTTCCAGGAGTTCCTGGGCAGGGTTTCGCGGGTGAAGCGGCGGCCGGCCTCCAGGACGCCTACGCGGTAGCCCTTCTCGGTGAGGCGGAGGGCGGTCACCGAACCGCCGAATCCGGAACCCACGACGATGACGTCGTAGTCGTAAGCGTCCTGAGGCACGTGTTCTCCTCGTTGAGTGTCGCGTGCTGGTCTGGTCGTCAGTGGTGGGGCGCGGTTCCCCGCGCCCCTGGGGCATCACCGGAAGCGGAGTGCCTTCATCAGGCGGAGGCTGCGGCTCATGAACGCGGCGTACTTCTCGTCGTCCATGCCGAGCGACGGGGCCATCGGGAGCACCCGCTGGTGCGCCACCGTCTGGGCCTCCGTGTACTTGAGGATGCCCTCGGAGCCGTGGCGGCGGCCGAGGCCGGAGTCCTTCATGCCGCCCATCGGGGACTGGACGCTGCCGTAGGCGGGGGCGTAGCCCTCGTTGATGTTGACCGTGCCGGTGCGCAGGCGGGCGGCGACCTCCCGGCCGCGGCGGGCGTTCTTCGTCCAGACCGAGGAGTTGAGGCCGTACGCCGTGGCGTTGGCGCGCTCGATGACCTCGTCCTCGTCCGTGAAGCGGTAGACCGAGACGACCGGGCCGAAGGTCTCCTCCGCGCAGACGGACATGTCCGTGGCGACGCCGTCGAGGATCGTGGGTTCGAAGAAGTACGGGCCGATGTCCGGGCGCGCCGTACCGCCCGCGAGGACCTTCGCGCCCTTGGCGACGGCCTCCTCGACGTGCCGTGTGACGGTTTCGAGCTGGCGTTCCCCGACCAGGGAGCCCATGTCGGCGCCGTACGCCAGGGACGTGCCGAGGCGCATCGCCTTGGTGCGGGCGGCGAAGCGCTCCAGGAAGGCGTCCGCGACCGACGCGTGGACGTAGAGCCGCTCGATGGAGATGCAGAGCTGGCCGGCGGAGGAGAAGCAGGCGCGGACCGCTCCGGCCGCCGCCTTCTCGATGTCGGCGTCGTCCAGCACCAGCATGGCGTTCTTCCCGCCGAGTTCGAGGGAGACGCCGATCAGCCGGGCGGCGGCGCCCTGCGCGACCTGGCGGCCGGTGCGCGTGGAGCCGGTGAAGGAGACGTAGTCGGCGTGCCGGACGACCTCGGGGCCGACGACCGGGCCGTCACCGAGGACGACCTGGAAGACGTCGGCGGGCAGTCCGGCCTCGATGAGCAGGTCACGGGCCCACAGGGCGGTCAGGCAGGTCTCGGTGTCGGGCTTCATGACGACCGCGTTGCCCGCGACGAAGGCGGGGAGCGCGTCGCCGACGGACAGTTCCAGGGGGTAGTTCCAGGGCACGATCTGGCCTATGACACCGCGCGGGTGGCGCAGTTCGGTGACCTTCGTCAGGGTCGGCATGGCGCCGGCGTGCCGCTTGGGGCGGAGGTACGCGGAGGCCTTGCGGCCGTAGTGCCGGGCGGCGACCGCGACGGCCTGGACCTCCTCGTGGGCGTGCAGCCTTGCCTTGCCGGTCTCCAGCTGGATCAGGTCGAGCACCTCGGCCTGGCGCTCCAGCATCAGGTCGTGGAAGCGGAGCAGCACGGCGGCACGCTGCCGTACGGGGGTCCGCGCCCACACGGCCTGGGCGGTGCGGGCCAGTTCGAACGCCTCGGCCACGTCCTCGGGCGTCGCTTCGGGGAGGTCGGCCAGCTTCTCGCCGGTGAACGGCGTGTGGTTGGCGGTCCGGCCGGAGCCGACCACGCCCTTGGTGAGCTGGGCGACCAGCTCGGGGGTGACCACGTCGTCGGCGGTGCGGGCGCCCTCCGGGGCGGGGGCGAGGGGATTCGTGCCGGTTACTGGGAGGGGCGTACCGGTGAGTGCCGTCCCGGTCTCTTCCGTCTTCTCGGTGGCCTGCGCGTCCGTCATGACGCGCAGGGTATGCCGCGGCGGAGCCTTTGGGTACCCGTCGGTAATACGGCTTCACCGAGTGCACACACGACGCCAGTGGCTGCTGGCAACAAACAACCTGATCAGGGGGTTGGTCAGTGACGGTGCGGTGATTCAGCCTTTTACGATCCCGAGCCGGTCCCGGGCGCCCCGGAACAGCGACGTGCCCTCCTTCTCCTCCGGCGTGCCCCTGGGCATGTCGACGCGCAGCTCGTACATGCGGTCGTCGTCGGTGCGGATCAGGACGCGCATGACCCGCCTGGGGGTCTCGCCGGAGGTGTAGGTGGTGTCGGCGAGGGCGGCGTCGTAGCCCTGGACACGGGTCGGGGTGTACCGCGTGTGCGCCGTCCGCCCCCAGGCCCGGGGCGTCTTGCGGGCCTGGTCCATCGGGGCAACCGGGGCCTTGTCCCAGAGGAGGAGGCGGACCTGGATCGTGCCGCCCCGCTCGTCGCCGTAGAGCGTCGCGCGGGGCCGGCCGGCCGCGCCGCCGGTCCTGTCGAGGACCCGGTAGGGGCGCGGGAGGTGGAGCACGGCCGCCATGCCCGGTTCGCGGTGCGGGGTCCAGGTGTCCCCGGTACCCGGGACGGAACTGGTGCGGGCCGTCTGTTCCGCGCTCTCGGCGCTGCTCGTGTCAGCGAGGTGGGTGGCGGCGCCTACACCGCCGGCGAGCAGTGCGCTGAGGAGGGCGAGGGGGGCGGGGCGGAGGAGCGTGTGACGCTTCGGGGGCTCCGGGGGCTTCGGGGGCTCCATGGAGACGGCGGTGCTGGCTGTTTGCTCTCCGCTGAGGGCGGACTCCCCCTGCCGCGGCGTCTCCCCGGGGGGTGCTTTGGCGCCGGGGCCCTCAGCCGGCTCTTGTGTGACCGTGGGGTGCGCTCCGGTGCCAGGGGCCTCCGCCGGCTCTCGTGTCTCCCCCGCGCGCACTCCGATGCCGGGGGCCGCGGGCACCTGTTGCGCGACCGGCGGCCGTCCGGCCACCGCCTCCAGCGCCTTCTCGACCTCCTCGGCGTCCGGGCGCTGTTCGGGGTCCCGTGCCAGCAGCCGTGCGATCAGCGGCCCGAGCGGTCCGGCCCGCCGCGGTTCGGGCGGCTCCGCGGCGACGATCGCGGCGAGCACGGACTCGGGCGTGGCCCCGCGGAACGGGGACGAACCCTCGACGGCGGTGTACAGCAGGACGCCCAGGGACCACAGGTCGGAGGCGGGCCCCGCGATACGGCCGGACATCCGCTCGGGGGCGACGAACTGGACCGAGTCGGCGAACTCCCCGCTCGCGGTGAGGGACTCCTCGCCCTGCCCGTGGGCGATGCCGAAGTCGGTGAGGACGACCCGCTCGTGCGGACCGAGCAGCACATGGGCGGGTTTCACGTCCCGGTGCACGATGCCCACGGCGTGCGCGGCGCGCAGGGCGCCGAGGACGGCGAGGCCGATACGGGCCGCTTCCCGCGCGTCGACCGGGCCGCGCAGGAGTCTCTCGTGCAGGGACTCGCCCCGCACCAACTCCATGACGATCCACGGGAGTCCGTCCAGCAGCTCGGTGGCGTCGAGTTCGTCGGGGCCTTGCGGCCCGAGGCGTTCGCCCTGCTGCTCCGCCTCGACGACCACGTCGTGGATGGTGACGGCGGCGGGATGGTCGACCCGGGCGGCGGCCCGGGCCTCGCGGTGCAGGCGGTGGGCGGCCCGCCGGTGGCTCTCGCCCTCCGGGTCGCCCGGCAACCGGGGCTGTCTGACGGCGACTTCGCGCTGTACCAGCTCGTCGTCGGCCCGCCAGAGGGTGCCCGTCCCGCCGGAGCCGATGCGCTCGATCAGCCGGTACCGCCCGCCGACCAGCCGGCCCTGGGTGCCCGTCCCGCCCCCGTCGTTGCTCATGCCCCATCAGTACCCCGCGAGACGGGCGCTTGTCGACGCGGGGCGGGGGGCGTACGCCGGTTCAGGCCCCGTCGATGTCCAGGTTCGCGATCGCCGTGCTCGCCACCTCGCGCCCGCGGTCGGTGAAGTCGCCCTTGCCCGGGTAGCTGATGGTGAGCTTGTACATGTCGCCGCCGGAGGTTCTGTAGTAGAAGATCCGGAGCTCGCGAGGGCGGGGGTCCTCGCGGTCGTCGGTGTAGTAGGTGACGGTGTTCTCGGCGGCCTTCTCGTCCCGGTAGGTGGTCACCTCGGGGTCCGTCTTCTCCGGACTCTTCGCCATGTCCAGGTCGTAGCTGCCGCGCTCCTTGAACTTGCTGTCGTCGTCGTACATCTCGGCGGCCGCGGAGCCCGCGATGCCGCGTCCGGTGTCCTCGGCCTTCTTGTCGAGGGTCAGGCCGATCCAGATGCTGCCGCTCCAGTCGGTGTACGTGACCCAGTGCTTCTGGTCGGACTTCCGGTCAGGCACGGTCCGCTGGTAGTCGGCCGGGACCGCCAGCGACGCGGCGAGCCCCTTCTCCTGGCGCGTCTTCCAGCCCTCGGGCAGCGGCCCGGCTGTCGGGTCCGCGATCACCAGGTACGCCGTCACCGCCGCCGCGACGACCGCCGCTCCGAGTCCGATCCACACCGTGCGGCCGATCCGGATGCCCCGGCCCCCCTCACCCCGGCCGGTCGCCCGGACGACCTGCGTGGGCTGAGCGGAGGGCGGGTTCGCGGCCGATTCCAGCAGGTTCCGCACCTGCGCGGCGTTCGGGCGCCGGGCCGGGTCCTTGTGCAGCAGGCCGTTGATGGCCTCGGCGAGCGGGCCCCGGGCGGAGGCGGGCGGCGCGGGCGTGGCGTTGAGAACGGACTGGAGCGTGGCGGGGGTGTTGCTGCGGCGGAACGGCGAGACCCCCTCCGTCGCCGCGTACAGCACCACGCCGAGGGACCACAGGTCGCTGGCCGGACCCGGGCGCTGGCCCAGCACCCGCTCCGGCGCGATGTACTCGGGCGAGCCGACGAAGCCGCCGGTGTCGGTCAGACTGGTCTCGCCCTCGATCTGGGCGATGCCGAAGTCCGTGAGGACGACCCGGTCGTACCGGCCGAGCAGCACGTTGTCCGGTTTCACGTCACGGTGCAGGATGCCCGCCGCGTGCGCGGCCTCCAGTGCGCCGAGCACCTCCAGGCCGATCCGGGCGGCCTCGCGCGCGGACAGGGTGCCCTCCTGGAGCGCGGCGCCCAGCGAGCGTCCCCGCACCAGCTCCATGACGATCCAGGGCCGGCCCTCGACGACCGCGACGTCGTGGACGCCGACCACCGCCGGGTGGTCGAGCCGGGCGGCGGCACGGGCCTCGCGGCGCATGCGCTCGAAGACGTTGGCGCGTTCGCCTTCGGGAAGATGGCCGGGGACTCGGGGCTCCTTGACGGCGACCTCCCGGTCCACCGTCTCGTCCTTGGCCCGCCACACCGTGCCCATGCCGCCGTGCCCGAGCTTGCCGATCAGCCGGTAGCGCCCGGCGATGAGCCTCCCGGCGCCGGGATCCTCGGACGCCGGTTCCTCAGCCGGCGACCGGGGCGGCACGACCTGGGTGGGCGTCGCTGCGGGCGTCGCAGCCGGCGTCGCGTACGGATTGCCCGGTACCGGCGCCGGCGGGTTCGGAGGTTGCAGAACAAAACTCGTCGGCTCTTCGGCCTCGGATCGGGCTCCCCCGTTGTTGCTCATGGGTTCATCCCTATCGCGCCGGGCGCCTCCGTATCCACCACGGACGCGAGCCGGTCACAAACCCGTGACCCAGGGCCGTACTTATCTCCTCTTTGTGGCGGTTCGGGGCGTGGCCGGTCAGGGGGTGGGCGCGGGGGTGCTCGGAGAGGCGGGCCGGGTCGTGGGCGTCTTCGGAGCCGAACTCGTCGGCACGGGACCGCCGTCCCCGGTGCCCTCCTCCCCGAGCAGCGCCGCCGCGGACACCCCCGCCCCCGCCATCGCGGCGACCAGGAGCGCGGCCACGAGCACCCGCCGGGCGGGCTGCCTGAGGAACGGTTCCTCCCCTTGGTCCGGGTCCGGTGCGCCCACCGGCGGCGCGGACGGCCGCGGACCGGCGATGTCCTGCGGCCGTCCGCGCGGCGCGTCCCACGCCGTCGGCCCGTACCCGGGCGGCGGCGACGGCGTCCGGCCCGTTTCACGGAAGGCCCGCAGCATCCACTCCGCGCGGTCCGCGTCCAGCCGCCGGTCGGGGTCGCGCTCCAGCAGGCCGTGCACGACGGGCAGGAGCGGCCCGGCCTGTGCGGGCGGCTGGATGTCGCCGACGACGACCGCGTGCAGGACGCCCCCCAGCGAGTCGCGGTGGAAGGGGGATTCCCCGCTGAGGGCCGCGCACAGCAGCGCGCCCAGCGACCACAGGTCCGACTCGGGCCCGGTCCTGACGCCGGACATCCGCTCGGGCGCGGTGTACTCGGGCGAGCCGACGAAGGAGCCGTTCTCGGTGAGCGTGGGGGCGCCCGCGACCTGGGCGATGCCGAAGTCGGTGAGGACGACCCGGTCGGTGCCGGTCTCCAGCAGCACGTTGTCCGGTTTGAGGTCGCGGTGCAGCACCCCGGACGCGTGGGCGGCCCGCAGCGCGCCGAGCAGGTCGATGCCGATGCGAGCGGCCTCGGCGGCGTCGACCGGGCCACGGGTGGCGAGACGGTCGGCGAGTGAGCCGCCCTCGATCAGCTCCATCACGATGTACGGGCGTTCGTCGTCCGTGACGACATCGTGGACGATGACGATGTGCGGGTGGCTCAGCTGGGCGACCGCCCGGGCCTCGCGCAACGTACGGTCCCGCTGGTGGCGTGCCTCCGACGCGGAGAGCGACTCGTCGTAGGGGAGTTCCTTGACGGCCACGCCCCGGCCGAGCAGTTGGTCGGTCGCCCGCCAGACCACGCCCATGCCACCGCGCCCGAGCCGCTCCTCGAGCCGGTAACGGCCCGCGATGACACGCATGCTGTGCCCCTCGGTCCCCATACGACAATCATGCCCCGTTGGACGGAGCCGCTCCGGTGGGGCCGCCCGGGGTGGCCGAAACACACAGCCCCGGGTCAGGAGTCCCCGCCGGGGCAGAAGTCCCGCCGGGTCAGGCGGTCTTCTCCTGCCAGCCCTGCAGCAGCGCGGTGAACTGTTTGCGCGCCTTCGCCCAGTCCGTCGCGGGCGACGACATGTAGAGCGCGTACTCGGTGCCGTCGCGGGCGACGTACGTCTCCTCGATGGCCCGGCGCGGACCGGGGAAGTCCGTGTCCTTGGGCTGCGCGGTCCAGGTGTACTCCCACAGGGCGCCGTCCCGGTCGCGGTAGACGTTGCGCTCCAGCTTGGCCCGCTTGTAGTCGACCAGCCGCCGGAGCTGCTGCTCCAGATCGAGCTGGTGGGCGTACGGGTCGGCGAAGTCCGGGGAGGTGTCGACGGCGATCCGGACGAAGTGCCGTCCGCCGTCCGGCGTGTAGTCGATCTGCTTGAGCTCGCCCTGCTCGCTGTGGACCTTGCGCTTCCAGCCCTGGGGCAGGTAGAGGCTGAAACCCGCGGGGTCGTCGCGGCGCGTCCAGCCGGCCGGGACCGATCCGCCGGGTTTCTCCGTGGCCGAGGGGCCGGGCGAGCCGGAAGCGGCACGCGGCGTCTGCCGGCCTTCGTTCCACTGCTGCAGCACCACGGCCGTGCCTCCGCCGATGATGGCCGCTAGCGCGACGACGAGGGCGAGGGTGCGCAGCCGGCGGCGCCGTCCCGGGCCGGACGGCTGCGGGCCCGTCGCCGCCGAGCCGATGCTGGTGGCTCCGGTCGCGGGAGAGCCGGCTCCATGGGCTCCTGCCGCACGAGCACCGGCCGCATGGGCACCGGCCATACGAGCTCCGGCCGCATGGGCACCGGCCGTACGAGCTCCGGCCGCATGGGCACCGGCCATACGAGCACCAGCGGCATGGGCACCGGCCGGCCGTGTCCCGGTGGCCGGGGTGCCGGCCGGCGGCGGGAGCGGCGTCCGGGTGTGCGACCCCGGGCCGGTGCCGGACGGGCCCGTACTGACCGCGCCGGTACCGACCGGGCCGGTGCCGCTGCGGGCCTCCTGGTACGGCGGTGACCCCCCGTACTGCGTCGGCACATACGCCTGGGCCCCGTCCGGCCGCCGCCCCTCCGCCGCCTCGGCGAGCATCTGTTCGACCTCGGAGAGGTCGGGCCGGGTGGCCGGATCCTTGCGCAGCAGGGCGGTGATGACGGGGGCGAGGGGCCCGGCGTACCGGAGCTCGGCGGCCTCCTCCTCGACCACCGCCTGCATGGTGGTCAGGGGTGTGGTGCGGCGGAACGGCGACCGGCCCTCCACCGCCGTGTAGAGCGTCGCGCCGAGGGCCCACAGGTCGGAGGACGGGCCGGGGTCGTGGCCGCGCACGCGCTCGGGTGCCAGGTAGTCGACCGACCCGACGACCTCTCCGGTGCGCGTGATGGTCGTGTCGCCCTCGATCTGGGCGATGCCGAAGTCGGTGATCAGGACGCGTCCGTCCCGGCCGAGGAGGACGTTGCCCGGCTTGACGTCGCGGTGCAGGACGCCGGCGGTGTGCGCGGCGCGCAGGGCCCGCAGCACCCAGAGACCGATGCGCGCCGCCTCGCGCGGCTCGAGGCGCCCCTCCTCCTTGACCGCGTCGGCCAGCGAGCGGCCCTCGACCAGCTCCATCACGATCCAGGGGCGGCCGTCGTGCTCCAGCACGTCGTGCACGGTGACGACCGCGGTGTGGCTGATCCGCGCCGCCGCCCGGGCCTCCGCCCGGGTGCGGGCCAGCAGGATCGCCTGCTCGCTCTCGGAGACGTAGAGGGCGGCCGTCAACTCCTTGACGGCGACGGACCGGTGCAACACCTCGTCATGTGCACGCCATACCCGGCCCATGCCGCCACTGCCGATGGATTCGGCGAGCCGGTAGCGGCCCGCGACGAGCAGGCCCTGCGTCTGATTCACGTTGCCCCGCAATGGTCTTGACAGGGTCAGCGTAAGGACTTGCTCTCCGCCGGGGAACAAGCGGGGTGCCACGGTGACCGCACTGTGACGGTTGCAGCCTTCCGGGACAGGAGGGAACTGTGAGGTGAGCCCCAGCGGCCCGACGCGCCGACCAGTGCGCGGCAGTCGGGTCAGCAGGTCATTTCGTCGCCCGGTACGTCGCCGCCGCCTGCTCGTACAGCCGCGTCACCTCGTCCCGCTCGGACTCCGGGCCGCGCACCTGGACCACGTGGTAACGCCCGTCGACCAGCATCGCGAGGTTGCGCACGTACAGCTCGCCCCCGTCCTCGCCGGTCCACGTGAACTGTCCCTCGGCCATGGTCCGTCCGCCCACCTCGATCGTCTTCAGACCGGTGGAGGTGGCCCAGCTGGAGTCGCGGTACGGCTGCAACTCGCGCTCCCGCTCGCGCTGGTAGGCCATCGGATCACTGCCGTGCTCCGAGGCGCTGTCCCGGCCCGGTACGACGATGAGCTCGAAGTCACCCTTGGAGTAGACGACCTGGCCGCTGCCGTTGCGCGGCGCGCGGTCCCAGCCCTTGGCGACGGCGACCTGGAAACCGGCCGAGTCCTTGCGCAGGGTGAAGCCGTCGGCGGCGGCCGGGCCGGTGGTCTGCGTCTCGCTGGAGCCGGCCGACGTCGACGGGCTCTTCTCCGCCCCGGGCGACGTCTGGTCGGGCCGGGGCTCGCTGCTCGCGTCCCGGTCGGGCGCCTGGCTGACCTCTCCGGCGGCACCGGTGCGGTCTGCTCCTCCCGCGCCTTCGGTTCCCGACTTGGGCATGAAGAGCATGGCGTAGGCGATCGCGGCGGCCATCGCGAGCAGGACCAGCACGAGCAGGGTGCGGCCGAGCCGGTGCGGTGACCGGGACTCCTGCTTGGCCCGCTTGTGCCGCCCGTGGTGCGCGGGCAGCCCGGCCCGCCGCCTGCGCACGAGCTCGCCCCGGCGGCGTACGACGGGCAGCCGGCCGACGTCGACGGGCGGTGCCGGCACGACGTGCAGCCCGGCCTCCGGCTCGGGCGCCGAGCGCACCAGCGAACGCAGCCAGCCGCGCACCTCCTCGAAGTCGAGGCGCTCGGTGGGGTCCTGGCGCAGCAGCGACTCCACGACCGGCCGGAGCGGCCCGCACTCCTCGGCGTACGCCGGCGGTTCCGCGCACACCATCTGCACCAGCTCGGCCGTCGACTCCTCCGGGTAGGGCGCGTGCCCCTGTACGGCCCTGAAGAGCAGCGCGCCGAGCGCCCACAGGTCGGTCGCGGGCCCGATCGGCGCCGCCAGCTGCCAGTTCTCGTGCACGGGTCCGGCCTGCTCCGGCGCCCAGCGCTCCGTCACGGGTCCCACCACGGCCATCCGCGCCTGCCGCGCCCGCTCGGCGGCCAGCGCCGTGTCCGGGCCGCGCCGCGGTGCGGGGGTGTGCGCGATCAGGTCGCCCCACCGGGTGGGCTCGCCCGGGGCCGCGATGTCCGAGGCAGGCGGGAGAGCCGCCGGCTCCTGGCCCTGCGGCGACAGTGCGCCGCCGGTTCCCCCGCGGGGGGTCGCGCCGTGCCAGGCCGTCGTCCGGGGGGTGCCCCCCACGCCGTAGGGGTCGGCGACACGCCCCGGCGGGGGTGCGCCCTGCCCGGGGATGTACGGCGACTGCGCCGATCCGTTGCCGTAGGGCGCGGGCCGGCTGTCCGGGGCGGGCCGGGCACCGGGCAGCGCGGCCCGCCCGCTCTGCTGCGCCTCCTGGACCCGTGCCGCGGCCCGGGCACCCGCCCGGTAGGCCGCGATCGCCCCGGCCCGCGCGGACCGGGGGTCCCCGCTGTCGTCGACCGGCCTGCGCGCGGGAACGGCCGCGCCACCGCCCGCCGTGTTCTCCCCGGTCGCGGGCAGCCCCCTGGTCTCCCGCGCCTCTATGGCGGCCCGCCGCGCTGCCTCCGGATCTCCCGCTCCACCGGCGCCTCCCGGCCCGCCCGGGCCCCCGGCGCCGTCGGCCGGCGCGAAGGCACCGCCTTCCCGGCCGGGCCCCTGCCCGGACTCCTCGAAGGCCGGTTCCGGCACCGGGTCGTACCCGCACAACGCCTCTTCCGCCGCGCCCACCGCCAGCCCGGTCAGCATCACCCGGCCGTCGTCGCAGACGAGCACCGTGCGCGCGGTGATGTTCCGGTGCACCCAGCCGTGCGCGTGCAGCACCCGCAGTGCCATGAGGACGTCGGAGGCCACCTCGGCCGCCCGGTACGGCGTCAACGGCTTCTCGGCGAGCAGCGCGGCCAGCGGTCGCGCGGCCACCAGCTCACTGACGATCCACAGCGAACCGCCCTCGGCGAACACGTCGAAGACCTGGTCGAGCCGGGGGTGGTCGGGGATGGCGGCGGCGGCCTGCGCGGCCTCGACCGCGCGCCGAACCACCGGATCGGTGGGCCTGCGAGGGCCCGGACGGCCGCCGGGCCGCCGCGCTCCGCCGTCACGCGCCGTGAAACCGTCGGGCAGTCCTTCGGCGTCGAGGACCTCCGCCTCGACGACCTCCGGCAACGGCACCTGCCTGACGAGGACTTCCTGTCCGCTGTAGGTGTCGAAGGCCCGGGTCTCGGTGAGTTCGTACTCGTCGGACGGCGGCAGCGGCAGGCGGTAGCGGTCGGCGAGTACCCGGCCCGCATAGTCGTCCACGTTGCCTCCCCCGGCAGCCCGGTCGGTCACATCCGTTGGCCCCACGGTCCGTTCCGGCTGCGCACGGTCCGCAAACATTTACGATACGTGCCGCAGGCAACGCGCAACGCGGGGATGCCAGATCTCCCTCCCCAAACCCGGGACGGCTCATGCTCAGGACTTGGGTTCGAAGGTCTTCGTCAGCGTCCGCCAGGTCTCCTTGCGCAGCTTGCCGTCCCAGTCGGCCGCCTTCGCCGTGTACATCAGCGCGTACCCCTGCCGGTCGTCGACGACGAAACCGCGGTCGATCGTCCGGTACTTGGTGCCGCCCTCCGTGTAGGTGAACTCCCAGTCCGCCGTGTTCCAGCCCCGGTAGTCCACCTGTTCTATGCGGATCCTCTTGTACTGGGCGCGCTGCATGTAGCGCTCCTGGTTCTTCCAGTCCGCCACCGGGTCGCCCTTGGGCGTGGACGTCCAGGCGATGAGCAGTTTCTGCCCGTCGGGCCCGGTGAAGCGGTCACCGGCGGCGCCCGTCGACCGGTACTTCCACCCCTTCGGCAGTCCGATGGAGTACCCCTGGTTCCCCTGGTACGTCGACACCGCGGAGGTGCCCTTGTCCTCGGAGCCGTCCCCACCCGCACCCGCACCGGCACCGGCACCGGCACCGGACGAGCCACTCGGCGTCCTGTTCGAAGCGGTCCCGGAGGGCTCGGGCTGAGTCTGCGCGCTGTCCGTGCGCGTGCCGCCCTTCTCGTCGTCCTTGGTGTCGGTGCTGCCCGAAGCGGTGGCGACGGACTTGCCGCCGCCCTCGCCGGAGGCGCCCTTCGCACCGTCGTCGTCGCTGCTGAGCGCGATGGCGAGCACGGCGCCGATCACTGCGAGCAGCACGATCGCCGCGATGATCATCAGGGTCCGGCGCGGCACCACGTCGGTGAGCGGCGCCCGGGGTGCCGGTCGCGGCGGCAGGTCCGGCGGCGGCACCACGGGCCACCCCGAACTCCGGCCTCCGGAGGCCGTCTTCGCCCCCTGAGCACCCCGCTCACCAGCCCCGTCGGCCGCACCCGGGCCCGACGCCGCACCCGACTGGGCCGCGGACGCACCCGCACTCGCGCTCTTGGCCTCGGTCTCGGCCCCGGCCTCGGCCGCACCGCTGTCCGACGCGGAAGCCGTCGTCGCGGGCTCGGACTTGGCGTGGGCGGCGGCCGGTGCCGCGGCAGTGGCCTTGCGCACGGAACGCAGCGCCCCGCGCAGCCGCTCCCCGGCCTCCTCGCCCCGCTTGCTCCCGGCCGGACTCCCCTTGCGCGAGGACTTGTCCGGCTGGGGCGGCAGCGGCACGACCTTCGTCGCGTCCGGGGGCTCCGGCTCGGCCTTCTCGGGCGCGCGGATGACCGAGTTGAGCATCGCCCGGGCACCCGCGTCGTCGAGCCGCTTGGCCGGGTCCTTGGTGAGCAGCCCGTGGATGACGTCCTTCAGCGGGCCCGCGTTCTTCGGCTCCTCCAGCGGCTCGGTCATCACGGCCGTGAGAGTCGCTATGGCCGACCCCTTGTCGTACGGCGGAGCACCCTCCACCGCCGCGTACAGCAGCCCGCCGAGCGACCACAGGTCTGCGGCCGGGCCCGGCTTGTGCCCGCGGGCCCGCTCCGGGGAGATGTAGGAGGGCGCGCCGACGAGCATGCCGGTCGAGGTGAGGGACGGGTCGCCCTCGACCTGGGCGATGCCGAAGTCGGTGAGCACGACCCGGCCGTCCTCCGCGATCAGCACGTTCGACGGCTTCACGTCGCGGTGCAGGATGCCCTCGCGATGCGCGGACCGCAGCACGTCGAGGACGGCGAGTCCGACCTCCGCGGCGCGCTTCGGGTCGAGGAGGCCGTCCTCCCGGATGACCTCGGCGAGCGACTTGCCCTCGACGAGTTCCATCACGATCCAGGGCCGGTCGTCCTCCTGGACCACGTCGTAGACCGTCACGGCGCTGGTGTTGCGGATCCGCGCGATCGCCTTGGCCTCGCGCAGCGTCCGCGTGATCAGCCGCCGCTTCTCCTCCTCGTCGATGTTCGACGGGAACCGCAGCTCCTTGACGGCGACCGTCCGCCCGAGAGTCTCGTCCTGGGCCCGCCACACCGTGCCCATGCCGCCGCGGCCGAGCACTTTGCCCAGCCGGTAACGCCCCGCGAGGAGACGCTCCTTGTTGTCCTGACGAGTGTCCTGACGAGATGTGCCCGCCCGCTCCGCCTCCGACATGCGTCCCCTCATACAACCCGCCCTGACAGAGGCTCCATTGTCTCTCACCCGACAAGTGCCCAGCGCCCAGGGGCCCCCTGCCCCGCGCCCGGGGGCCCGCCCGGCCCGTACCCGGGCGCGGGACACCTCGCGCCGCCTTGCATGATGGGCCCCGAGCAGTGAGGAGTCCGCATGCCGCCGTTCCGGACCTTGCCGGCCCTGCCGGTGGCCGTCGCCCTCCTCGGCCTGCTCCCCTCCGACTCCTCCGCCCTCTCGGTCCCGCCCGCCGACACGGTGCTGCCGCTGCTGGTGACCCGGGGCGGAGCTCCCGCGGCGGCCCTGCTCGCCCAGGAGGGGACCACCACCCGCTATGCCCAGGCCGGGCGGGGAATCGCCCGGTCGGACCACTTCCGCGCCGGCAGCATCACGAAGACGTTCCTCGCGACGGTCGCGCTGCAACTGGCCGCCGAGCAACGGCTGTCGCTGTCCGACACCGTGGAGCAGCACCTGCCCGGCCTGGTGCGGGGAGCGGGCAACGACGGCCGCGCGCTGACCCTGCGCTCCCTGCTCACCCACACCAGCGGCCTGTACGACTACACCGCGGACACCGGCGGGACCGCACCCGTCACACCCCGTCAGGCCCTGAACCTCGCTCTCACCCACCCTCCGGCCCCACGTGGCCGCTTCTCCTACTCGAACACCAACTACGTCCTGCTCGGCCTGGTCATCGAGAAGGTGACCGGCCACTCCTACGCCACCGAGGCCGAGCGCCGCATCATCACTCCCCTGCGCCTGACGGGCACCTCCTTCCCCGGATCCCGTTCCTCGTTGCCCGCTCCGCACGGCCGCGCCTACGCCGCCGACGGAAGCGACGTCACCGCTCTCGACCCGCGGGTGGCCGGCGCCGCGGGCGAGTTGGTGACCACGCTCGCCGACCTGGACCGCTTCTACCCGGCCCTGCTCGGCGGGCGGCTGCTGCCCCCGCGCTGGCTGCGCGAGATGCTCGACACCCGTGCCGCACAGGGCGCGTACGGCATGGGGCTGTTTCCCGAGAGACTTCCGTGCGGCACCACGGTGTGGGGGCACAACGGGCACATATCCGGCAGCTACGTGCGCACCGCAGCCACCGTCGACGGCCGGCGTGTCCTCACTTTCCGCGTGAACACGGACGCGATAGCCGATCCCGGTCTCGAACCCGCGGTGCTCGCGGCCGAGTTCTGCCCCCGCACCTCGTAGAACGACCGGCCCCCGAACGAAGATCCCGCTCCCCGACACCCGTTCGGGTGACAGCGTCCTACAACGGCACGATGTCCGGTGCCCCCAGCCGCGCCGCGTCCGCAGTGAGGTCGTCCGGCTGTCGCTGCGACTCCCGCTCGGCCTCCACCCGCTTCTCGTAGTGCTGTACCTCGCGCTCGGTCTGGTCCTTGTCCCAGCCGAGCACCGGCGCCATCAACGCGGCCGCGTCGCGCGCACTGCGCGTCCCCCGGTCGAAGGTCTCGATCGAGATGCGCGTCCGCCGGGTCAGCACGTCGTCCAGATGCCGCGCCCCCTCGTGCGAGGCCGCGTACACGATCTCGGCGCGCAGATAGTCGTCGGCCGCCGGCAGGGGCTCACCCAGGGACGGGTCGTCGGCGATGAGCGCGAGGAGTTCCTCGGCCATCGTCCCGTACCGGTTCAGCAGGTGCTCCACCCGCACCACGTGCAGTCCGGTCCGGGCCGCGATCCGCGCCCGCGCGTTCCACAGCGCCCGGTAGCCCTCGGCGCCCAGCAGTGGCACGTCCTCGGTGACGCACTCGGCGACCCGCATGTCGAGCCCGTGCACCGCCGCGTCCACCGCGTCCTTGGCCATGACCCGGTAGGTGGTGTACTTGCCGCCCGCCACGACGACCAGTCCGGGCACCGGGTGCGCCACGGTGTGCTCGCGCGACAGCTTGCTGGTTGCGTCCGACTCACCGGCGAGCAGAGGCCGCAGGCCCGCGTACACGCCCTGGACGTCGTCCCTGGTGAGCGGCACCGCGAGCACCGAGTTCACATGCTCCAGCAGGTAGTCGATGTCCGCGCTGGACGCGGCCGGGTGGGCCTTGTCGAGGTCCCAGCCGGTGTCCGTGGTGCCGACGATCCAGTGCCGGCCCCAGGGGATGACGAACAGCACGGACTTCTCCGTGCGCAGGATCAGCCCGGTCGTGGAGTGGATCCGGTCGCGCGGCACGACCAGGTGGATGCCCTTGGACGCCCGGACGTGGAACTGGCCGCGCTCCCCGACCATCCCCTGGGTGTCGTCCGTCCACACGCCGGTGGCGTTGACGACCTGCTTGGCGCGGATCTCGTACTCGCCGCCGCCCTCGACGTCCTGCACCTTCGCTCCGACGACCCGCTCGCCCTCGCGCAGGAAGCCCGTCACCCGTGCGCGGTTGGCCGCCTTCGCGCCGTACGCCACCGCCGTGCGCACCAGCGTCGCCACGTACCGGGCGTCGTCCATCTGCGCGTCGTAGTACTGCAGCGCGCCGACCAGCGCGTCCTTCCTCAAGCAGGGGGCCACACGCAGGGCGTGACCGCGGGTCAGATGGCGGTGCATCGGCAGGCCCCGGCCGTGGCTTCGGGCCATGGACATGGCGTCGTACATCGCGACGCCCGACCCGGCGTACAGCCGCTCCCAGCCCTTGTGCTGCAACGGGTACAGGAACGGCACGGGCTTCACCAGATGCGGGGCGAGCCGCTCCAGCAGCAGGCCGCGCTCCTTCAAAGCCTCCCTGACCAGGGCGAAGTCGAGCATCTCCAGGTAGCGCAGGCCGCCGTGGATCAGTTTGCTGGACCGGCTGGAGGTGCCCGACGCCCAGTCCCGCGCCTCGACCAGGCCGGTGGACAAGCCCCTGGTCACGGCGTCGAGCGCGGTGCCCGCACCGACCACGCCTGCACCCACGACCAGCACGTCCAGCTCGCGCTCGGCCATAGATGCGAGTGACTCGGCGCGCTGCGCCGGTCCGAGTGTCGCTGTCCTCACCGCTGCCTCCCGCTCATCGGTCGCGCCGACCGCACCCGTCGGGTGCAGCCCCGTCCGTATCCCCCTGCCCAAATTCTGACCGCGCTGCCCGACTTCAGCCACCACGGACCCTCGGCCTGTGGACAACGCTCACGGAACACACACCGAAACCCGGGCGGACAATCCCGCATATCGGTCATATTTACTCCTAGTCTGACATTGCGCTCGCCCGTCCTGTCCACAGGGCTTGCGCGTCTGTCCCACTTCGGCTATCGGGAAGGACGGCCACGCCATGCCCGCAGATCTCGCCGTCATCGGACTCGGCCCGTACGGCCTGCCGCTGGCCCAGGCCGCCGTCGCCGCCGGCATCCCCACCCTCGGCTACCGGACCGGCCCCGAAGCCGGCTCCCTCAGCCCCGCCGCGCTGCGCCGGATGCTCTCGGGGGGCTTCCGGCCGACCACCGACCCTGCCGAGCTCGGCAGGGTGCGCACCGCGGTCATCTGCGCGCCGACCCCGCCGGGTGCCGACGGCGGGCTCGATCTCGGCCAGCTGGAGACCGCCGCCCGCACCCTGGCCGCCCACCTGCGCCCGCACACCACGGTGATCCTGGAGTCACCCGTGCCCCCGGGGACGACAGAGGAATTCCTGCGTCCGCTGCTCGAAGAGGGCTCCGGCCTGCGCGCGGGCCGCGACTTCCACCTCGCGTACTCCCCCAGCCGCGTCGACCCCGGCAACCGCGACGTCATGCCCGCCACCACCCCGAAGGTCATCGGCGGCCTCACCCCGGCCTGCACCGAGTCGGCCGCGGCCTTCTACGGACGGCTGACCGACAAGGTGGTACGCGCGCGTGGCCCCCGCGAAGCGGAGACCGTGCAGCTGCTGGAGACCAACTACCGGCACGTGAACATCGCCCTCGTCAACGAGATGGCCGTGCTCTGCCACGACCTGGGCGTCGACCTGTGGGACGTCATCCGCTGCGCGGAGACCAAGCCGTTCGGCTTCCAGTCCTTCCGCCCGGGCCCCGGCGTCGGCGGCCACAGCGTCCCGCAGGACCTGACCGCCCACGGCGGCCGCGGTCTGCGCATGGTGGAGCTGGCCCAGCAGGTCAACCGCCGCATGCCCGGCTACGTCGTCCAGCGCGCCGCCACGCTCCTCAACGAACACGGCAAGTCGGCCCGCGGTGCCCGCGTGCTCCTCCTCGGCGTCACCTACAAGCCCGACCTCGGCGACCTCCAGGGCACCCCGGCCCAGGAGATCGCCCTGCGCCTGATGGAACTGGGCGCCTCGGTCAGCTACCACGACCCCCACGTCCCCGCCTGGAGCGTCCTGGACCGCCCCGTCCCCAGGGCGGACTCCCTCTACGAGGCAGCCGCCGACGCGGACCTGACCATCCTGCTCCAGCAGCACCGCACGTACGACCTCCAGGGCCTGTCGGTGAAGGCACAGCTACTGCTGGACACGCGGGGGGCGGCGCCCACGGGGGTGGCGCATCGGTTGTGAAGGGGGCGCGTGGGGACGCTGAGTCTCCTGGGCTGGTGGCGCGGGGCCACCCCGCCGCCAGTACCTTGGGAGACGACTGAGCCCACCGCAGTGGCCACTGCGGCAGGCTCCTGGATGGATCACGGAGTGTCCGCCCCTAGGTCTCTTGGGGGCGGCCGCTCACCATCCGATTATCCGCAAGATCCACCTCCTCCGGCACTGCACCGTCCGAAGACGGAGTCGGTCCCAGCGGGTGGGCTTGCGGTGGCGTCCCATGGGCGCCCCCTTCCACGACGCCGCCCATCGACCCGGTAGGCGGCACGTCGGATTCGGGCCGGGCCCCGAGGGCCGGGGTCCGGAACCGTGTCCTTGGAAGGTGGCACCCAGAACAACCTGGGCGCCGATCACGGACACCAGCGCCTCGAAACCGCCCCCCACGAGCCCGAACGGCCCGAAGGCAACCGTGCGCCCCCGAGCGGCGACGCGCGCCCCGCTCACACCAGTTGGGCACGCGAAAGGGCCCGGCCACTCCCCCGAGTGACCAGGCCCTTCTCAGCGTCGGGACGGATTACCGCCGGTGCTGGGAGTCCGCCACCGTAACCTCGACCCGCTGGAACTCCTTCAGCTCGCTGTAGCCGGTCGTGGACATGGCCCGGCGCAGCGCGCCGAAGAGATTCATCGAGCCGTCGGGGGTGTGGGACGGGCCCGTGAGGATCTCCTCCAGGGTGCCTACCGTGCCGAGGTCGACCTTCTGGCCGCGCGGCAGCTCCTCGTTCACGGCCTCCATGCCCCAGTGGTTGCCCTTGCCCGGCCCGTCGGTCGCGCGGGCGAGCGGGGAGCCCATCATGACCGCGTCGGCGCCGCAGGCGATCGCCTTGGGCAGGTCGCCGGACCAGCCGACACCGCCGTCCGCGATCACGTGCACGTACCGGCCGCCGGACTCGTCCATGTAGTCACGGCGCGCCGCGGCCACGTCGGCGACCGCCGTCGCCATGGGGACCTGGATGCCCAGCACGTTGCGCGTGGTGTGCGCGGCGCCGCCACCGAACCCGACCAGGACGCCCGCCGCGCCGGTCCGCATCAGGTGCAGGGCCGCGGTGTAGGTGGCGCAGCCGCCGACGATCACGGGGACGTCCAGCTCGTAGATGAACTGCTTCAGGTTCAGCGGCTCGTGCGAACCGGAGACGTGCTCCGCCGAGACCGTCGTACCGCGGATCACGAAGATGTCCACGCCCGCGTCCACGACCGCCTTGGAGAACTGGGCCGTGCGCTGCGGGGAGAGCGCGGCGGCGGTGACGACGCCGGAGTCGCGCACCTCCTTGATGCGCTGCCCGATCAACTCCTCCTTGATGGGAGCCGCGTAGATCTCCTGCAAGCGGCGGGTCGCGGTCTCCGAGTCCAGTCCGGCGATCTCGTCGAGCAGCGGCTGCGGGTCCTCGTAGCGCGTCCACAAGCCTTCGAGGTTCAGGACGCCGAGGCCGCCCAGCTCGCCGATGCGGATGGCGGTGGCCGGGGAGACGACCGAGTCCATGGGGGCGGCCAGGAAGGGCAGCTCGAAGCGGTAGGCGTCGATCTGCCAGGCGATCGAGACCTCCTTCGGGTCCCGCGTACGGCGGCTGGGGACGACGGCGATGTCGTCGAAGGCGTACGCCCGGCGGCCGCGCTTGCCGCGCCCGATCTCGATCTCAGTCACGTCTGTGGCCTTTCCCTGATGCGTTGCAGCGTCTTCCAGTATCGCCGACGGGCACGACGAGGGCGGCCCCGGATGCTCCGGAGCCGCCCTCGGAAGGCCTGGCGCTACTTGCTGCGGCTGTAGTTCGGCGCTTCGACCGTCATCTGGATGTCGTGCGGGTGGCTCTCCTTGAGGCCCGCGGAGGTGATGCGGACGAAGCGGCCCTTGGACTCCATCTCCTCGATGGTGGCGGCGCCCACGTAGCCCATGGTCTGGCGCAGACCGCCGACGAGCTGGTGCAGCACGTTGGCCAGCGGGCCGCGGTAGGGCACCTGGCCCTCGATGCCCTCGGGCACGAGCTTGTCGTCGGAGGCGACCTCGGCCTGGAAGTAGCGGTCCTTGGAGTACGACCTGCCCTGGCCGCGGGACTGCATCGCGCCGAGCGAGCCCATGCCGCGGTACGACTTGAACTGCTTGCCGTTGATGAACTGGAGCTCGCCCGGGGACTCCTCACAGCCCGCGAGGAGGCTGCCCAGCATGACGGTGTCGGCGCCCGCGGCGAGCGCCTTTCCGATGTCGCCCGAGTACTGCAGACCGCCGTCGCCGATCAGCGGCACGCCGGCCGGGCGGGCGGCGAGGGACGCCTCGTAGATGGCGGTGACCTGCGGGACGCCGATTCCGGCGACGACCCGGGTGGTGCAGATCGAGCCGGGGCCGACGCCCACCTTGATGCCGTCGACACCGGCGTCGATGAGCGCCTGCGCGCCGTCGCGCGTGGCGACGTTGCCGCCGATCACGTCGACGCGCACGCTCGACTTGATCTTCGACATCCAGCTGAGGGCGTTGCTGCTGTGGCCGTGCGAGGTGTCGACGACCAGGAAGTCCACACCGGCCTCGGCGAGCGCCTGGGCCCGCTCCAGCGCCTCGGGGCTGGCGCCCACGGCGGCGCCGACGATCAGACGGCCCTCCGCGTCCTTGGCGGCGTTGGGGTACTGCTCCGCCTTGACGAAGTCCTTGACCGTGATGAGGCCCTTGAGGACACCCGCGTCGTCGACCAGCGGAAGCTTCTCGATCTTGTGGCGGCGCAGCAGCTCCATGGCGTCGGGGCCGGAGATGCCGACCTTGCCGGTCACCAGGGGCATGGGGGTCATGACCTCGCGCACCTGACGGGAGCGGTCGGTCTCGAAGGCCATGTCGCGGTTGGTGACGATGCCGAGCAGCTTGCCGTTGCCGTCGGTGACCGGGACGCCGCTGATGCGGAACTTGGCGCACAGGGAGTCCGCCTCGCCGAGCGTGGCGTCGGGGTGGACCGTGATCGGGTCGGTGACCATCCCGGACTCGGACCGCTTCACCAGGTCGACCTGGTTGACCTGGTCCTCGACGGAGAGGTTGCGGTGCAGGACGCCGACGCCGCCCTGGCGGGCCATGGCGATGGCCATGCGCGACTCGGTGACCTTGTCCATGGCGGCGGACAGCAGCGGGATGTTGACCCGGACGTTGCGGGAGATGCGGGACGAGGTGTCGACCGCGTTGGGGAGCACTTCGGATGCACCCGGCAGCAGCAGCACGTCGTCGTAGGTCAGCCCGAGTGTCGCGAATTTACCGGGCACTCCGTCGACGTTGGCAGTCATGACACCTTCCCCAAATGGCCTTGATCGGTGCGGATGTCCATGCTAACGGGAAGCGCGGCTGTCTCATTCCACGGTTCCGCCTGGCTCCGGGCTTCGTATGTTCGTACGGAAACGGTGCGCCGCCTGTTCAACAGAGGGGTTGTTCAAGCAGGGCTACTGCTCGGCCAGCGCCCGCAGCCGGCTCAGTGCCCTGTGCTGCGCCACCCGGACCGCACCGGGTGACATTCCCAACATCTGGCCGGTCTCCTCGGCCGTGAGTCCCACCGCGATCCGCAGCAGCAGCAGCTCCCGCTGGTTCTCGGGCAGGTTGGCCAGCAGTTTCTTGGCCCACTCCGCGTCGCTGCTGAGCAGGGCGCGCTCCTCCGGCCCGAGGGAGTCGTCCGGGCGCTCGGGCATCTCGTCGGACGGGATGGCCGTCGAGCCGGGGTGACGCATCGCCGCGCGCTGCAGGTCGGCGACCTTGTGGGCGGCGATGGCGAAGACGAACGCCTCGAAGGGGCGTCCGGTGTCCCGGTAGCGGGGCAGGGCGAGGAGCACCGCCACGCAGACCTCCTGGGCGAGGTCCTCCACGAAGTGCCGGGCGTCGCCCGGGAGGCGGGACAGCCGGGTGCGGCAGTAGCGCAGAGCCAGGGGGTGGACATGGGCGAGCAGGTCGTGCGTGGCCTGCTCGTCCCCGTCGACGGCGCGGTGGACGAGCGCACCGATCGCGCCCTGGGCATGGGCCGCCTCGTCGTCGCGCATCGGTCCATGGTGCCTTGCGGTCGCCGGGTCCGCGGCACCGCGCCCGTTGTTGTGCACCGAAGCGTTATGAGCAGGTGCGCCGGAACTCATCCTTTGCGCCCTCCCCTTCCGCTCGACCGACTCGTCCCCGAGGAACTCCACACCTTCAAGGATGCGGCATCCGCGGCGAAACGAGCAGCGGGCATCCGGCGGACCCCCGGCCCGCCCCCGCCCACCTGGCATTCCGTGCCCTCACTACGACGGCTGCGACCTGCGGGGCCGCTTCTGGGGCCTGCCGTTCGGATCGTCCCGGGGACGTGGGTCCGCGCGTGCACCCTCCCGAGCTCTCGACGTCGCTCGGGCGGGGAGAGGTAACCCCCACCGCGCTGCCGTCGGCTCCCGCACGCGCGTGTGCGGCCCGCGCGGGGGCATCCGCGTGCCCCCGCTCACCGGCACTGACAAGGTGCCGTCGGATTCCTGCGGCCTGATCCAAACGACAGGCCCTAGCGCACCAGGCCCCACCGGAAGCCGAGCGCCACGGCGTGGGCCCGGTCCGACGCGCCGAGCTTCTTGAACAGGCGCCGGGCGTGCGTCTTGACGGTGTCCTCGGAAAGGAACAGCTCGCGGCCGATCTCCGCGTTGGAGCGGCCGTGGCTCATGCCTTCGAGTACCTGGATCTCGCGCGCCGTGAGCGTGGGCGCGGCGCCCATCTCGACCGAGCGCAGCCGGCGCGGGGCGAGCCGCCAGGTCGGGTCGGCCAGGGCCTGCGTCACCGTCGCGCGCAGTTCCGCGCGGGAGGCGTCCTTGTGCAGATAGCCGCGGGCACCGGCGGCCACGGCGAGCGCCACACCGTCCAGGTCCTCGGCGACGGTGAGCATGATGATGCGCGCACCGGGGTCGGCGGACAGCAGCCGCCGGACCGTCTCGACGCCGCCCAGTCCGGGCATGCGTACGTCCATCAGAATCAGGTCCGAGCGGTCGGCCCCCCAGCGGCGGAGGACTTCCTCGCCGTTGGCCGCCGTCGTCACGCGCTCTACGCCGGGCACGGTCGCCACCGCACGACGGAGCGCCTCTCGGGCAAGCGGGGAGTCGTCGCAGACGAGGACGGAAGTCATGACCGCCCTCCGCAGCTGATGCGCGTCACCTTGAGCCTCCAGGCTGGTACGAAATCGTCACCTGTGCGGTCGACCGTCTCGGACGCCTGCCCGAGCGCTTGTTCCTTCAACCGCCTCGCACTCTCAACGACGGTCACTCGAAAGAGTTACGGGTGCGGCTGCCCTCTTCGGCACTCTACGTGAGGGGGCGGACACGGTGCCGATATGCGCAACAGACCCTCGAACTTTCATCACAACCTATGCCCCATTCAGACCTATTTCTTCCGCTTTGCCAGTGTCTGGAGCTAGATTCGCAATGAGTCATATTTTCATCTCCTTAGATCGTAGTTGTACGGTCGTAGACACCGGATCCGCCCAGAACGGCAACAAGGGGTCACGTAATGGCAGATTTCTCCCGCCTTCCCGGACCGAACGCGGACCTGTGGGACTGGCAGCTGCTGGCTGCCTGTCGCGGGGTGGACAGCTCGCTCTTCTTCCATCCGGAGGGCGAGCGGGGTGCGGCGCGGAGTGCTCGCGAGAACTCGGCCAAAGAGGTCTGCATGAGGTGCCCGGTACGCGCCGAGTGCGCCGCCCACGCACTGGCGGTGCGTGAGCCGTACGGCGTGTGGGGCGGGCTGACCGAGGACGAGCGCGAAGAGCTGATGGGGCGGGCACGCAACCGGCTGGTGTCGGCGTCGGCATCCGGCGGGCACACTGCCCCGGACAACTGAAGGAACGTTTCTTCGAACGGGCACGCGCACGCGTGCCGTTGGTTTTTGGCGCCGGCGCTAACGGTGGGCGGCCCGTGCCAGCTGGTCGAGTGTCGCCGCAACCGCCGGGACCTGGGCGAGGTCGGGCAGGGTGAGCGCGACGATCTCCCGCCGTACCGCCGGTTCCAGCGTCACGGTGCGCACCCCCCGGGGCCGGACCGACTCGACCGCCAGCTGGGGCAGCACGGCCACGCCGAGGCCGGCGCCGACGAGGCCGACCACCGCCGGGTAGTCGTCGGTCGCGAAGTCGATGCGCGGGGTGAAGCCGGCGGCCGCGCACACCTCGGTCAGCTGGCCGCGGCAGCGCGGGCAGCCCGCGATCCACGGTTCCCCGGCGAGTTCGCCGATCGCGACGGACGCCGCACCGGCGAGCCGGTGCCGCTCGGGCACGAGCGCGACGAGCCGGTCCGACAGCAGCGGACGTACGACGAGGTCGTCCCACTCCTCGGCGCCCGCAGCCCCCTCGTAGCGGAAGGCGAGGGCCACGTCGCAGTCGCCCTCGCGCAGCAGGCCGACGGACGCTGGGGGTTCGGCCTCCTCCAGGGAGACCCGGGTGCCGGGGTGCGCCGCGCGCAGGGCGGCGAGGGCCGTGGGGACGAGTGTGGAGCTGCCGCTCGGGAAGGACACGAGCCGGACCCGGCCGGCGCGCAGCCCGGCGATGGCGGCGACCTCCTCCTCCGCGGCCGTCAGCCCGGCGAGGATCCCGGCGGCGTGCCGCACCAGTGCCTCACCGGCCTGGGTCAGGCGCATCTCGCGTCCGGTGCGGATCAGCAGAGGGGTGCCGACGGATGTCTCCAGGGCCTTCATCTGCTGACTGACGGCGGGCTGGGTGCAGCCCAGTTCCCGCCCGGCGGCGGAGAAGGAGCCGGTGGCCGCGACGGCGCGCAGGACGCGGAGATGACGAGCTTCGATCACCCTTCGAGGATAAGCGAGGATAAGCGAACCTTTGACCGCGCTGTGAATAATGCGTCGACGCTTTGGGGTCAGGTCCCTTACCGTGCGGGCATGAAGCTTCTGTCAGTGAACCTGGGCCGTGCCAGGGCTGTGGCGTACACGGACAACCCGGAGGGCGTGACCGGCATCGACAAGCGCCCGGCGGACGGGCCGGTGCGGGTGTCCGCGCCGGGGCCGAAGGGCATCGGCGGGAGCGGGCTGGCCGGGGACGCGGTGTGCAAGCTGGAGCACCACGGCGGCGACGACCAGGCCGTGTACGCGATGGCGCGCGAGGACCTGGACGAGTGGGAGCGCGAGCTGGGCAGGACTCTGGCCGACGGTGCGTTCGGCGAGAACCTCACCACCCAGGGCCTGGACGTGTCCGGCGCGCTGATCGGCGAGCGCTGGCGCGTCGGGCCCGAGGTGGTGCTGGAGATCACCTCCGGCCGGATCCCGTGCCGCACCTTCCAGGGCCACATGGACGAGAAGGGCTGGGTGAAGCGGTTCACGCGGCGGGGCGCGCCGGGGGCGTACCTGCGGGTGATCGAGCCCGGGGAGATCCGCGCGGGCGACGCCGTCGAGATCGTGCACCGGCCGGGCCATGACGTGACGGTGGCCTTGCAGTTCCGGGCGGTGACGACCGAGCGGACACTGCTGCCGCGCCTGCTGGCGGCGGGTGAGGCACTGCACCCCGAGCTGCTGAGGACGGCGCGGGAGTACCAGGAGAAGTACGGGGCCTGATGACGGCTCACCACGCCGGTCTCCACCGACTCTTCACCTCGGAAGGCCCTCCGGGGAAGCGGATGCACGCGGTCCGGGTCACTAACCTTCTGCCATGACAACGGCTCTGATTACGGGATCGACGGCAGGCATCGGGGCCGCGTTCGCGCGGCGACTGGGGGCCGACGGGCACAACCTGGTGCTGGTGGCCCGCGACACCAAGCGGCTTCGGGAGCAGGCGACCGAACTGCACGACCGGCACGGCATCGAGGCGGAGGTGCTGACGGCCGATCTGGCGGAGGACAGGGGCATCGAGTCGGTGGCCGAGCGCCTCGGCGACCGCAGGAACCCCGTCGACCTGCTGGTCAACAACGCCGGGTTCGGCAACAAGGGCCGCTTCCTCGACGTCTCCATGGCCGATGAGCTGCGGATGCTGAAGGTGCACTGCGAGGCGGTGCTGCGGCTGACGTCGGCGGCGACGGAGGCCATGCGGGAGCGCGGCCGCGGCGGTGTCGTCAACGTCGCCTCAGTGGCCGCGTTCGTCCCGCGGGGCACCTACGGTGCCTCCAAGGCCTGGGTCGTGCAGTTCACCCAGGGTGCGGCGCGCGACCTGGCAGGCAGCGGCGTACGGCTGATGGCGCTGTGCCCCGGGTTCGTCCGCACCGAGTTCCACGACCGGGCCGGCATGGGCACGGACAACATCCCCGGCTGGATGTGGCTCGACGCGGACAAGCTGGTGGCTGCGGCGCTGCAGGATCTGGCGCGCGGCAAGACGCTGTCCGTTCCGGACCCGCGCTACAAGGCGCTGATGGGGGTAACGAAGCTGGTGCCGCGCGGGATGCTCGGGGCGGTGTCGTCGAAGACGGGGCGGAAGTACGGCCCGCAGTAGCGGACGTACGGCCCGCGGTAAGGGAAACGGACGGCCCAGCCGTACGCGACGCGGTCGGCCCAGCCGCGCGCGGCGTGGTCGGCCCAGCCGTGCGCGACGTGGTCGGCCCGGTCGGCCCCGCCCGCCGGAGCCGGGAGGCATCCGGGCGCCCCGCTTGGGATGATGGAGCTGTTCCACCGGACACAGGGGGGCCCGGAGGCGAGGCCATGACCTTCGTACAGCTCATCGAATGCAGGACCAGCCGGCTCGACGAGGTGAACCGGCTGATGGACAGGTGGGTCGAACAGACCAAGGGGAAGCGGACCGCGACGCACAGCGTGGTGGCGAAGGACCGGGCCGACTCCTCTCACATCATCGAGATCGTGGAGTTCCCGTCGTACGAGGAGGCGATGCGCAACTCCGGGCTCCCGGAGACCGACCGGATCTTCCAGGACATGCTGGCGATCTGCGACGAGGAGCCCACCTTCACGGACCTGGACGTGGTCCGGGACGAGCAGCTGAACGCGGCCACCGCGCGCAGGTTCTTCGAGCTGGCGCCCGGCCAGGGAGCGGCGCCCGCGTTCAACGACGTGTTCATCGAGGACTACCACGACCACGATCCCGCCAATGTTCAGGACGTCATCGGGCTGGACGCGGCGCGGCGTGAGGTCGAGGAGTGGCGGAGCGGGTTCGACTTCTCGTTCACCATCGAGGACCAGATGGCCGAGGGCGACCGGGTGTGCACCCGGTGGACCTTCCACGGCCGGCACAAGGGCGACTTCCTCGGGATTCCGCCGACCGGGCGGGACGTCACCATGACGGGGACGACCGTCCACCGCTGCACACCGGACGGCAAGATCGCCGAGGGCTGGTGGCAGTACGACCGGCTGGGGCTGATGCAGCAGCTCGGGGCGCTGGAGCCTACGGAGCTCTGACCTCGCGGGGCTCCTTCGGTCAGCCGATACGGCCGGCGATGGTACGCGGCGGCGGTCGCACGCAGCCGGGCCGAGGACATGTCGTTCGTGATCGATGGACTGACGGGCCGACGACGGACGAAGGTGCTGTCCTACGCGATCGGCACGGCCCGGATCGGCATCGCCGGGTACTCGATGGGAGGCTCGGCCGCCGCCGCAGCGAACATGGCTGGCGACCACCGTGTCCGGGCCGTGGCCGACCTGGACGGCGACACTGTCCCGGGCCTGCCACGGCACGGCTCGGCCGGCGGCTGTTTCGCGCTCGACAGCGAGTCAGCCCTGGCAGCGCGATGAGCGACTGGTCCGAGGCACGGCCGCACCCCTTCCTCGACCTCCACCTGCGGTGGCATGCCGCAATTCCTCCGGGAGGGCTCCGTGGCCACGTATCTCGAGGTCGAGTCCCGGCAGCCGGGACCGGGCGAGCCGCTGATCGCCGTGTCAAGGACGACCCCCGTTTCGTACCGCTCCTCGCCGGTCTGCGCGAGGTTCTGCCCTGGGTGCACCAGTGGTACGGCGAGTACGACGAGGAGTGGGAGGGCAACCCCGCCGAAGAGTTCCAGGCCGCCCTCGACACCGGCCGCGCGGAGCGTGAGCTGTCCGAGGCGGATCTCGTCAACTGGCGTCCCGAGAAGAAGGTGCGCGGTCGTACTGGCGCAGAGCACTTGTTCCGCGGCTGCCGTATTCCTAGGCAAGGAGCTCAGGCAGCTGTCCCTACGTGGCCCTACAAACCCGGGGAAATCGCTGGCCGGGCCAGCCTCCCGCGTTCGTGGCCCACCTTTTTTCAAGATTTCGATCGTCTTCTGCTGCTCGGCGTTCTGCCTGCGCAGCTGCCTGAGCTCCTCGCGCTCGGCGCTGGTCAGCTCGCCTGCCCCGCCCTGCCCGCGGTCGATCCGGTCACGCTTGACCCAGCCGCGCAGGCTCTCCGGACTCACGCCCAGATCCCGCGCGACCTCCGTGATCGTCTTGTCGGAGGAGCGGGCCAACCCGATCGCGTCCCGCTTGAACTCCTCCGAATACCGCTTGGAGTACTGACTACCCACCTGGCACTACTTCCTCTGGAACCTCATGTCCCAGTCTCCAGGTGTCCAGTCACAAGGGGAAGCTTCACATGGGTGCATCCCCGAGTTCGTGGACCTCCAGTTCGTGCTCGTTCCGGAGGAGGGTGCGGCACGCACCGGCCCCACGGCTCTCCCGTGTGAAGCTGTTGACCAGTGCGCCGCCACCCGGCAGCCTCATCGAGTCGCGCAGTTGTGCGGTGATCGACATGGGCCGAAGGCAGCGGGCCCTACTGACAGGGCGATCGCCCTCACCCGAAAGCTTTCTTCACTCAACGCGTCGATCCACGCACGGAGCGTGCGGTAGCGTCGCCTCGACATCACGTCTTCCGCGTGCCACGCCGGGCGCGGAACGAAGACGGCCCCCGCGACGGTTGCAGCCGTCCGCGAGGGCCTGAACCACCAGTGGAAGTAAGGGCTCCCACCGTGATTTACCGGCACCATATCGCGCCCCCGCGCGCCTTCACGCAGTTCTCCCACGACCTCATCCGGCACCCCCGGCTGTCCTCCGACGCCGTGCGGCTGCTGACCTGGCAGCTCTCGCTCCCGGAGGGGGCGCGCGAGTCGTTGTCCCGTACCGCCGAGCGCGCCCGCATCGGGGCGTGCGCCTTCACGCGGGCCAAGCGGCAGCTGAAGGAGGAGGGCTTTGTGCACGAGCGGCGGGTCCAGGGGCCCGGCGGTCGCTGGGTGACCCAACAGCTTGTCTCTAACGTGCCGTTGAGCGAGGCCGAGGCCGCCAAGATCCTCGCCCGGATGCCCGTACACGTGCCCGACGCCCCCGCGTCGCGCCAGCTCGCCCCGAGTGCCCGCGTTCCGGCCGTCGGTGCTCCGACCCGTCCGCCCACCGACGGTCATCCAAAGAAAGACCCCGGGAAAAACACCTCCCACCGTCCCGCCCGGCCGGAGTCGGAGGCGAGGGCAGAGCCCGCCCCGGACCCAGCCGAGATCCCCGAAACCGCCCGCGCCCTCGTCACCGCGCTCCCCCACCTCTCCCCCGACCTCCGCCGCATCCCCCAAGGCATGCACGACGAGCTGGCCCGGCTCGTCTCCCGCTGGCTCTCGGCCGGTCACACCCCCACCGCCATCCGCACGCACATCCTGCGCGGCCTCCCCGCCGACGGCACCCCCGTCCACCGCCCCGGCGGCCTCCTGCGCTACCTGCTCCGGGACATCCCACCCGCGCCCACCCCGACCAGCAGCGTTCCGACCTCCGAACCACCCGCCTCCACACGCCCCTCCAGCCGCCTCGCCGCCCTCCGTGAATGCGAGGGCACCCACGTACAGGCGACCCTCTTCCGCCCGACCGGCGACGAAACCCTCTGCCGCCGCTGCCTCACCTCACCACCCACCGGTCAATGGGTCTGACGGAGCCGGGGACGGCCCCGGACGGCTACCGGAAGGCCGGCCGCAAAATCTGAGGCCCGTCCCAGTCCGATTGCTACGCGGAGTCGGATAGTTCAAGCCGCCCACACCACTTCCCCGGCTGCTGTAGGTTCCCGACCATGGCCGCGAGCAAAGAGATCGAGAACCCGGAGTCGCGCTTCTCCGCAGTGCTGGCCAGTGCCGCCAGGCTTCCGGGTGTGCGTATCCACAGGGAGGAATACCTCCGAAAGGCGCTGACCCGCTATTGCTCCGAGGACGAGATCCGGAGGGCGATCGAGGAGACCCCCGCAGCGGCAGGCATCTCTCTCGATGTTCTGAACAAAGCGGCCAACGACTCCATCAACTACGAAGCCGCCAAGGCCAGTGCCCTCTCCGCGGCTGCCGGGATACCCGGCTTCATCGCCCTTCCCGCCACTGTGCCCGCCGATACGGCCCAGTACTTCGGCCACATGCTGCGCATCGCGCAGAAGCTGGCCTACCTCTACAGCTGGCCCGATCTGTTCTCCGACGACAGCGACGACCTCGACGACGCGACCAAGGGGGTGCTCACGCTCTTCTTCGGCGTCATGTTCGGCACCCAGTCGGCGAACGCCGCCGTGGGGAAGGTCGCGGGGATGATGTCGAAGCAGGTCGCCAAGAAACTCCCGCAGAAGGCACTCACCCAGGGCGTCATCTACCCCATCGTGAAGAAAGTCGCGGGCTACCTCGGCGTTCAGATGACGAAGCAGACCTTCGCGAAGTCCGTCTCCAAGGCCATCCCCGTCGTCGGGGCCGTTGTCTCCGGCGGGCTCACTCTCGCGACCTACCTCCCCATGGCCAAGAGGCTGAAGAAGCACCTCTCCAGCCTGGAGCTGACGAAGCCGGCGCACCGGGTCGTCGACGAGGAGGTCATGGACGGGGAGGTCGTAGACGGGGAAGTCGTGGAAGGGCACGAGTCCTCCGCCACGATCCCTGAGCAGCACGACGCGGACGACACCGCCGTCAAGCTGGAGAAACCGCACTCGTCCTAGGGGGTGTCCGCCCGTAGGAGAAAAAGCATCGGCCCGGAGCGGCCGGGGCGCGCGTCCGGCGTCGTCAGTGACGCCTGACAGGATGCCCGCCATGGCATCGCGAGGCGACAGTGACGAGGCGTACGTTGTCGGCCTGTGCAACCGGGTCCTCGGCGAAGAGGCCCTGACCCAGCACAAGTTCGACTGGCTGCTGGGCGACCCGGGGACCGGGGGCCGACAGGTCAGGTTGCCGGTCGACGCGTACTGGCCCGGTCACCGACTCGTGGTCGAGTACCGGGAGCGCCAGCACGACCAGCCGGTGCCACACTTCGACAAGCCGGACCGGCTCACCGTGAGCGGTGTGCACCGGGGCGAGCAGCGGGCTCTGTACGACGCCCGCCGCGACACCGAGATTCCCGCTCACGGACTGCGGCTGATCGTGGTCCGGCCCGCCGACCTCGACGCGGACGGGCGCGGGCGGCTGCGGCGCAACGAGGAGGCCGACCTGGCGGCGCTGCGGAAGATCCTGACCCGGGACAGCGACGAGGACCGGGTCACCGACGCCTTCCGTGCCTGGCTGCTCGGTGAGGGGTGGACACCCGTCGAGCCCACGGACCGCTGGACCGACCTCGAAGCCGTGCGCGGCGAGGAGCGGCTGATCTGCGAGGCCAAGGGCCGCACCAAGGAGAAGGGCATCGACGCGGACATCGCCTACGGGCAGTTGCTGCGCCGCATGACCAGGCAGGACGCACGGATACGGTACGCACTCGTCGTGCCGTCCTCGTCCGTCAAGGCCGCCGAGCGGGTTCCGGCGCCCGTCCGTGAGCTGCTGCGGATCGACGTGTACGAGGTGACGGACGACAACGGGGTGCGCCGGCTGCCCGCGTGATGTGCGCCGAGCCGACGGACCTCAGTGCCCGTCGGTCGGCCGCCGGAAACCCGATGCCTTCATGTACATCTGCTACATTCGTGACATGAGCGAACCGGTAGTCGAGTCCATGGCCGAGGTCCGCAGTCACCTCGCCGACGTCATCGACCGCGCCCGCCGCGACGAGACACCGACGATCATCACCCGGCGCGGCAAGCAGGAAGCCGTCGTGATCGACATCGAGGAGTACCAGCGGCTGCGCCAACTCGCCGAGGACGCCGAAGAGGCATGGCTCAACCGGCTGGCCGACGAAGCCGAGTCCGAAGGCACCGACGGGTCGGTCTCGCTCGAAGAGATGGCAGCCCTGCTCCGCGACCGGCGGGACTGACGAGCATGGGGTACGTCACGCGCTTCACCCCGCACGCCCAACGGGACATGCTCAAGATCCCGCGCCCCGACGCCCTGCGCATCCTGCACCGGCTGACCGAACTCCAGAAGGCGATGGACGCGGGTGACACGGCGGCGTTCGACGTGAAGGCCCTCCGAGGGCACAATTCCCGGTGGCGACTCAGGGTCGGTGACTACCGGGTCGTCTACACCGTCGAGGACGGCCGACTCGTCGTGTGGGTCCTGACCGTGGGCAACCGGCGGGAGGTCTACCGCCAGATTCTCTGAGGCGTCAGCGCCTCGCACGGTCCGCGCCGGACTGCCCGGAGGTCACCCCCGACAAGCCCGACGCCGTCACCCCTCGCCCCGACAGACAACCGCCGTAGGGGCGTCGTCTGGTGGGCAGGGGTGTGGGCGCGGGATCTTCAGGCATGACCACTTCCCCCCGCCAGGAGCGGCGGTCCGCGCTGCCGCCGTTCCCGCTCGCCGATCAGACGGTGTTCTCGTTCCGCTTCACCGCGTCCCCGCGCGGTGCCCGGCTCGCCCGCCGGCTCGCGTCCTGCCAGATGGACGGCGTCGAGACGTACAGCGGATGAGTGGGGCGCACCGCCGAGCTGTGGCACGGCGACATCGCCTCCACCCGGCGCCGCCGCATCCTCGCGCAGCGCCCGGACGTGCTGCTGACCACGCCCGAGTCGCTGGAAGCGGGTGATCCAGCTCGACGCCCCGGCGACGGTCGCTTCGTTCCTGCAACGGCTCGGCCGCACCGGGCGCCGCCCCGGCACTCGGCGAAACTGCCTTTTCCTGGCCCTGAGCGACGAGGGTTTCCTGGCCGCCGCGGCTCTGCTGCTGGCCTGGTCGCGCGGCTGGGTGGAGCCGGTGACCGCGCCTCCCGAGCCGCGGCATCTGGTGGCCCAGCAGCTGCTCGCGCTGTGCCTCCAGGAGCACCGGGTAGGGGAGAACCTGTGGCAGGAGTGGTGGGGCGGCCTCGGAGTGTTCGGCACCGCCGCCGAACCCGTCGTGCGACACCTGGTGGAACAGGGCTACCTGGAGCGTGACTCGGGCACCCTGTTCATCGGGCCGGAAGCCGAACGGCGTTTTGGGCGGCGGCACTTCATGAACCTGACGGCCTCCTTCACCGCGCCGCCCGAGTTCACCGTGCTCAGCGGACGGACGGAGATCGGCCGCACCGACCCGGACCTGCTGACCGAGGAGACCGACGGCCCGCGCAAGCTGCTGCTGGCGGGCCGCAGCTGGCTGGTGACGTACATCGACTGGCGGCGCAGGCGCTGCTTCGTGGAACCCGTGGACCAAGGCGGGCGCGCCAAGTGGAGCGGCTTCGGGGCACATCGCGTCCGGTCGTTCACGCTGGCCCGTGCCGTACGGGACGTCCTGCTCGGCGGGGACCCGCCCGTGTCTCTGACCCGCCGGGCGGAGGCGAAGCTCGCGGCGGCCCGGGAGAGGTATCTGGACGTGGTGCATCCGGCCGGCACCGTCATCACCCGCCGGGGCGACAGCGACGTGCGCTGGTGGACCTGGGCCGGGCACCGGGCGAACGCGACCCTGGCCGCTTCGCTTCCCTCGGTCGTCCTGCGGCACCGGCTCCTCGACGACCGCTTCATCCGGCTGCGCGACGACGTCACCCCGCAGTCGTGGCGGACGGCGGTGGCGGACGCCGCTACGGGCCTGACGCTGCCGGACGTGGACCCGCACGCCGTGCGCGGTCTGAAGTTCGCGGAGGCACTGCCCGTGCGGCTCGCGGGGGCCACGCTCGCCGCGCGCCTGGGGGACGCTGACTTGGCACGGGCGGCGTTGGCGGAGCCGGTCCGGTTTCTGCTGAGTCGGGACGGCTGAAGAGGCCGCCGAGGCGCCTGCCTTCCGTCCTCCCTGCCGACACCCGTCAACCGTCAACGCGCATGTCGCACCAAAAGGGTTTATACATGTCATTAACCGTCAAAGGGGCAGGCTATGAGGAGACCCGGTGTTGTGGCCGCCTGTGTGGCAGTGGTCATGGTGGGCGGACTCGTCGTCGCCGGTTGTGCAGCCGAGGACGACAGCTCCGCTCCCGTCCCGGACAAGGGCACCCCGACCGCGGAGAAGGCCGAAGGGCAGGGCGAGGAGCCGCAGGGCGGACGGTCGGAGGCCGCGGGCATCGAACGCGACGACCTCGTCAGCTTCGAGATCGACGACCGCTCGCAGGCTGGATTCGAAGACATCTGGGTCACCTGGACGATCAGAAACCGGAGTTCGGAGAAGTCGGACTACACCTGGGAATGGGAAGCCGTGGCCTCGGACGGCAACAGGCTTTACAACTCCACCGAGTTCGCCACCGATGTACAGCCAGGACAGACGGCCAAGGGTGAATCCCCCACCACGCTCAAGACTCCGAACGTGAAGATCAACGTCACGGAGTTCGACCGTAGCAAGTCCTGGTGAGCCGCCGGGCGAAGGTCTCAGGACGCGGAAGGGGTAGGGCCGCCGGACGGCTAGTCGCCTCCGCCACCGCCCCCTCCGTCCCCACCGCCGCCGTCACTGCCGCCCCCGCCCCCGTCACCCCCGTCCCCGCCGTCGCTGCCCCAGCCGTCGCCGCCACCGGGTTCGTTGTCGTCGCGGTCCCTGCCGAGGTTGCTGAACCAGGGGTGGTCCCAGGTGTCCTCGTCCGTGTCCCGGCGGCGTTTCACGGCGCGGAATCTGGCCAGGCCCGTCGTGTCGCCGAGGCCGAAGGACACCGCGACCGCGTGGGCCATGACGGCGTCCAGGGGGTCGGGGCTCTCGTGGTGCACGTCGGCCAGCGGCAGCAGCACCGAGCCCGGCGGGGGGCCGGGCCACCGCGAGGGGCGGGTCAGCAGCGCGACCCGCTGGTCGTCGCGCAGCAGCCACGAACTCTCGGCGTTCTCGCGACGCAGGGTCCAGAGCCGGTCCGGCAGGCGGATCTCGACCTTGCTCTTGGACTTGCGCACCTTCTTGCGCAGTTCGAGCCGTGCGGTGGTGTCACCGATGGTCATGACCAGGCCATTGGCCCGGTCGGCGGTGTCGGGGCGGTAGCCGTACGGTGCCCACAGGCGCACGGCGGGGGCGTGCGGGCCCCAGACGTCCACGCGTACCGAGCGCCGGTCCACGGCGACGGTCACCCGTCCTGCGGGGCCGGGCGCGTGGCGGCGCGCGATCCACAGCGGTACGCCCTCCGCCCGCGCCCGTGCGGCGAGGTCGGCCACGTGGTCCGGCCCGCCGCACCCGCGCACCGCCAGTTCGCCCAGCGCGCGGGCGAAGTCGGCAGCCTGACGGGCCTTCAGGGGAGTGGTGGTGCCGGTCACACGGGTGACCGGGACGACGCCGGGGCCCTGGGGCAGCCTCCCCAGGGGGCGCTCGGTGCCCCCGCCGCCGAGCCAGCAGCCCCGCAGGAACGCTTCTGCCATGGCGGCGAGGTTCAGCTCGTCCAGCGGGGTCGTCCTGCCGCCCCTGCGCAGTCCGTCCTCGGTGAGCCGCACCGTCCGCGCCAGCGGGTTGCGGGACCGTTCCCCGTAGAGCACCTGGTTCATCCCTACCCCCTTGTGATCCGCCTGCTCTGCGGGGAGACCGTCGCCGGCCCCTGCGCGGTTCCCGACCGGCGGAGAACGGCATACGGCGAAGGCCCGGCAGCCCCGTCTCCGGGGTGCCGGGCCTTCGCTCGGGCTCGGGCGAGCTGACGCCGTCAGCCCTCAGCCGTCATGCCTCATGCGTCAGTGGGCGTGGCCGTGGCCGTGGCCCGCGGCGGCCGGCTCCTCCTCTTCCTTCTTCTCGACGACCAGGGTCTCGGTCGTGAGAAGGAGGGAGGCGATGGAGGCGGCGTTCTCCAGGGCGGAGCGGGTGACCTTGACCGGGTCGATGACGCCGGCCTTGACCAGGTCGCCGTACTCGCCGGTGGCGGCGTTGAAGCCCTGGCCCTTGTCGAGCTCGGCGACCTTGGAGGTGATGACGTAACCCTCCAGGCCGGCGTTCTCGGCGATCCAGCGCAGCGGCTCGACGGCGGCCTTGCGCACGACGGCGACACCGGTGGCCTCGTCGCCGGTCTTGCCGAGGTTGCCCTCGAGGACCTTCACGGCGTGGACGAGCGCGGAGCCACCACCGGAGACGATGCCCTCCTCGACCGCGGCGCGGGTCGCGGAGATGGCGTCCTCCAGACGGTGCTTGCGCTCCTTGAGCTCGACCTCGGTGGCCGCACCCACACGGATGACGCACACGCCGCCGGCCAGCTTCGCGAGGCGCTCCTGGAGCTTCTCGCGGTCCCAGTCGGAGTCGGTGGACTCGATCTCGGCCTTGATCTGGGCGACGCGGCCCTGCACGTCGTCCTTGTTGCCGGCGCCGTCGACGACCGTGGTGTCGTCCTTGGTGACGGTGACGCGGCGGGCGGAGCCGAGGACGTCCAGGCCGACCTGGTCGAGCTTGAGGCCGACCTCCTCGGAGACGACCGTGGCGCCGGTGAGGACCGCCAGGTCCTGCAGCATCGCCTTGCGGCGGTCGCCGAAGCCGGGGGCCTTCACCGCGACGGCGTTGAAGGTGCCGCGGATCTTGTTCACGACGAGGGTGGACAGGGCCTCGCCCTCGACGTCCTCCGCGATGATCAGCAGCGGCTTGGAGGCGTTGGACTGGATGACCTTCTCCAGCAGCGGCAGGAGGTCCGCGATGGCGGAGATCTTGCCCTGCGTGATCAGGATGTACGGGTCGTCCAGGACGGCTTCCATGCGCTCCTGGTCCGTCACGAAGTACGGCGACAGGTAGCCCTTGTCGAAGGCCATGCCCTCGGTGAAGTCCAGCTCCAGACCGAAGGTGTTGGACTCCTCGACGGTGATGACACCGTCCTTGCCGACCTTGTCCATCGCCTCGGCGATGAGTTCGCCGACCTGCTGGTCCTGGGCGGACAGACCGGCGACGGCGGCGATGTCGGACTTCTCGTCGATCGGGCGGGCCGACGCGAGCAGCTCCTCGGAAACAGCGGCGACGGCGGCGTCGATGCCCTTCTTCAGGGCGGCCGGGGAGGCACCGGCGGCGACGTTCTTCAGGCCCTCGCGCACGAGCGCCTGGGCGAGCACGGTCGCGGTGGTCGTACCGTCACCCGCGATGTCGTTGGTCTTGGTCGCCACCTCCTTGACCAGCTGGGCACCGAGGTTCTCGTACGGGTCCTCGATCTCGACCTCGCGGGCGATCGTGACACCGTCGTTGGTGATGGTGGGGGCGCCGAACTTCTTGTCGATGACGACGTTGCGGCCCTTGGGGCCGATCGTCACCTTCACCGTGTCGGCAAGCTTGTTGACGCCGCGCTCGAGGGCGCGACGGGCGTCCTCGTCGAACTTCAGGATCTTCGCCATGGGAGCGTGAGCCCTCTTCCGGAATCTGGGTTAACGGCACTGCGCCCCGGGCGCCCGGCTTCTTATCGATCGCGGGGGGCCAGGGGCGCAGCTCAAAGCAGTGTGCTTGGGGTGAATTACTTCTCGACGATCGCGAGCACGTCGCGGGCCGAGAGGACGAGGTACTCCTCGCCGTTGTACTTCACCTCGGTGCCGCCGTACTTGCTGTAGAGCACGACGTCGCCGACGGAGACGTCGAGCGGAAGACGGTTGCCGTCCTCGAAGCGGCCCGGGCCCACGGCCAGGACGACGCCCTCCTGGGGCTTCTCCTTGGCGGTGTCCGGGATGACCAGGCCAGAGGCGGTGGTCTGCTCGGCGTCGAGCGGCTGGACCACGATGCGGTCCTCGAGCGGCTTGATGGCAACCTTGGAGCTGGTGGTCGTCACGATCCGACCTCCCCCTTCGGAGATCTCACGGGGTTAACTGTCTGAGGTGGCGACCAGGTGGATCCGTCGTCGCGGGTGCCGGACCTGCCCGTCGCTGTGTTGGCACTCTCCTGTGTCGAGTGCCAGAGCCGAGACTATGACCGCGATTAGCACTCGGTCAAGCGGAGTGCCAATTGCCGACGGCGCGTCGGCCGGATCCCGGTGTCGGAGTGCGTCCCTGCGGTGCTCGGCATTGGTGCCCTGGCCCTCTGGGGGCTGCCGCTCCCAGACCCCCGCTTCGGCCTGGACGGCCTCGTCCTCAAGCGCCGGACGGGCTGGGTTTTCGCCGCTCGGCACCAAGACGTCAGAGGTAGTCCTCCAGCCGTCCCACCCGCAGCCCCCGGTCCTCGATCTCGCGCAGCAGCCGTAGCGTCCGTTCCGTCAGGGTCAGGGACCCGGTCGCGCCGGACGGCACCGAGACGATGTCGCCGGGGCGCAGGCCGGGGCTGCCCCGGGTGTAGGTCAGGTCGCCGTCGGTGGTCAGGGAAGCGCGCCACAGGACGACCGCCGTGATGCCGCAGTCGGCGGCGGCACGCAGGGTCGTGGTGTCGTACCGGCCGTAGGGCGGGCGGAGGAGACGGGGGCGGATGCCGAAGCGGGAGTGGAGTTTGTGCTGCTGGCCGCAGATCTCGGCGCGCTGGCCGGCGTAGGGCAGGCCGCGCAGGGCGGGGTGGTCGAGGGTGTGGTTCTGCAGGGACGCGCCGACCGCGCGGAGCCGGGCGAAGTGTCCGTAGCCGGGGCCCACGACGCTGTCCGTGAGGAACATGCTGACCGGGAGCCGCCGTTCGCGGACGAGGCCGACGAAGCGGGGGTCGCGTTCGGCGCCGTCGTCGTAGGTGAGGAAGACGACCGGATCGCGGGTGGCGACGTGGTCGACGACGGGTGGGAGGGGGCGGCGGTGGCTCGCGGCGCGCGCGGGGTCCTGGGCCCGGCCGTCGGCCGTTCCCGGCCGCTGACCCGCCCCCTGGGCGCAGCCGGTCAGCAGGACCACGCCCGCGCACAGCGCGGCGGCGACCGGCCGCCGCCTCACAGGTAGTCCTCCAGCCGCCCCACCGCGTACCCCTCGGCCGTGACCTTGTTCAGGAAGCGGCGGATCATGTCCGGCATCGTGCCCTTCCACTGGTCGCGGCCCCGGAAGTGGGTGAGGACGATGTCGCCCGGGCGCAGCTTCCGGTCCCCCTCGCGGTACTCCCAGCGGTCGGCGAAGACCTCCGCGTTCCAGAGCGGGACATACGCGATGCCGCAGGCCTTGGCGGCGCGCAGGGTCGCCCGGTTGTAGCTGCCGAAGGGCGGGCGGAAGAGGGTGGGGCGCTTGCCGAAGCGCTTCTCCATGTAGCGCTGCATGCCGCAGATCTCGCGTTTCTGCGCGCGGTAGGACAGGCCCGGCAGGTAAGGGTGGTGGAGGGTGTGGTTGTTGAGGACCACACCCCTGGCCTGCATCTTCCGGAAGTAGCGGGGGTTGTCCTTCACCAGGTAGCCGCTGAGGAACGCGGTGTAGGGGACGTCCAGGTCGCTCATCATCCGCAGGAACGAGCGGTCCTTCTCGGCGCCGTCGTCGATGGTGAGGAAGACGACCTTGTCCCGGGTGGGGACCGTGGTGAACACGGGCGGGAGGCCCGACGCGCGGTGGCCGTCCACCTCGAAGCCCTCGCGGGTCTTGATCCTGGGCTTGTGCGCGGGGGCCTGCGGGGCGGGCAGCGGGACCCTCTTCAGCTCCCAGCGGTGCGCCGCGGCGACCCGGGCGGCGTGCGCGGCGCGCAGCCTGGTGGCGTAGGAGTCGAGCGCGCGGGCCGGAGGCTGGTCGAGGGGCTGCTGGCCGCCGGCCGGGGTGACCTGGTCGCTGCCGCCGCCCTGCGTGCAGCCCAAGGCGATGGCGGCGAGGGTGAGCACGACGAGGCCGATCCGCACACCGCCAGATGCCCGACTCTTGTCATTTTGTACGACTGCTCGCATGGTGCCGGATCCTCGCAGCCCGCCCCCGCGAACCCGCCCCGACACCGCGGCCGACGGCCCACCGTCCACCGACTGGCCCACACACCTCCCGCACGACGCGGCGGCCGGCCCGTGGCCGACAATGATCCGGTGAACGACCTCGCCCTCCTCCTGACTCCCGAAGGCCGCGCCCTCCTCGACGAGGTGCGGGACACCGACCCGGCGCGGGAGCTGGCCGTCGCGACCCGGCTGCGCCGCGAGCACTCCGCGGAGCTGGTGTCGGCGGCGCTGGGGCAGGCGCGGCTGCGGCAGCGGGCGGCGGTGAAGTTCGGGGCCGAGGACGCGGGGCGGATGTTCTTCACGCCGAACGGGGTGGAGCAGTCGACCCGGGCGAGCGTGGCGGCCTACCGGGCGCGGCGTATGGCGGAGTCGGGCGTGATCTCCGTGGCCGACCTGTGCTGCGGCATCGGCGGTGACGCCATCGCGCTGGCCCGGGCCGGGATCCGGGTGCTGGCCGTGGACCGGGACCCGCACACGGCCGCCGCGGCCCGGGCGAACGCCGACGCGCTGGGGCTGGCCGGCCTGATCGAGGTGCGGGAGGCGGACGTCTCGGACGTGGACACGGCCGGCTACGACGCCGTCTTCGTCGACCCGGCCCGACGCGGCGGCCGGGGCCGGATCTTCGACCCCGAGGCCTACTCGCCGCCCCTGTCCTGGGCCGTCGCCGCCGCCCGCCGGGCCCCCCGCGCCGCCGCGCTGAAGATCGCCCCCGGCATCCCGCACGAGGCGGTCCCCGAGGACGCCGAGGCCGAGTGGATCTCGGCCGCCGGGGACGTGAAGGAGGCGGTGCTCTGGTTCGGCACCGATCCGGGCGCGGTCCGGGCCACCCTGCTGCCGGGACCCCGCACCCTGCTCTCCCGCGGCCTGCCCGACCCACAGGTCCGCCCGCCCGGCCGCTACCTGTACGAGCCCGACGGCGCCGTGATCCGCGCCCATCTGGTCGCCGAGGTGGCCGACCAGGTCGGCGGCGGCCTCCTCGACGCGACCATCGCGTACGTGACGGCCGACGCCCTGCGGCCGACGCCGTACGCCACCGCCTACGAGATCACCGACCATCTCCCCTTCAACGTCAAGAAGCTGAAGGCGCTGCTGCGGGAGCGGCGGGTCGGCACGCTGACCGTGAAGAAGCGGGGCTCGGCGGTCGAGCCGGAGGAACTCCGCAAGAAGGTCAAGCCCCAGGGGCCGCACGCGGCGACGGTGTTCCTGACCCGGGTCGCGGGAGCGCCGGCGATGCTCGTCGGGCGCCCGGCCTGACGGTCAGGGCTGTTCCGCCGCGCGCCGCAGCAGCAGGCCCCGCTCCCGTTCGTTGCGCGTGAGGGACGCCGCCCGTTCGAACTCGGCCCGGGCCTCCGTGGTACGGCCGAGGCGGGCGAGGAGGTCACCGCGGACGCTGGGCAGCAGGTGGTAGTCCCGCAGGGCGGGGTCGTCGCCCAGAGCGTCGATGAGGGGCAGGGCCGCCTCGGGGCCCTCGGCCATCGAGACGGCCACCGCGCGGTTCAGCTCCACCACCGGCGACGGGGAGCGGGAGGCCAGGAGGCCGTAGAGGGTGGCGATGCGGGGCCAGTCGGTCTCCTCGTAGGTGTACGCGTGGGCGTGGCAGGCGGCGATGGCGGCCTGGAGGAGGTACGAGCCCGGGGCGCCGGAGGAGGCGGCCTCCGCCCTGCCCAGTGCGGCGACGCCGCGGGCGATGAGCATGCGGTTCCAGCGGGAGCGGTTCTGGTCCTTGAGGAGGACCGGTTCGCCGGAGGGGCCCGTGCGGGCCGCCGTACGGGACGCCTGGAACTCCAGGAGGGCGGTCAGGCCGTGCACCTCCGGCTCCTTGGGCATGAGCGCGGAGAGCACGCGGGCCAGGCGCAGGGCGTCCTCGCACAGGGCCGGGCGGAGCCAGTCGTCGCCGGCCGTGGCGGCGTACCCCTCGTTGAAGACGAGGTAGATGACGTCGAGGACGGAGCCGAGGCGGGCCTCACGGTCGGGGCCGTAGGGCACCTCGAAGGCGATGTTCCTCGTGGCCAGGGTGCGCTTCGCGCGGACGATGCGCTGCGCGACGGTCGGCTCGGGGACCAGGAAGGCGCGGGCGATCTCGGCCGTCGTCAGGCCACCGAGCAGGCGCAGGGTGAGGGCCGTGCGGGCCTCGGTCGACAGCACCGGGTGGCAGGCGGTGAAGACCAGGCGCAGCAGGTCGTCGTCGATGTCGTCGGGGTCGGCGGGCTCCTCCGGGGGCGCGACGGCCGGCAGGTCGCGGCCGATCTCCGCGAGCTTGCGGGCGTAGTTCTCCCGGCGGCGGACCAGGTCGACGGCCCGGTTGCGGGCGGTGGCCATGAGCCAGGCGCCCGGATTGCCGGGCACCCCCTCCCGCGGCCACTGCTCCAGGGCCGCGACCAGCGCGTCCTGCGCGAGTTCCTCGGCGATGCCGACGTCCCGGACGATCCGGGCGACGCCGGCGATGATCCGGGGCGACTCCATGCGGAAGACGGTCTCGACGATCTCGGTGGCCCCGTCGGGGCGGGGCGCCGGGGAGGCGGGGGGCTGCGGTGTCACAGCCCACCATCAGACACCCGAGGCGCCGCCCCGCCAAGGCGGACCGGTCAGCCCTCGGCGATCTGCCGGACCTCCGCGGTGATCGTCCAGTACTCCTCGTGCAGCGACAGGAAACGCTTGGTCCACTCGATCGCCTCGGCCTTGTCCTTGCACTGGCTGATCGAGTAGCCGCCGATGACCTCCTTGGTCTCGGTGAACGGCCCGTCGGTGACGGACAGCTGCCCGCCGTCCCAGGTCACCCGGCTGCCGTCCGAGGTCGGCGTGAGCCCGGCCGTGTCGAGCATGACCCCGGCCTTGGTGATCTCCTCCAGAAGCTTGCCCATCCGCTCCTGGAGCTCGGGGCTCGGGCCCTCGGCGGGGGCGTTCTTCTCGTCGATGCGGATCAGGGTCAGAAAGCGCGGCATGGTGACTCCTCGGGTTCCCGGAGCGGGTTCCTGTCCCGCTCTCACCCCTGCGTCGATCGGGAGACCGCCGGATCGACACACTCGCCGGATTTTTCTCCGCGAATTTCCCGGAGCGCGTCTTCGCAGGTCAGCGCAGCGACTCCCACAGCTTCCGCGCCTCGGGCTCTTCGGCCACCACCCGGTTGGGGTCCGACGGGGCCCGGACCACCGGCATCGTCACCGTCCGCACCCCGCTCGCCGACAGGCCTTGCAGGCTCTGGCCGAGGCGGGTCAGCTCGGTGAGGGAGTCGAGGCCGGTGTCGGTGGTGAGGCCGGCGGTCACCGCGTCGACGACACGGTAGAGCTTCGCCGGGTCGGTGAGCAGGTTCTGGGCGGCGATCTGCTCCAGCAGGGCCGTCACCAGCTTCTGCTGGAGGCCTATGCGGCCGAGGTCGCTGCCGTCGCCGATGCCGTGCCGGGTGCGGGCCAGCGCGAGCGCCCGGGTGCCGTCCAGGTGGTGGGTGCCCGCCTTCAGGTGCAGGTGGCTGTCGTCGTCGGCGATGTCCTCGTCCGTGGTGACGGTGACGCCGCCGAGGGCGTCGACCAGCCTGGCGAAGCCGGAGAAGTCGATCTCGAGGTAGTGGTCCATGCGGACGTTCGTCATCGACTCGACCGTCTTCACCGCGCAGACCGGACCGCCCACCGCGTAGGCGCTGTTGAACATCGACCGGTGGGCGACCGCCGTCGACCCGCCGGAAGGGCGCGGGCAGGACGGGCGGGTGACCAGGGTGTCGCGCGGGATGCTCACCACCGTCGCGGCGGTCCGCCCGGCGTCGAGGTGGACGACCATCGCCGTGTCGGAGCGGGCCCCGGAGCTGTCGCCGCCGCCGAGCTTCCGGTTCTGCTCGCCGCTGCGCGAGTCCGAGCCGAGGACCAGGATGTTGAGGGCTCCGCCGGGCAGGGCGGAGGCCGAGGGCGACGGCGTGCTCAGCGGCCTGTGCGGGCGGTCGTCACCGAGCGCGTTGTCGATGTCGACGCCGGTGATGTTGCTCTCGAGATGCCGGTAGGCCCAGCCCGCCGCTCCCGCGCCCAGCACCAGCACACCTGCCAGGGTGAGGCCGGCGGTCTTCAGCGCTGTCGATCGCCGGCCCACTGCGTGGCCCTCGTCCCCGTCGCGTCCCGTCACGGGCAGGAACGTAAGTCCGAATTATTACGGGCAGGGAGCCCAGGGCGCCTTTTCTTCGGAAATTCTCAGATTCGGGGCCGACTTGAACCGGACTCACCGCAGCACTTCATGGCGTTGCTGGGGGTGAGCCAGTTGAACTCGCGTCCGGTGACGGCGGCGTCTGCGGGTGCCGCCGAAACTTTCGACGGTACAACCGATTGGCTTCGGTGGAGTGTGGAGACATCCGCCCCACCCGCCAATACGTCATCCTCCGGTCACGGGCGCCGCGGTACTGCTGCGCACCACCAGGCTGGTCGCCAGTTCCACGCGCGTCGCCGCCGCCCCCTCGTCCCGCCCGAGGTCGAGCACCAGCCTGGCCGCCGCCTCGGCCATCTCCGTCAGCGGCTGCCGTACGGTCGTCAGCGGCGGCCCGACCCAGGGGGCCACCGGCAGGTCGTCGAAGCCGACCACGCTCAGGTCCTCGGGGATGCGCAGCCCCAGCTCCCGGGCGGCCTCGTACAGTCCGAGCGCCTGCAGGTCGTTCCCGGCGAAGACGGCGGTCGGCCGGTCCGGGCGGCGCAGCAGTTCGAGGCCCTTGCGGTGGCCGGTCTCGTGGTGGAAGTCCCCGGCCGCGATCAGCGACGGGTCCACCGGCAGTCCGGCCGTCTCCAGCGCGGCCCGGTACCCGTCGACACGGGCGCGGCTGCACATCATCTGCGACGGGCCGCTGATCGCCCCGATCCGGCGATGCCCCAGCTCCACCAGGTGCCGGGTGGCCGCGAGCCCGCCCTGCCAGTTGGTCGCGCCGATCGAGGGCACGTCGGCGCCCGGGTCACCGGCCGGGTCCATCACCACGAACGGGATCGAGCGGCTGGTCAGCAGCGCCCGCTGCGACGCGTCGAGCCCGGACAGCACGAGGATCACGCCGTGCGGCCGGCGCGCGGCGACCTGGTCGGCCCAGGTCCGCCCGGGGGTGAGCCGCCCCGCGCTCTCCGAGAGCACGACGCTGAGCCCGGCGTCCCGAGCCACGTTCTCCACGCCCCGGATGACCTCCATCGCCCAGGCGCTCTCGAGTTCGTGGAAGACCAGGTCGAGCAGGGGGGAGCGGGTCGCCTCGGCCCGCCGGCGCCGGTAGCCGTGGGCGCGCAGCAGTTCCTCGACGCGGGCCCGGGTGGCCGGGGCGACGTCGGCCCGGCCGTTGAGGACCTTCGAAACAGTCGGCGCCGACACACCAGCCTCACGGGCGATCTCGGCGAGCGTCGCGGCCCGCGCGGTGCGCCCCCGCGTCCGGGTCTGCGTCCCGCTTTCAACGGGCTCCGGGGATGTCATGGCGGCGATCGTATCCCTGCGGGCCCCCTTGACGAAGCCCTCGGGGCACCATAGGTTCCCGGAACATTCGGCGTAGATATCGAAACATTCGGAGAAGCGGGTGCGGGAACCGCTGGTCAGCATCGTTCGCGCGCTCGTCAGCACCGTTCGAGAGGGCCGTCCCGTCCACCCGACAGGAGCTTCATGACCACCGCGCCCTGGCGTGACCCCGCGCTGCCCGCCACCGCCCGCGTCGACGACCTGCTCTCCCGGATGACCCTGGAGGAGAAGACCGCCCAGCTGTACGGCGTGTGGGTGGGCGCCGCCACGGACGGCGACGGGGTCGCTCCGTACCAGCACGACATGACCGTCGACTACGAGTGGGACGAGCTGATCACCCACGGCCTGGGCCAGCTCACCCGCTCCTTCGGCACCGCACCCGTGGACCCGGCGCTCGGCGCGCGAGCCCTGGCCCGCGCCCAGCGGCGGATCGCCGGGGCCGGCCGCTTCGGCATCCCGGCGATGGCGCACGAGGAGTGCCTGGCCGGCTTCACCGCCTGGCAGGCCACGGCCTACCCGGTCCCGCTGGCCTGGGGCGCGACCTGGGACCCGCCGCTGGTCGAGGAGATGGCCCGCCGCATCGGCGACGACCTGCGCGCGGCCGGCGTCCACCAGGGCCTCGCGCCCGTCCTGGACGTCGTACGCGATCCCCGCTGGGGCCGCGTGGAGGAGACCATCGGCGAGGACCCGTACCTGGTCGGCACGGTCGGCACCGCGTACGTGCGGGGCCTGGAGGCGGCCGGGGTCGTCGCCACGCTCAAGCACTTCGCCGGGTACGCCTCCTCGGCCGGTGCCCGCAATCTGGCCCCCGTGCGGGCGGGCATCCGCGAGTTCGCCGACATCACCCTGCCGCCCTTCGAGATGGCACTGCGCGAGGGCGGGGCCCGTTCGGTGATGGCCGCCTACACCGAGACGGACGGCGTCCCGGCCTCCGCGGACCCCGAGCTGCTGACCCGGCTGCTGCGCGAGGAGTGGGGCTTCACCGGCACGGTCGTCGCCGACTACTTCGGCATCGGCTTCCTGCAGACCCTCCACCGCGTCGCCGGCACCCCGGCCGAGGCGGCCCACGCGGCCCTCGCCGCCGGCATCGACGTCGAGCTGCCCACCCTCAAGTGCTACGGCCGGCCGCTCCTGGACGCCGTCCGGTCGGGCCAGGTCCCCGAGGAACTCGTGGACCGCGCGGCCCGCCGCGTCCTGCTGCAGAAGTGCGAACTGGGCCTGCTCGACGAGGACTGGGCACCCGAGCCCACGGCTTCGGTCAACCTGGACTCCACGGGCAACCGCGTCCTGGCCCGCCGCCTGGCCGAGGAGTCGGTGGTCCTCCTCGACAACCCCGACGGCCTGCTGCCGCTGGCCCCCGGCACCCGGATCGCGGTGGTCGGCCCCCGGGCTGCCGACGCCCTGGCCATGCTGGGCTGCTACTCCTTCCCCTCCCACGTCCTCACCCACCACCCCGACGTGCCGGCCGGCATCGAGATCCCTACGGTCCTCGACGCCCTGCGCGCCGAACTCCCCGACGCCAAGGTGACGTTCGCCGAGGGCTGCGACGTGACCGACCCGGACACCGCGGGCTTCGAGGAGGCCATCGCCCGCACCGCCGAGGCCGACGTCTGCGTGGCGGTGCTCGGCGACCGGGCGGGCCTGTTCGGCCGCGGCACCTCCGGCGAGGGCTGCGACGCGACGGACCTCGGCCTGCCGGGCGCCCAGGGGGCACTGCTGGACGCGCTGGTCGCCACCGGCGTCCCCGTGGTGCTGGTCCTGCTGACCGGCCGCCCGTACGCCCTCGGCCGCTGGGGCGGCCGCCTGGGCGCGGTCGTCCAGGCCTTCTTCCCGGGCGAGGAGGGCGGCCCGGCGGTCGCGGGCGTCCTGTCGGGCCGTGTGAACCCCTCGGGCCGCCTCCCCGTGAGCGTCCCCCGGGACCCCGGCGGCCAGCCCTGGACCTACCTCCAGCCGCCCCTCGGCCTCGCGGGCGAGGTCAGCAACCTCGATCCGACCCCACTCCACGCCTTCGGCCACGGCCGCTCGTACACGGCGTTCACCTGGGAGGACTGCTCCACGGCCGAGCCGTCCGAGATCGGCACGGACGGCTCCTGCGACCTGTCCGTGACCGTCCGCAACATCGGCGACCGCGAGGGCGCCGAGGTCGTGCAGCTGTACCTGCACGACCCGGTGGCGTCGGTGACCCGCCCCGACATGCGGCTGATCGGCTACCAGCGGGTGGAGCTGGCCCCCGGCGAGGCGGCCCGGGTCACGTTCCGCTTCCACACGGACCTCTCGGCGTTCACCGACCGTTCGGGCCGCAAGGTGGTCGAACCGGGCGCCCTGGACCTCCGGTTGGCGGCGTCCAGCACGGACGTACGCCACACGGCACACCTCACCCTGACGGGTCCGGTCCGGGTCGCCGGAGCCGGCCGGCGGCTGCGGTGCGAGACGGAGGTGTCGGGGGTGGGATGAGCCTCCGCGCGGGGGACACGGGGGACGCCGTGAGCCCCCGCGCGGGGGACACAGGGGACGCCGTGAGCCTCCGCGCGGGGGATACGAGGGGCGGGGCCCAGGTCGCGGCGCCGCCCGCGGGGAGGGAGGGCACGGCCTGCTGCCATGGCGGGGCCACGTCGAGAGCAGGCCGTGGGAGCTCTCGGTCAGCCGGCGCCCATCGACTCGAACCGCCACCGGTGCACGGCCCGCGTGACCAACTCCCCGTCCGGCTCGGGAAGTTCCGGCAGCTCGGCGTCGTAGGGTGCGTCCCACCAGGTGATGACGAGGACGCGGTCCTGGGGAGCGCGCAGGGTCTCGCGGCGCAGCGGCTCACGCGGCAGCTCCTGGCCACGGGCCCAGGCGAGCAGGTCCGCGCCCCGCCCGGGCACGGCCCGCGCCTCCCACATCAGGGCGACCGTCACGAGTAGAGGTTCTCCTTGCTGACCTCGTGCACACGGTCGTGGTCCTGGTCGTGGTCGTGGTCGTGGCCCGGGACGTGCGGCTCGGTGACCGGCAGGGACGAGTCCGCCGACAGGTCCCAGCTCGACGCGGCACGGTTCCGGGCGACCATCTCGGCGCCGAGCGCGGCGACCATCGCGCCGTTGTCCGTGCACAGCTTGGGCCGCGGCACCCGCAGCCGGATCCCGGCCGCCTCGCAGCGCTCCTGGGCCAGGACGCGCAGCCGGGAGTTGGCGGCCACGCCGCCGCCGATCATCAGGTGGTCGACGCCCTCGTCCTTGCAGGCCCGGACGGCCTTGCGGGTCAGCACGTCCACGACCGCCTCCTGGAAGGAGGCCGCCACGTCCCGCACCGGGACCTCCTCCCCCGCCGCCCGCTTCGCCTCGATCCAGCGCGCCACGGCCGTCTTCAGCCCCGAGAAGGAGAAGTCGTAGGCCGGGTCGCGCGGGCCGGTCAGGCCCCGCGGGAACGCGATCGCGTCCGGATCGCCCTCCCTCGCGTACCGGTCGATGACCGGGCCGCCCGGGAAGCCGAGGTTCAGTACCCGGGCGATCTTGTCGAAGGCCTCGCCGGCCGCGTCGTCGATGGTCGCGCCCATCGGGCGGACGTCGGAGGTGATGTCCGAGGACAGCAGCAGCGAGGAGTGGCCGCCGGAGACCAGCAGCGCCATCGTCGGCTCGGGCAGCGCGCCGTGCTCCAGCTGGTCGACGCAGATGTGCGAGGCGAGGTGGTTCACGCCGTAGAGGGGCTTGCCGAGGGCGTACGCGTACGCCTTCGCCGCGGAGACGCCGACCAGCAGGGCACCGGCGAGACCGGGACCCGCGGTGACGGCGATGCCGTCGAGGTCGCGGGCGCTGACGCCCGCCTCCTTCAGCGCGCGGTCGATGGTGGGGACCATCGCCTCCAGGTGGGCCCGGCTCGCGACCTCCGGGACGACGCCGCCGAAGCGGGCGTGCTCGTCGACGCTCGAGGCGATGGCGTCGGCCAGCAGGGTCGTGCCGCGCACGATGCCGACGCCGGTCTCGTCGCAGGAGGTCTCGATTCCCAGAACGAGGGGTTCGTCAGCCATTGATCTCGGTTCCTTGTACGGATTTCTCGGGGGTGGTCAGGCGCATCACCAGGGCGTCCACGTTCCCCGGCTGGTAGTAGCCGCGCCGGACACCGATGGGCTCGAAGCCGAACCGCTCGTACAGCTTCTGCGCGCGGACGTTGTCCACACGGCACTCCAGCATCACCTCGGCGCACTCGAAGGCCGTGGCCGCACTCAGCAGTTCGGCGAGCAGGCGCCCGCCGAGACCGGTGCCCCACAGCTCGCGGGCGACGGCGATGGTCTGCACGTCCGCCTGCTCACCGGAGGCGACGAGACCGGCGTACCCGACGATGCGGGAGCCGGACTCGGCGACCACGTACCTCCGGTTGGCCTCCGGCCCGCGCGCGTGGGCCAGTTCGGACCAGAACATGCCCCGGGACCAGGCGTCCTCGGGGAACAGGTTCCGCTCCAGCTCCAGCACGGGGTCGATGTCCCACCAGCGCATCTCGCGCAGCGCACACGTCACGGGTTCGGTCACTTGGGGGTGACCACCTTGTAGTTCTTGGGGACCTGGGCGTCGGGGCGGCGCAGGTACAGCGGCCGGGGCGCGGGGAGTTCCTCGCCCGCCGCGAGCTTCTCCGCGGCCAGCCGGGCGAGGGCGGCGGCGGAGACATGCTCCGGCTCGTGCGCCTGGGGGAAGGTGTCCGGGTACAGCAGCGCGCCCGCGCCGACCGCGGGCAGCCCCTTCACCTGCTCGGCGATGTCGGCGGGCCGGTCGACGGCCGGGCCGGTGACGCGAGTGCGGGAGTCGGCGTAGCGCGCCCAGTACACCTCCTTGCGGCGGGCGTCGGTCGCCACCACGAACGGGCCATCGAGGTCGGCGGAGTACGCGAGGCCGTCCAGCGTGCACACGCCGTGCACGGGGACGCCGAGCGCGAGCCCGAAGGTGTCCGCGGTCATCAGACCGACGCGCAGCCCGGTGTACGGGCCCGGGCCGGTCCCGGCGACGATCCCGGTGACGGCGTCGAGCCGCAGACCGGCCTCGGCGAGCACCCGGTCGATCGCCGGCAGCAGCAGTTCCCCGTGCCGCCGCGCGTCCACCTGACTCGACGAGGCGACGACGTCGCGCCCGTCGTGCAGCGCGACGGTGACGGCGGGTGTGGCGGTATCCAGAGCGAGCAAGAGCACGCAAACAGCCTACGGCTCCCCGGAGCCCGTGTCGGACGCACCTGCCGGGCCGTCACCTGCTGCTACCGTCACCTTCCGTCACGACAGGGACGTACGACGTGAGGTGGATGCCGTGGCAGTCAGCAGCTCGGGAATCGTGGCCGGGCTCACCGCCGCGGCCCTCGCGACGGTCGGCTACCTCGCCCACCAGGCGGCACAGACCGTCCCGGCCGGCCAGGGCAGGACGGCGCCGCCGGGCGCCGCACCGGCGGCCGGTACGTCGAAGGCGCCGCAGGTCAAGAGGGACCCCACGGCGCTGCCGAGCGGGTCCGGCGAGGGCGCCCGGGTCGTGTACTCGCTGCGCGGTGACCGGGTGTGGCTGGTCGGCCGGAACGGCAAGGTCGCCCGGACGTTCGAGGTCGACCCCAGTGCGGTGGACCCCGCCCCGGGCAGTTACGCGGTGACGTCCCGCTCGAACGCGGTCACCGGTTCCGACGGCATCCCCGTCGAGCACGTCGTTCGCTTCACCAGCGTGGACGGCGTGGTGGTCGGCTTCAGCGCGGCCGTGGCCGGCTCGGCGGCCCCCGCGCCCGACCCGAAGCTCCGCACGGGCGGCATCCGGGAGTCCCGCGCGGACGGCGAGGCGATGTGGACCTTCGCGACGATCGGCCGCAAGGTCGTGGTCGTCCGCTAGCGGGCTCTGAGCAGGGCGGGCCCCGAGCAGAGCAGGCCCTAGGCGGCCTCGCGGTGGTCCGTCACCGGCTCCGGGAAGTCCGGCTCGGGGGCGCGCGGCGGTGTGGAGATCAGCGCCGCCGCCTCGCCCGCCGACAGCAGGTCGCGCATGGACAGCCCGGCGACCGCGAACGGCAGCGGCCGCCCCTTGCTCTCTGTAGCCGACATGGACGCCTCCTGAAAGGCCGGGGGCGGACGTAGTTAGGCACACCTAACTACGGACTGGATACCATGTGACCACGCACAAGACGCCGAACGCAACATCTTGCCGACGTCTTGTCGGAACGTTCATCAAAAGACCGCAAGACGGGACCTACGCCGCCAGCACGCTCAGGTCGGCCGACGCCCAGCGCTCCCCCACACCGGTGATCGTCATCTGCCGGACCTCGTCGGTCGTGTCGCCCACGGCCCGGTGGATCGCGACCTGGAGCCGGTCCTCGGTCAGCTCCTCGACCTTGCCCTCGCCCCACTCGACGACGACCACGGACTCCGGCAGCGAGACGTCGAGGTCGAGGTCCTCCATCTCGTCCAGCCCGCCGGAGAGCCGGTAGGCGTCGACATGGACCAGCGGCGGCCCGTCGCCCAGCGAGGGATGCACGCGGGCGATCACGAACGTCGGCGAGGTGACGGCCCCGCGCACGCCGAGCCCCTCGCCCAGCCCACGGGTCAGCGTCGTCTTGCCCGCCCCGAGCTCCCCGCTCAGCATCACCAGGTCACCCGCGCGCAGCAGTTTCGCGAGCCGGCGGCCCAGCTCCCGCATCTGCTCGGGGGACGTGACGACGATCTGGACGGAACCGGGCTCAGCCGGGCTGTGCGGTGCTGGTGCTTCCATAGCCCTTCACGGTAGCTCCTGCGGGCACGGCACCCGTGCGGGTGAGCAGGTCGGCGAGGCGGTCGGTGACCACTTCCGGGTGTTCCAGCATCACCAGGTGCCCCGCGTCCGGTACCAGCACCATCTCGGCGTCCGGCAGCACATCGGCGATGGCCTCGCTGTGCTCACTCGGCGTGACCAGGTCCTGCACGCCCGCCAGCACGAGCACCGGCAGGTCCGCGAAGCAGGGGAGCGCCTCGGTCTTGTCGTGGTCGTTGAACGCCGGGTAGTACTCGGCGACCACGTCGATCGGCGTGCTCTCGATCATCCGCTCGGCGAACCGGGCGATGGCGGGGTCGACGTCCCGGGACGCGAACGAGTACCGCTTGATGACCCCGGCGAACAGGTCCGCGGTCGCCCGGCGCCCCTTCTCCACCAGCTCCGCCCGCTGCCCCAGCAACTTCAGCACCCCGGGCAGCACCCGCCGCACCGCGTTGACCCCGGCGACCGGAAGGCCGTAGTTGACCTCGCCGAGCCGCCCCGACGACGTCCCGACGAAGGCGACCCCGACCACCCGCTCGCGGATCAGCTCCGGGTACTGGTCGGCCAGTGCCATCACCGTCATGCCGCCCATGGAGTGCCCGACCAGCACGATCGGCCCCTCGGGGACGGTCGCGTCGATGACGGCCTTCAGGTCACGGCCCAGCTGCTCGATGGTGACCGGCTCGTCGTCCCGTACCTGCGCCACGCCCCGCCCGGACCGGCCGTGGCTGCGCTGGTCCCAGTGCACGGTCCGTACGACGCCCCGCAGGGCCGCCCGCTGGAAGTGCCAGGAGTCCTGGCTGAGGCAGTAGCCGTGACTGAAGACGACGGTGACGGGCGCGGGTGCCTTGCGGCCGAAGAGCCTACGGCGGCGCGAGCCGGTGGCCGGTGCGGGCTCCGGGTCGAGGTCGTCGACCTCGTAGTACAGCTCCGTGCCGTCGTCTGCGAACGCCTTGCCGGGCATGCCGCGCAGCGAACCGTAGGGCCCCGCCGAGTCCAGGGCGAGCCGGGCCTTCTGGCGCATACCCCGGCCGACCGTCATCCGCTCCAGGGCGACACCGGCGGCCGCGCCCGTGGCCACCACGCCTATCGCCACGCCGGCGATACCGGTCGCCCGGCGCCAGCCTCCCGCCGCCCCCGCGGCGGAGGCCGCGACGGCCGCGGAGGCGACGTCCGCGACGACCTCCGCGCTGCTCTCGCTCACGTACCGCTCCTCTTCGCCGGGCTGCTGACCGGGTGACTCGCTGAATCGGATGATTCGATGACTCGGATGATGCTGGTGGTGCCGGAGTGCCTGTCGTTCCTCGCGTGACCGGTCTCCTGTGCGAGTTACCCGTCCTGTTCCTCATTCACATAGACGCGTGGAACGCGCGTTCCGATCCGGGTCACGATCTCGTAGGCGATGGTTCCGGCCGCCTGGGCCCAGTCCTCGGCGGTGGGCTCCCCGCGGTCCCCGGGCCCGAAGAGGACCGCCTCGGCTCCCGGCTCGGGCGCGTCACCGCCCAGATCCACCACGAACTGGTCCATGGCGACCCGCCCGGCGATCGTGCGCCACTTGCCCTCGACCAGGACCGGCCCGGCCGAGGAGGCGTGCCGCGGGATGCCGTCCGCGTAGCCCAGCGGCACGAGGCCCAGGGTGGTCGCGCCGGGTGTCACGTACCGGTGGCCGTAGCTGACGCCGTGCCCGCCCGGGACGTGCTTGACCAGGGCCAGCGAGGCGGACAGCGTCATCACCGGGCGCAGTCCGAAGTCGGCCGGGGTACCGAGCTCGGGGCTGGGCGAGATGCCGTAGGTGGCGATGCCGGTGCGGACCAGGTCGAAGTGGCTCTCGGGGAGGGTGAGCGTGGCCGGCGAGTTGGCGATGTGCCGGACCTCGGGCCGGACGCCCTGCCCCTCGGCGTACGCGACCATGTCCCGGAACACGCTGAGCTGGGCGGCGACGGAGGGGTGCCCGGGTTCGTCGGCACAGGCGAAGTGCGACCACAGTCCGGTGACGCGCAGCAGCCCCTCGGCCTCGGCCCGCAGCGCCTGCCGGACGAGCGCGGTCCAGTCCTGACCGGGCGGGCAGCCGTTGCGCCCGAGGCCGGTGTCGGCCTTGAGCTGCACGCGAGCGGGCCGGTCGGTGCCGCGGGCCGCCGCGATGACCTCCTCCAGCGCCCACATCCCGCTGACGGACACGTCGAGGCCGGCCTCGATCGCCTCCCGCCAGGGCCCGCCGGGCGTCCACAGCCAGCACATGATGCGGCCCGGCAGCCCGGCGGCACGCAGGGCGAGGGCCTCCTCGGGCGTGGCCGTGCCCAGCCAGGACGCCCCCGCGGCGACGGCGGCGCGGGCGCACGGCACAGCCCCGTGGCCGTACGCCTCGGACTTCACCACGGCCATCACGGCCGCGCCCGGGGCGTGGGCACGCAGGGCCCGCACATTGGCCCGCAGGGCGGCCAGGTCGATCTCGGCGCGGGCCCGCAGGGGCGCGGTCCGCGGGGCTGTTCTCTCGCTCATCGCGCCCAGTGTCTCAGAGGGCCCCGGCACCCTCCGGGGCAGCGGCCCCGCCGGCACTGGTGACAGCGGCCGGCAGGAGGGCGAGGACACGGCCTGCGGTACGTCTGCGAGTCATGCGGATCAGACAAACGCCGGGCCGGAGCGGACAAGGCGCGCCGCGCGGCACGGGTCACCCGGAGGCATCAGCCCCGGCTGTACGGCGGAACAGACGACTTCCGGGCCCCAGCTCACCCCAGAACATTCCGCCAGGCCTCCGGAATGGCCGCGGCCACATCGTGCGCCCCCGCCGGCGCCCCGTCCGCCGCCAGCCTCCCGGCCAGCCCGTGCACATACGCCCCCGCACTCCCCGCGTCCACCGCGGAAAGCCCCGCCGCCAGCAACGACCCGGCGAGCCCCGACAGCACGTCCCCGCTCCCCGCCGTGGCCAGCCACCCGGTCCCGGTCGCGTTCACCCGCACCGCCCCACCGCCCGAGTCGGCCACCAGTGTCGTGGACCCTTTCAGCAACACGGTCGCCGCATACCGCCGGGCCAGCTCCCGCGCCGCGGCCAGCCGGCCCTCCTCCACCTCGCCCCGCTCCACACCCAGCAGCGCCGCCGCCTCTCCCGCATGGGGCGTCAGCAGCGTCGGTGCCCGGCGCGCCCGCACGACGTCCGCGTCCGCCAGCCGCAACCCGTCCGCGTCGACCAGCACCGGCACATCCGCCGCCAGCACCTGCCCCACCGTCGCCGCGTCGTCCCCGGCCCCCGGTCCGACCACCCACGCCTGCACCCGCCCGGCGTGCTTCGGCCCCTGATCCGACACCAGCGTCTCGGGGAACCGCGCGATGACCGCGTGTCCGGCCGGCCCGACGTACCGCACGGCCCCGGCCCCGCCCCGCAGCGCCCCCGAGACGGCCAGCACGGCGGCCCCCGGATACCGCGCCGACCCGGCGGCGATCCCGACGACCCCCCGCCGGTACTTGTCGCTCTCGGCCCGCGGCACCGGCAGCAGCTCCGCCACGTCCGCGTGCTGCAGCGCCTCCAGCTCCGGCTCGACCGGCAGCTCCAGCCCGATGCCGACCAGCCGCACCGACCCCGCGTACTCCCGCGCCGGGTCGATCAGCAGCCCCGGCTTGTGCGTCCCGAACGTCACGGTCAGATCGGCCCGGACGGCGACGCCCCGCACCTCCCCGGTGCCGGCGTCCACGCCACTGGGCAGATCGACCGCGACCACGGCCCCCCGGGACCGCTCGGCGGCAGCGGCCAACGGCACCGCCTCCGGCCGCAACCCGCCTTTCCCGCCGATCCCGACGATGCCGTCGACGACGAGATCGGCCCTCTCGACCAACGCCTCGGCCCCACCCGCCCCGACGGCCTCACCGACCCCCACGGCCCGTCCCCCGGCCCGCCGCAACGCCGCGAGCCCCGCCGCGTGCGCCCGCTCCGGCGCGAGCAGCACCGCCGTGACCCCGGCCCCGCGCCGGGCCAGCCGGGCCCCGGCGAACAGCGCGTCACCTCCGTTGTCGCCGCTGCCGACCAGCAGCACGACCCTGCTCCCGTACACCCGCCCCAGCAGATCGGCGCAGGCCGCGGCGAGCCCGGCGGCGGCGCGTTGCATCAGCGCCCCCTCCGGCAGCCGCGCCATCAGCTCCCGTTCGGCGGTCCTGACCGTCTCCACGCTGTACGCAGTACGCATGCGGTCGAGTTTCCCGTACGACCGCCCGGTCACTCCCGTGCGTCCGGGGCGACTCCTTTCCGTGTCGCGTCCATTGACGCTCTGCCGTCCCTTTGCAAGACTCCCGGCCGCGCAGAAAGCGCTTGCACACCCCCCCACGTTCGACGAAACCGAGGCCCCCCATGGGACGCAGAGCCGCATTACTCGCCGCCGCCGGTGCCACCGTCCTCCTGACCGCCGCCGGCACCCTGTCCGCCCCCGCCACGGCCACCCCCACGCGTGCGCTGGCCTGCGGAGACGGCTCCTTCCGGGCCGAGGCCGTGCAGAGCGGCAGCAGCTGGACCGCCCGGCGCGGCGGCAGCACGGTCTACACCGGCACCGACATGCGCGCCGCGGTCCAGGCGGCCGTCAACAGCCTCACGTCGGGCCGCACGTCGAAGGAACGGGTCGTGGTCCGCGGCTCGGGCTCGATCTCGGCGGGCTCACGCATCTCGCTGCCGAGCTACACCGTCCTCGACGTCTGCGGCACCATCAACGTCACCGGCAGCGGCTCGGGCGACCAGGCGCCGGTCTACTCGCGCGGCACCCGTGACGTCGAGGTCCAGAACCTCAAGCTCACCGGCACCCCGCTCTACGGCATCTTCCTGCGCAACGTCCAGAACGTCGTGCTCGGCCAGATCGACATGCGCCTCTCCCGCGGCCTGGGCGTCCGCATCGACAACCGCGGCAACACCAGCCAGTGGACGCGCAATGTCCGCATCGACAACGTCTACGTCTCCGGTGCGTCCAGCCACGCGGTCGAGACGTACGGCGTCGACGGCCTCACCATCGGCACGGTGACGGCCCGCAACGTCGGCGAATCGGGCCTCCTCCTCAACCAGACCATCAACGCCAACGTCACCAGGGTCGACGCGGAGAACGCGGGCACGGGCACCGGCTACGCGGCCTTCCGCATGGCCAACCGCAACGGCCGGGTCGGCAGCGGCTACCCGACCAACATCCGGGTCGGCGAGGTCGTCGCGCGCGGCGGCGGACGCGGTGTGTTCTGCGTGTCGGAGAGCGGCGGGGCCGTCATCAACAAGGTGACGCTCTCCAACACGGGCAACAACTCGGTCCTGATCGAGAACTGCTACAACGTCAGCCTCGCGGCCCAGAGCGGCACGATCACGGGCGGCGGAGAACTGCGCCTGGCCGCCCGCTCGGAGTTCCCGAACAACAAGGACATCACCATCCAGAACCTGACGGTCACCAACTCGGCCATCAGGGAGAGCCCGTGCGGCGAGAACACGACGTTCCGCAACATCACGCGCGTGAACAGCAGCCAGTCCATCTGCTGACACCCACGCCCCTCGAAGCCCGCGCCCTCACCCGATGCTGTGGGTGAATGCGGCGGACGGCGGGCAGGCGGACAGTCGACGAGTGGTGCGAGAGTCCCAGCGACACGCCGTGCACGCGGCGTGTCGCTGGGACCGTGCGGACACTTGGCTCCCGGCGGTGGCTTCACCGCCGGGCAGCTCAGCGCCTTCCTGGCCTCGCGTCCGATGCGCGCGACGTCGCTGAGGACGGCGCCTACCGTCTGAGGCACTGCCTCCTGGGCGCGCCTCCGCCGGACCGACGAGGCAGGCCTCACGCGGACCGCATGTGCACAGCGCCGACGGACACGACCCTCGGCGCCGTGGGCTTCATCCACACGGCCACGCTCCTGTGGTTCATGGCGTGGTTCCCCGGCCCCCGGGTCACCCCTCCGCGATCACAACAGCCGAGGCGACACCCGCGTCATGACTCAGCGACAGATGCCAGGACCGCACCCCGAGCTCGGCGGCCCGCGTGGCCACGGTCCCGGTCACCCGCAGCCAGGGCTGCCCACTGTCCTCGACACACACCTCGGCATCGGTCCACAGCAGCCCGGGCGGAGCCCCGAGCGCCTTGGCCAGGGCCTCCTTGGCGGCGAACCGGGCAGCGAGGGAGGCGACACCCCGGCGCTCCCCACTGGGCAGCAGCAACTCCCGCTCCACGAACAGCCGCTCGGCCAGCGCGGGCGTCCGCTCCAGCGACGCCGCGAACCGCTCGATCTCGGCGACATCGATCCCGACCCCGATGATGCTCATGCGCAGCACCCTACGGGCCGTCCGGCGCCCGCGGACCCGGCTCCCCGGCGACCACGTCGGCTTCGTGAGTCGCGGTGACGGCACGGTCGAGAAAGCGAGTGAGCCTGTCCGCGTCGGAGCACAGGTGAAGACCGCGGTGGAGGTGCTTCGAGAACTCGACACCGCGCGTCTCCAGGACACGCAGGACCGCTGCGGCCCAGGCCGAGTGGTACCCGGCGGTGAAACCCGCCGCCCACCGCTCGGGGTGTTCGTCCTCGCCCGCCGCGCGTGCGTGCACGAGGGCCAGGTCCTCCAAGGGGACGACTCCGCGCTGTCTGAGCCCCTCCAGCCCGAACCGGAAATCCCCGGCCACCTTGTACGGGGGGATGCCCAGCGCAAGGCACACAGCCGTGAACCTGTACAGGTCGAGCAGCTCTGAGGGCCCGTCCGGCTGACTGTCCTGCTGCTGACTGTCCTGCTCGTCGGCCAACGCTCAGACCCGTCCGGATCCGGCCCCCGGGACCTCCGGGTCCTCGACGAACAGGTCCTCCGCGCGCGCGACGGTGCGGGAACGCTCCAGCCACGCGTCGAGATGCTCCAGGTCCGTGCAGGTCGTGATGCGCTCGCGCACGGAGTCCGGTACGGGGATACCGCGCACCTCCAGTACGTACAGGATGCCCTTGGCCTCCCCCTCGGCCTTGCCTTCTGCCTTGCCTTCTGCCTTGCCTTCTGCCTTGCCTTCTGCCTTGCCTTCGAGGTAGGCCGTCTCACGGACCGTCCCCCGGCCGGGGAAGTAGTTGACGAATGACATGATTTCCTTCAGTTTCTTTCCGGCTGGGCTGTTGCCCAGGCTGATTTCCAGGAAGTCGTAGAAGTAGTCGGCGGTTTCAGGGTCCGTTTTGCGCGTCTCATGTAGGGCGGTTGTCAGCGCCTTCAGTATGGCGTCGGAGTCGGCACTGCGGGCGTGCGCCAGGGCGGAGAGTACGGCCAGCGCGAGGTTCTTCGCCGCGGTCCGGGCGTCGGTGATCACCGGCAGGTTCTCCGGCCCGACGACCAGTGGGTGGGTTCGCTGTGCCGTCCAGCCCCGCGTGCCGCAGTCGAAGGGACCGGCCGCCCACTTGGCTGTGACTCTGTCCTGGCAGACCACGAGAAGCAGGACGGGCAGGCCGTACTTCGCCTGGAGAAAGGCGACGTAATACGCCCAGCTCCGCTCCTTGCCGGCGACCTTGCCCGACTGCGACTCGATGGCGAGCAGGAAGTCCTCGCCATCGGACGGGCCGACTCGCAGCACGGTGTCCACACGCCGCTCCAACGGCCGGGCCTCCGTCACGTCGGTCGTGACAGCGTCCACGGTCGCCTTCGCGGAGAACGGGACACCCAATACCCCGAACACGGGAGCCAGGATCTCGGGCCGCTCCTGGAAGATGCGGTGCATGCCCTCGTGAGCTGATGTGACCATGTGTGCAACCTAGAGAGACCAAGAGGCGGTTTGCCTGGGCAAAGGGGATGGGTTCACTCTTTCGAGGGTCGAGAAAACGTTCATGCCGCCGAGGTCAGCTCGCACCACACGTACTTGCCGCGATTGCCGTCCCTCGTCAGCGGCTGCCAGCCCCACAGATCTGAACAGGCCCGGACCAGCGCGAGCCCCCGCCCCTCCTCCAGCTCGGCATCCCGCTCGAACGGCCTTGGCGGCTCGGGCGGCTCCGGGTCGGCATCCCACGCACCGACCCGCAACACCCCGGCGGACCAGCGCACTCGCAGGGCGGCAGGCCCCTTGGTGTGGCGTACGGCGTTGGAGACCAGCTCGGTCGCGAGCAGTTCGGCGGTGTCGACGAGCCCGACCAGCCCGTGCATGGTGAGGATCAGACGGAGAGTACGGCGACTGACCGTGACGGCACGCAGGTCGTTCGGGATGTACAGGGTGTACTCCCAGGGCTCGCTGGACTCGCATTCGGGCATGCGTGAACTCCCGTTCGACGGTGTGAGGTTGAGGTCATCGGGCGGTGTCATTGCCGCAGCCGTCATGACAGGACGGGGCGGTGCACTTCCGAACTCCCGACGTTTCCGCAGCGTGTTCGCCACATCACTGACGGTAGGGCTAACCTGTCATACCGAGCAAGTCGATCGCGTAATCTGACCCCGAAAGAGTCGCGCCGACAGGCGTGCCGAACGGAGGAGCAATCGATGGTCCTGCGGCGCGAACCAACGGCACGTCAGGTGCGCCTGGGAGCCGAGTTGCGCAGACTCCGCGAGGCGGCGGGACTCACCGCTCGGGAGGCGGCAGCCCTGCTCGGAACGGGCCGGGTACAGATGAGCCACATCGAATCCGGCCTCGCGGGTGTGAGCGAGCAACGGCTGCGTCGCCTCGCGGCCCACTACATGTGCACAGACGAGGCGCTCATCGAAGCACTCGTCGCCATGGCAACCGATAGGACACAGGGCTGGTGGGAGGAGTATCGGGGCCTGCTACCCACACCGTTCCTCGACCTCGCCGAACTGGAGCATCACGCCACGTCCCTGCGAGAAGTCCAGTTCCTGCACATCCCCGGTCCGCTCCAGACGGAGGAGTACGCCCGCGCCATCTTCTCCGACAGGATTCCTGTCCTACCCGAAGACGAGCTTGAGCTGCGTGTCCGGCACCGGATGCAACGCAAGGTGGTCATCGAAGCCCCTGCCTCCACCTCGTACCGAGCAGTCCTCCATGAGGCGGCGCTGCGCATCCGGGTCGGCGACCGTGCCACCTCACGGGCTCAGTTGGTCCACCTGGTGGAGGTTGGCGAAGCAGACAATGTCACCCTGCGAGTCATCCCCTTCGACCTGGACGGCCTCGGGGGCTCCTGGACCGCGATGATGCTGGCGGGCGGTTCCGTATCCAGGCTGGACACGGCTGTGAGCGATGCACCTCACTCGGCCACGTTCGTCGATTCCGAGGCTCAACTCGGCGTCCTTCGCGCACTTTTCCGTAGAGTAGAGGCGGTGTCATTCGACCCCGAGCGGTCGCGCGACTTCATCCACAAACTGGCCGAAGATCTGTGAGGCAACCCATGGACTCCCCCGGAAACTGGCGTAAGTCCTCGCACTCCGGCGCCGGCGACGGCAACTCCTGCGTCGAGATCGCAACCGCCCCCACCCACATATCCATCCGTGACTCAAAAGCCCCGGCCAGAGCAACCCTCACCGTCCCGGCCGGAGCCTTCACCGCCTTCGTCGACGCGCTGAAGGGCGGCTACTCCACCGTCACCGACTTCGCCAGGTTCCGGGGCTGATCCACCTCGTTCCCCCGGGCCGTCGCCAGCTCGCAAGCGAACACCTGGAGCGGCACCGTCGCGACGAGCGGCTGCAGCAGAGTCGGTGTGACGGGAATCCGGATCAGATGGTCGGCGTACGGCACCACCGCCTCGTCCCCCTCCTCCGCGATCACGATCGTCCGCGCCCCCCGCGCCCGGATCTCCTGGATGTTGGACACGATCTTGTCGTACAGCACCGACCGCCCGCGCGGCGACGGCACGACCACGACCACGGGCAGGTCCTCCTCGATCAGCGCGATCGGCCCGTGCTTCAACTCCCCCGCCGCGAACCCCTCGGCGTGCATGTACGCCAGCTCCTTGAGCTTCAACGCGCCCTCCAGCGCCACCGGATACCCCACATGCCGGCCGAGGAACAGCACCGTGTTCTTCGAGGCGAGCGTGCGCGCCAGTTGCCGCACCGGCTCCATCGTCCCCAGCACCTGCTCCACCGCACCGGCGATCGAGGACAGGTCGCGGATCACCGCCCGGATCTCGTCGCCCCACTTGGTGCCCCGCACCTGGCCCAGATACAGCGCGACCAGATAGCACGCGACGAGCTGCGTCAGGAACGCCTTGGTGGAGGCGACGGCCACCTCCGGCCCGGCGTGCGTGTACAGCACCGCGTCCGACTCGCGCGGGATCGTCGAGCCGTTGGTGTTGCAGATCGCCAGGACTCTGGAGCCCTGCTCACGGGCATGGCGGAGCGCCATCAGCGTGTCCATGGTCTCGCCGGACTGGGAGATGGCGATGACCAGGGTCTGCGCGTCCAGGATCGGGTCCCGGTAGCGGAACTCGCTGGCCAGCTCCACCTCGCAGGGGATCCGCGTCCAGTGCTCGATGGCGTACTTGGCGATCATCCCGGCGTGGAAGGCCGTACCGCACGCGACGATGACGACCTTGTTGATCTCCCGCAGCACCCGTGGGGAGATCCGCACCTCGTCCAGGGTCAGCGAACCGGAGCCGTCGATACGGCCCAGCAGCGTGTCGGCGACCGCCTTGGGCTGCTCGGCGATCTCCTTGAGCATGAAGTAGTCGTAGCCGCCCTTCTCCGCGGCCGACGCGTCCCAGTCGACGTGGTACGAACGGACGTCGGCCGGGCGGCCGTCGAAGCCCGTCACCGTCACGCCGTCCCGGCGCAGCTCCACCACCTGGTCCTGCCCCAGCTCGACCGCGGACCGCGTGTGGGCGATGAACGCGGCGACGTCCGAGGCGAGGAATGCCTCCCCTTCTCCGACGCCCACCACCAGCGGCGAGTTCCGCCGGGCGCCCACCACCACGTCCGGTTCGTCGGCGTGCGCCGCGACCAGCGTGAACGCGCCCTCCAGCCGCCGGCACACCAGCCGCATCGCCTCGGCGAGATCCGCGCAGGACGAGAACTCCTCGGCCAGCAGGTGCGCCACGACCTCGGTGTCGGTCTCGGAGGTCAGCTCGTGGCCGCGCTCCTCCAGCTCGGACCGCAGCAGGGCGAAGTTCTCGATGATGCCGTTGTGGACGACCGCGACCCGTCCCGCGTTGTCGATGTGCGGGTGGGCGTTGGTGTCGGTCGGGCCGCCGTGTGTGGCCCACCGGGTGTGGCCGATGCCCGTCGTGCCCGTCGGCAGCGGTCTGCCGTCCAGTTCCTTCTCCAGGTTGAGGAGTTTGCCGGCCTTCTTGGCGGCCGCCAGCCCGCCGTCGGCCAGGACGGCGATGCCCGCCGAGTCGTAGCCCCGGTACTCCAGCCGCTGCAGCCCGGCCATCACGACATCGAGCGCCGACTGCGGCCCCACGTATCCCACGATTCCACACATGTGCGGCAGCTTAGGGTCGATTTCCGCGCCGAACCGGCCTCAGCGTGCCCGAAATCGGAAATTCCCACCGGGGCACGAAGGGCTGCACACGAAGGGCCGTGCACGAGCGGCCGAGCCCGCGGTGCCGGGCCCTCCGCCCTCACACCTTCGCCCGATAAGCCCGCATGGCCAGCGGATAGAACACGACCGCGATCCCCGCCGCCCACACCAGCGACCACAGCACCGGCTCCGTCACCGGCCCGCCGAGCAGCAGCCCTCGGAACGCGTCGGACAGGTGCGTGACCGGGTTGACGTCGCTCCACGCCTGGAGCCAGCCGGGCATGGTGTCGACGATGACGAACGCGCTGCTGGTGAAGGTGATCGGGAAGATCAGGCTGAAGGCGAACGCCTGCACCTTCTCCGCGTCGCCGGCCAGCATCCCGATCAGCACCGCGCTCCAGGAGACGGCCGCGGCGAACACCACCACCAGCAGCAGCCCGAGCAGGAACCCGCCGAAGCCGCCGGTGACGCGGAAGCCGAGGGCGAGTCCGAGGCCGATCATCAGCAGCATCGCCCACACGTGCTTGGCGAGGTCCGCGGTGATCCGCCCGATGAGCGGCGCCGAGCGGGCGATGGGCAGGCTGCGCAGCCGGTCGAAGACGCCCTTGGTGAGGTCGGTGTTGAGCGCCATCGCCGTGTACATCGTCATGAACAGGGTGTTCTGCACGATGATCCCGGGCAGCGCGTACTTCAGATACGCCTCGGGCGAGCCGGCCATCTGCCCGCCCAGCACGTAGGTGAACAGGAACACGAACATGATCGGCGTGATGCTGTAGTCGACCAGTTCGAGCGGGTTGTGCTTGACGGCGACCAGGCTCCGCCAGGCCATGGTGAAGGTCTGCCGCACCCCGGCCAGGGCCGGCACCCTGCCCGACGAGGTGACCGGTGCCGTGAGGGTGGTGGCGGTCATGAGCGGCTCACCGCCTCCTCCAGCTCGCCGTCGTCCCGGACGGCCGCGGCACCGCCCTCGCCTTCCTCGGGTCCGCCCGGTTCGGCGCGGTGGCCGGTCAGGGCGAGGAACACCTCGTCGAGCGAGGAGCGGCGCAAGGCCAGCTCCCCCACCGCTATCCCCTCCCGGTCGAGCGCGCGCACGACGGCCGGCATCAGCTCGGGATCCTTCACCGGCGCGGTGACCGTCTCGCCCTCGATCCGCGCCTCGGGCCCGGCGGCCCCCGCCACCAGCGCGTGCGCCCGTACGAGGTCCTGTGCGAGGATCGGCCGCAGCTCCAGCACCTGCCCACCGACCTGCGCCTTCAGCCGGTCGGGCGGGCCCTCGGCGATCACCCGGCCCTTGTCGATCACCACGATGTCATCGGCGAGCACATCGGCCTCGTTCAGGTACTGCGTGGTCAGCAGGGCGGTCGCCCCGTCCGCGACCAGGCCGCGCAGCAGGTCCCACAGCTCACCACGGCTGCGCGGGTCCAGACCGGTGGTCGGCTCGTCGAGGAAGAGGATGCTGGGCCGTCCGACGAGGCTGGCCGCGAGGTCCAGGCGCCGCCGCATGCCGCCGGAGAACGTCTTGACGGCCCGCCCGGCGGCGTGGGTCAGCTGGAAGCGCTCCAGCAGCTCACCCGCCCGCGCCTTGGCCTCCCGCCTCGGCAGGCCCAGCAGCCGGCCGATGAGCAGCAGGTTCTCGGTGCCGGTCAGGTTCTCGTCGACCGCCGCATACTGCCCGGTGAGCCCGACGAGGGAGCGGACGACCCCCGCCTCCCGGACCACGTCGTGGCCCGCCACCCGGGCCCTGCCTCCGTCGGGCCGGAGCAGCGTCGCGAAGATCCGCACCGCCGTCGTCTTGCCCGCGCCGTTGGGGCCCAGCAGCCCGAGCACCGTGCCCTTACGGGCCGCCAGGTCGACACCCGCCAGCGCCTCGGTATCCCTGAACCGTTTGACCAGGCCTTCCGCCTCTATCGCATACGTCATGGGGCACCCCTGGGGTTCGTGGACCCCGGCTTGGGCCCACCCTCCCCACAACTGTGACGCACGCCACTGACATTCCTCCCCTTGGCCGGACTTCTCCCCAATGGGGCGGCAGCGGAGCGGCGTGCAGGGCGCGCGTGACGGATCCCACCTCACCGTCCGTTCGTACGCCCGTCACAATGGACTGTGATCTCTCCGGCCTCCTCGATGCCCCGGAGCGCCCACCGGCCCCGCCCGGAGGCGACTCCCTACGTCGACCTCACCCGAGCCGAGTGGAGCGCGCTGCGTGACAAGACGCCGCTGCCGCTGACGGCCGAGGAGGTCGAGAAGCTGCGCGGTCTCGGCGACGTGATCGACCTGGACGAGGTGCGGGACATCTACCTCCCGCTGTCCCGGCTTCTCAACCTCTACGTCGGCGCCACGCACGGCCTCAGAGGCGCGCTCAACACCTTCCTCGGCGAGCAGGGCTCCCAGTCGGGCACCCCCTTCGTCATAGGGGTCGCCGGCTCGGTCGCCGTGGGCAAGTCGACGGTCGCCCGCCTCCTGCAGGCCCTGCTCTCCCGCTGGCCCGAGCACCCGCGCGTCGAACTGGTCACCACCGACGGCTTCCTGCTCCCCACTCAGGAGCTCCAGGATCGCGGCCTGATGTCGCGCAAGGGCTTCCCGGAGTCCTACGACCGCCGCGCCCTGACCCGCTTCGTCGCCGACATCAAGGCCGGCAAGGACGAGGTCACGGCACCGGTCTACTCCCACCTGATCTACGACATCGTCCCCGACAAGCGGCTCACCGTCCGCCGCCCCGACATCCTGATCGTCGAGGGGCTGAACGTCCTCCAGCCCGCCCTGCCCGGCAAGGACGGCCGCACCCGGGTCGGCCTCGCCGACTACTTCGACTTCAGCGTGTACGTCGACGCCCGCGTCGAGGACATCGAGCGCTGGTACCTCAACCGCTTCCGCAAGCTGCGCGCGACCGCCTTCCAGAACCCGTCCTCGTACTTCCGCAAGTACACCCAGGTCTCGGAGGAGGAGGCCCTCGACTACGCCCGGACGATGTGGCGCACGATCAACCGCCCCAACCTGGTCGAGAACATCGCCCCCACCCGCGGCCGCGCCGCCCTCGTCCTGCGCAAGGGCCCGGACCACAAGGTGCAGCGCCTGAGCCTGCGCAAGCTGTGATGTGCCGGGCGGCATTCCTCAGGGGCGCGGGGAACTACGCGCAGGGCCGCGTTCGACCCGCGGCCCGCCGTCAACCTCAGTCCCCGCCCCCGGCCCGGTTCCTCAGCCGAGCGCGGACTTCACCGCATCGGCCAGCCGCCCGGCGACAGACCGGGCCTGCTCGATATCGGCGGCCTCGACCATCACCCGAACCAGCGGCTCGGTCCCGGAAGACCGCAGCAGCACCCGCCCGGTCGACCCGAGCTCCCGCTCCGCGTCGGCGACGGCCGACGCGAGCTCCGCGGACGTCTTCACGCGGGACTTGTCCACGTCCGGCACGTTGATCAGCACCTGCGGCAGCCGCTTCATGACGGCGGCCAGCTCCCGCAGCGGACGCCCGCTGCCGGCGACCCGGGCCGCCAGCAGCAGCCCGGTCAGCGTCCCGTCCCCGGTCGTCGCGTGGTCGAGGATGATCACATGCCCGGACTGCTCGCCGCCGAGGGCGAACCCGTGCTCCTTCATCTCCTCCAGCACGTACCGGTCACCCACCGCGGTCTGCACCAGCCGGATGCCCTCCCGCTCCATGGCGAGCTTGAACCCGAGGTTGGACATCACGGTGGCCACGACCGTCTCGGACCGCAGCGTGGAGCGCTCCCGCATGGCCAGGGCGAGCACGGCGAGGATCTGGTCGCCGTCCACCTCCTCGCCCGTGTGGTCCACGGCGAGGCACCGGTCGGCGTCGCCGTCGTGCGCGATGCCGAGATCCGCCCCGTGCTCGACGACGGCGGCCTTGAGCTTGTCGAGGTGGGTGGAGCCGCACCCGTCGTTGATGTTGAGCCCGTCGGGATCGGCCCCGATGGTGACGACCTCGGCACCGGCCCGCTGGAACGCCTCGGGCGAGACCCGGGCGGCGGCGCCGTGCGCCTCGTCGAGGACGACCTTCAGCCCCTCGAGCCGGTTCGGCAGGGCACCCAGCAGATGCGTGACGTAGCGCTCGAGGCCCTCGCCGTACTCGCGCACGCGGCCCACCCCGGCGCCGGTCGGCCGGTCCCACGGGGCGCCGGTGCGGTGCTCCTCGTAGACGGACTCGATCCGGTCCTCCAGCTCGTCGGCGAGCTTGTGCCCGCCGCGGGCGAAGAACTTGATGCCGTTGTCGGGCATGGCGTTGTGGCTCGCGGAGAGCATCACGCCGAGGTCGGCGCCGAGTTCCCCGGTCAGGAACGCCACGGCGGGCGTCGGCAGCACACCGACCCTCAGGACGTCCACGCCGGCGCTGGCCAGGCCCGCGACCACGGCGGCTTCCAGGAACTCCCCGGACGCGCGCGGGTCACGCCCGACGACCGCGGTCGGCCGGTGCCCCTCGAACGTGCCCGCCTCGGCCAGTACGTGCGCCGCGGCGACGGAGAGGCCCAGCGCCATCTCCGCAGTCAGATCCGCGTTGGCGACACCGCGCACGCCGTCCGTGCCGAAGAGTCGTCCCACTGTGCTGTCCTCCGAAATTGCTGAAGAGAGTGCGGCTCACGTCCCCAAGTACATCCCTGAGACTGTCCGGGGTGACAGGGGGTGTGTAAACGAACCGCCCCGGCAGCACAGTCCGTGCCGCCGGGGCGATCGTTGCGAAGCCAGTCGCAAGGACAGGCGACGCGATTAGCGCTTGCTGTACTGCGGGGCCTTGCGGGCCTTCTTCAGACCGGCCTTCTTGCGCTCGACCGCACGGTCGTCGCGCTTGAGGAAGCCGGCCTTCTTCAGCGGGCCGCGGTTGTTGTCGACGTCCGCCTCGTTCAGCGCGCGGGCGACACCGAGACGGAGCGCACCGGCCTGGCCGGAGACACCGCCACCGGAGATGCGGGCGACGACGTCGTAACGGCCCTCGAGCTCGAGAACCTTGAACGGCTCGTTGACTTCCTGCTGGTGCACCTTGTTCGGGAAGTAGTCCTCAAGGGTGCGACCGTTGATCTTCCACTTGCCGGTGCCCGGGACGATCCGGACGCGGGCGATGGCGTTCTTGCGACGGCCCAGGCCGGCGGCCGGCTGGGGCTCGCCGAAGCGGGAGGCCATGGACTCCGAGGTGTACTCACCCTCGACGGGGACCTCGGACTCGGTGGTGTAGCTGTCGATGTCGATCTCTTCGAGCGGCTGCTCGGCAGTGGTCTCGGCCACGATGCTCCTCAGATTCTCTTCAGTCTTAGGGGGTGGCCGGACTTACTGCGCGACCTGGGTGATCTCGAACGGCTGCGGCTGCTGCGCGCCGTGCGGGTGCTGGTCACCCTTGTAGACCTTCAGCTTCGAGAGCATCTGACGGCCCAGCGTGTTCTTGGGGAGCATGCCCTTGATGGCCTTCTCGACGGCCTTCTCGGGGTTCTTGTCCAGCAGCTCGTCGTAACGGACCGAGCGCAGACCACCCGGGTAGCCGGAGTGGCGGTACGCCATCTTCTGGGTCCGCTTGTTGCCGGAGAGGTGCACCTTGTCGGCGTTGATGATGATGACGAAGTCACCAGCGTCGACGTGCGGCGCGTAGATCGGCTTGTGCTTGCCCCGGAGGAGCGTCGCGGCAGTGGTGGCGAGACGGCCCAGGACAACGTCCTGAGCGTCAATGACGTGCCACTGGCGCGTCACATCGCCGGGCTTGGGGCTGTACGTACGCACGGTTCGTAGCCTTCGCTTCGAGTGAATGGTCCATAACTGGTCACCGAAACGATCACGACAGCCTGGACCGCACGGCGGCGACGCATACCGCGTACGTGGGGTCGCTGGTCATCGGCCCGGTGGACCGGTGTAAGGGCCCGTCCCGTGAGAATGAGCAAGCCAATACACAACGAACCAGCAGGATACCGGGGCTCAGCACAGGGGTCAAAACGCGGGATCAGCACCGCCGGGCGCGTCTCTGCGCGCACAGGGCGGCACACACCGTGACGGCTCTCCACAGGGCCCGCCGCCGGACCGGCCGCACAGCCGGGAACACGGTCGAGAGCAGCACCTCGACCGCCGTCCCGGCGCACCAGCGCACGACCGAACCGCCACCGCGCGGTCGCCGGCAGGCCCGCACCGCCCCGACCACGACGGACGGCCAGAGGCCGGCCCCGAGCAAGGGCCCGGAGAGCAGGAACAGCAGCAGCACCACGGCCGGCAGCGCTCGCCCCAACCACCCGCAAATGTCGCCTTTGCCCGTCCGCATGGGAGGAACGCTAGGGGTTCCAGGGCCCGTCCAGGCGGACCAGCACACCCCTTGTCCCGTCTAAGATGCGCCCCATGAGCTTTGGGCAGGGGGGACCTCAGTCACAGTGGGATCCCTGGAAACCGCAGTCGCAGCAGCCTTGGAACAGCGGGGGCGGCCACTCTCCGGACTGGGCGGCGCTCGCTGAAGCCTCCGAGGCCCGCAACAGACGCCGTCGGCTGCTGCTGATCGGCGGCGGGGCGTTCGCCACCGTCGCGATCGGCACCGCCGTCGCCGTGGCCGTCGTCTCGGCGGGCGGCGACAAGCGGGGCACCCCTGCCTCCCTGCCGTCGACCGACATCCCGAGCCAGTCCGCCTCGGCCCCGTCGTTCGCGCCGACCAGCGCCCCGCCCCCGCTGGACCCCAAGGACTTCATCGCCAGCGCGAAGAAGGACAAGGCCCCGCTCGGCCCGGAGACGCTCTTCTCGGGCACCCAGCTGACCATGGGCGGGACGGTGTACAAGAAGGGTCCCACGGCCGACACGAGGAACTGCGCCTCGGCGGCCGGCGGCACGCTCCCCAAGGCCCTCACCGCGAACGACTGCACACGCCTGATACGCGCCACCTACGTCAAGGACGGCATCGCGGTGACGGTCGGCGTGGCCGTCTTCGACACCGAGGCCCAGGCCCTCAAGGCCAAGGGCGCGGCCGACAAGAAGAGCTTCGTCAGGTCGCTCTCGGGCGGCGGCGTGAAGGGCTTCTGCGAGTCCGGGGTCTGCCGCACGACCAGCAACTCCTACGGCCGCTACGCCTACTTCACGAACGCCGGCTTCACCAGTGGCAAGGACGTGACGACAAAGGACACCGCGGTCTTCAAGACCGGCAACGACCTGGCCCAGTTCACGGCCGACCAGATCCACCGCCGCGGTCAGGCCCAGGCGTCGGCGGCGGCCAACGGGTGACCGGCCGCCGCCGCGCGCCCGGTCACAGCCTCTTCGCGCTGCGCAGCGTCTTGGCGTAGTAGCCGTTGCCGTCCAGCCGGGACACTCCGCCGACATCACCGATGGTCGGTCCGTTGACCTCCTCGCGGCTGGAGACGAACAGCAGGTGGCCCTCGGTGTCGTAGCCGAGCACCATGCCCACGTGGTCCAGGCGCTGCTCGGTGCGGGCGTCGAGCTTGAAGAAGACGAGGTCCCCGGGCTGGAGCTGGTCGATGCCGGAGGGCCGGTCCTTGGGCGAGACGCCGGTGAGCGGCAGGATGTCGGCACCCTCCTCGGAGCGGGCCATGCCGTTGGCGGTGCGCGGCAGGCCGTCGCCCGACTTGTCCGAGGACATGAGCGGGTAGCGGGCGCGGTAGCCGAACACCATCCGCATGTAGCCCGAGCAGTCGATCGACCGGGCGCGCGCGGTCTCCGGCTGCCCGGTCACGCCGTCGCGGAAGGGGTACGGGAGGCCGAGGTAGTCGTAGAAGTCGGACTGCTCCAGGCGCAGGTCGCCGCCCTCGGCCCCGCTCGTGTTGAGGGGGCCGAAGTTGGCGTCACCGGCGTAGACGGTGCCCTGCTCGTCCTTCTTCTGCTTGGCGCCCGCGACGTACTGGAAGGCGATGGCCAGCAGGTCGTCCTCCTTGCCGGTCTCGTGCTCCGCGTACCAGTCCTTGAACCACTTCTGCTTCTCCGCGCCCTTCTTCCAGGGCTCGGGCATGAGGCGGACCCAGTCGGTCGTGGAGACCTTTGAGCTCGTCGACGAGGGCTCGGCGAAGGTACGGGCCGGTCCGGTCAGGGTCGCGGTGCGCGCCCCGTCGGTGAACACCGCCCTGACCTGGCCGTCGGACCCGCGCAGCACGGAGCGGGCGGGGTTCTCCAGCCGGGACCAGCTCTCGGCGCCCTTGTCCCGGGCCTTCGTCGCGCCGCCGGCCCGGTCCGAGCCGTCCAGCACGCCGACGTTCGTGATCTCCGGGACGCCCTTGTCCTCCTGCTTGCGGAGCTCGACGGTGAGGTAGCCGGAGGTCGCGACGAGCGCCAGCACCACGAGGCCGGAGAGGACCGGCCGCGATTTCTTCTTCCCTGCCATGTGTTGTCTCCTGGGTTCTCGGTCGCCGGGACGCCGGTGCTCAGACGGTGGGCATGATGCCGAGCAGCAGTCCGGCGGCGACGACGATGTAGGCCATGAGCGAGACGGTGCCGGTCGCCAGCAGCGTCGCCCCCTTGGGCTGGCGGACCATCTGGTACGCGATCAGGCCGGGCACGATGAAGCCGAGGGTCTGGTTGCCGTAAAGCAGCGGGAACTCGATCGAGAGCACGATCATCACGGTGGCCTGGAGCAGCACGCCCAGCAGGACCACCGCGGCGAACAGCCGCTTGCCGTAGAGGATCACCAGCCGCTGCATGACCTTGGTGCCCGCGTAGGTGAGGGCGGTGACGCCGACCACCATGGCCGCCCGCTGGAGGTCCTCGATGAGGGTCAGGGCGAGCCAGCCCGGCGTGATCATGCCGCCGGGCGACAGGTTGGTGGTCAGGTAGCACAGCAACGAGAAGAACAGGCCGATGGCGATGCCGAGGGCGGCCATCTCGGGGGTCAGGGCTGCGGTGGTCAACGAGGTCTCCGGGCACGGGATACGGGTGCGGGTTCGGTGCGGGGCGATCGGCGGTCCTGCGGGCGGCGCCCGCCCCGCCCGTGGACGTCAGGAACGGGGAGGCTGTCCCCCGTCGTCGGCCGGGGCGTACCCGTAGGGCTCGTCGGCGTACTGCCACGTCTGCTGGGCCTCAGCGGCGTACGGTCCCTGCTGGTGGGGAGCCGGGCCGGGGTGTCCGGCGCCGGCGTACGGCCCCGACGGCTGGGCGGGGATGCGGACCACCGGGATCTCCTGGGTCTGGGAGGCCTGGTAGCGCTCCTCATAGGCCATGGGGTACGAGGCGTAGGGGTCCAGGCGCGCCGGCTGGGCCGGCACGGCCGGGTCCGAGGACCGCGCGGCGTCGGCGTCGGCGGGGGCCAACTCGTCCGCCGGGAGTTCGGCCAGGTACTCCAGCAGTTCCTCGCCCTGGCCGTGGATGTTGCCGATGGCGACCAGGGAGGAGTCGGCGGCCAGGCGGTCCAGCAGGGCGGGCATGAACTCCTCGGCCGACCGCCGTTCGCCCCCGAGGTCGATCGCGCGGTCGCGCCACTCGGCGGGGATGGCGTCGATCGCGCTCTTGGACGGGTGCCCGATGACGAAGACGTGGTCCGGCTGGAGGTCGGGGATGATCTCGCCCATCTGCCCGTTGCGCTCCACGCGGTCGGGCCGGCAGTTGATCACGACGTTCAGCGGCCGGTGGATGGCTCCGAGGTCGAGCAGCTGGTTGATGTTCATCAGCGTCGACTCGGGGTCGTTGGCCGCGAAGACGTTGGCGAAGGCGAGCCGCTTACCCTCGGGCGTCGCGTAGCGCTCGACGGACAGCACGCCCGGGTCCGGCGGGGCGTCGTACATGCCCTGCAGGGCGACCCGCCGCTCCACGCCGAGCAGTTCGGCGACGACGAGGGCGATAGCGACGTTCTCCTTGAAGGTGAACCAGCTGAAGCCGCGCAGTTCCTCGTCGGTGACGGTCTCCGGGTCGGCGTAGACCAACTGGCAGTTACGGGCGTCGGCCTCCTCCTGAAGGATGTGGAAGCGCTCCTTCTCGGCGGTGACGCAGATGCCGTCCTCCGGCATGGAGCGGCACAGCGAGCGGGCCACGTCGTCGAGGGTGGGTCCCATCTCGGCGAGGTGGTCCTCGCGGACGTTGCACAGCACGCCGATCGTGGAGCGGATCAGCTTGCTCTGGTTCACCTCCTGCAGGGCCGGCATGACGGCCATGCACTCGATGACGAGGGCGTCGGGCCGGTAGGTGGCGGCCCGGCGCACGATGCCGATCTGCTCCACAACGTTGGCGATGCCGAACTTGCGGTACACCGGTTCCTCGGTGGCGTCCGGGTGGATGAACCGGGCCGCCGTACCCGTGGTCTTCGCCACGGTGACCAGGTCGCCGCCGCGCAGCGCCCCGGCGCACAGCCGGGTGATGGAGGACTTGCCGCGGATGCCGTTCACGAGCACGCGCGACGGGATGCTGTGCAGGCTGGCGTAGTGCCGGCGCTGTTCCACGATGCCCGCCACCAGCAGCAGCACACTGCCGGTGAGCAGGACGAAGTACAGATAGAGCACGGCTGGGTCACCTTCCCCGAACGCCGGCCTCCGGCTCCGCGAGCCGGCGCGCCTGGGTCTGCTTACGGGCCTGGAGTTGCTGGCGCAGCAGTTCGAGGCTGCGTACGACCGCGCCGACCTCGTCCTGGTAGCGGGGGTACTGCACGGACTTGAGGTCGCCGTCGGCCAGCTTCTCCGCGCTGGCCGCGAGGGCCCGCATCGGCCGGGCCACGACCAGGTACACCCAGCCGAGGCAGACGACGATCAGGGCCAGACCGAGCAGTCCGGCCAGGACGCTGCGGTCCTCGCGCTGGTACGGAGTGATCTGGAAGTCCTTGGCGTTCTGCCAGCTGACCACGGTCCAGCCGAGGTCGGCCGCCACGCCGCCGCCGGAGAACGGGGCGGCCGCGGCGACCGTGGTCCCGCGGCCTTCGCGGATCAGCAGCCCGTTCTCGACGGGACCGGCGCCGACGTGGACGCTGCCGGCCCGGACGAGGTCGGCGAGCGCGTCGCGCGGCAGTTCCTCGAAGGCCAGGAAGCCGTCGCTGGCGGCGAGGGTCTCCGCCTTGGCGTCCACCACGCGGACCTCGCCGAGTCCGGGCCGCTTCAGCAGCGAGTTGAGGAACTCGATCCGGACCTCGCCGACCAGGGTCATGCCCTTGTGGTCCGGCAGGGGCGCCCCGGCCTGGACGACCGGCTTCCTGCCGCCCTTGCCGCCGACGCGGACCAGCGGCTGCTCGTCCGTGTCGGCGAACCCGGCGCGCGGCTCCTCGCCGGCGCGGGCGACGACCTCGCCGTCCTCGTCGAGGAGGTACAGCGCCTGATAGCGGGTGTGCTCGCGCAGGGTCTTCTCGAGCAGCGCCCGGCCGGAGCCGGCGTCGTCCGGGTCGATCAGCCGGGACGTGGAGACCAGGTCCGCCTGCGCCTCGTTGAGCGCCCGGCGCACCCGGTCGGCGACCAGGTCGGTGCGGTCGCGCTGGTCCGCGACCATGCTGGCCGGGATGCTGACGGAGTCGTCGGTGCGGTTCAGCAGGAGGCCGACGGGCACGCACCACAGCAGCAGCAGCACGGCGGTCAGCGCGAGCGGCCCGCGCACCCCGAACCGCCCCTTGACGCGCTGACGCCCGCCGGAATCAACGGCCCGGCCGCCCAGCTGGGCGCGCAGCTTCTCCAGTGCGGAGCCGACGCGCGCGGCCTCTCCCCAGCGGGGCACGTCCACCGGGCGGGTGAGGTCGCCCCGGGCCAGTCGGCGGGACTCCAGGAACAGCCGCAGCAATGGCCGCTGCACGGTCGCCCACAGCACGCCCGCGGCGAGCAGTCCGAGCACCACCAGGGCTCCGGCCGCCAGCAGTCCGTACAGCTCCCGGCCCGGAGCGGTGGCCTGCTGCTGGACCACGGGCAGCAGGGCGACGACGGTGAGCCCGAGGCCCGCGCCGACGCTCTTCTTCTCCTCCGGGTCGGCGGAGGAGAGGGAGGCGTAACCGGCCGTGGCGATACGGCCGTTGTAGGTCCCGCCGACCAGGGACCCGCTCACACCGGGGTAGCCGCGGGAGCCCGGCTCCCTGGCGCTGACCGGGTCCTGCTCGGTCTCGCGTGCCGCCTGGGCGGACAGCCCGCTCATCTGCTTCTGGAGGAAGCCCAGCTCCTTGCGCTCCTGGTCGGAGTTGAGCGCCTCGGACTGTTCGAAGCCGGCCGTGGCGAGGATCTCCCCGCCGGTGGCGACGACCGCCATGGAGCGGAACTGGCCCAGGTTGATGGCGGGCACGGACAGGCTGTTGGAGGCGAGCAGCAGTTGCTGCGGCCGGTCCTCGAAGTCGAGGACCGCCATGGTCATCAGGCGTACGTCGCCGGTCTCCAGCCGCACCATGCGGGGCTTGAGAGCCGTTTCCCCGGTGAGGACGTCCTTGTCCAGCCATCCGAGGGGAATCGTTTCACCCCTGGCGGCCAGCACTTTGCCGCTCTCCAGGTCCAGGACCGTGGTGCCCGTCCACTTCTGGTAGGTCTTCCCCAGGTCGGACAGGACGCGCTCGGGCTTCACCGGTGACCCCGCGTTCAGCGCGGCGGCGGTGCGGTTCAGGTCGGTGACCCGCTCGTCGATCGAGGCGCGCAGGGCGATGGCGCCGTCCTCCGCGAAGTGCCGCTGCGAGGAGAGCACCGCCTGCGGTACGGCCTGCTCGCCGGCGGGGCCGAGCACCTGGGCGGTGAGGCCCGCGAGGGCCAGCACCAGCACGCACAGCAGCGCGATCGGGGGACGGACGCCGCCCAGCAGCGGCATGTCCGCGCGTCTCCGGCTGCGCCGCCGTCCTCCCTTCACGGGGCGCACGGCGCGGGTGGGTGTCACCGGTGGTCTCCTCCGGCCTCTCTGGGTGAAGAACGGCCGCGCAGAACACCGCTCCCGGGGGAGGGGCACGGACCGCCGTATACAAGACTGTCGGGGAGGGCCGAGGTTGTGCCGCTCGCCCCCCTGTGCGCTGTGGCGCTAGTCACGCTGCAGCGTGAGCTCCTTCAGGCCGTCGCCTCCCGGCGCCCCGCGGTTGTAGAGGAAGCCACGTGTACGGTCGGCCGCCAGCCGGTAGCGGGCGAGCCGCTCCTCGGAGAGGTCGCCCGGCGCGTCGAGCGCCCGCCGCACGTCCACCACCCGGTGGTCCTCGACCGCGCCGGCGGGCGGCTTCTCACCGGCCTCCACCTCGGGCGGGATGTCCACCAGCGTCGTGGCGTAGCGGGCGGAGACGTCCCAGCCGTCGGTCGCCTCGCGGAACTCGAACCAGCCGATCACGCCCTCCTCGGTGAGCCCGGTGGGCGAGGAGTGACGGGCGACCTGGTTGCCCAGGCTGTAGGCGACCCAGGTGCCGTTCACCTTCTGGATCGGCTGCACCACATGGGCGTGGTGCCCGATCACCAGGTCGACCCCGGTCTCCGTGGTGAGCCGCTCCGTCAACTGCAGCTGGGGAACACTCGGTTCGTTGTAGTGCTCGAGCCCCCAGTGGACCGAGAGGACGACCACCTCGGCGCCCTTCTCGCGGGCCCGGGCCTCAGCGTCCTTGATCGCGTCCGTGCCGAGCTGGTTGAACGCCCACTTCTCCTTCTCCGGCGTCGGATTCAGGAACGACATCCAGGAGAACGAGAGGTGAGCGACCTTGACGCCGTTGACGTCACGGATGCTGATCCGTTCCGCCTCCTCGGGCGTGCGGGCGGAGCCGGTGTGCCCGAGGCCGGCCTTGTCCATGGCGTTCAGGGTGCGCCGCACGGCCCCCAGGCCGTGGTCGTAGGTGTGGTTGGAGGCCGTCGAGCAGGTGTCGTAGCCCACGTCCTTGAGCGTCGTCAGGATCTGCGGCGGGACGAGGAACTCCGGGTACCCCTCGAAGGGACCCTGCGGCTTTCCGACGGGCGTCTCCATGTGACAGATGGCCAGATCGGCCTTGCTGACGACCGGCTTCACCCCGGCGAGCAGCGGCCCGAAGTCCAGCCCGGCCTCTCCTTCACCGGTCTTCTTGGCATCCTTGGCAGCCTGGTCGACCAGCTCGGGGTGGATCAGCACGTCACCGGCGGCGGCGACGGTGAACGAGCGCCCGTCCGGCTTCACCTGCGGCGCCGAGGCCGCGGAGGTGCACGCGGTCGCCACGGCGACGGTGGCCACGAAAGCGGTTGCCGTCCGGGCGCCCCGGAGAGGATTACGAAGTGTCACCGCATCATATTCACATGAAGCACACAAGCACCACGGCCGTTACCGTCACAAGACAGTCACACTTGACGCGTATTCTGGTCCAATTCGGACTTGTTCTCGCCTTGTTCGGCTGTCAGTCGGCACCAGACCGGTCAACGGACGACCCCACCCCGCACGCCCGGCAGCTGGTGGACCTCCGCGACAGGATCCTCACGTACACGGCCGGCCTGAAGCCTGACGCCGCGTACACCCCACCGGACGACACCCAGCGTGAGCGCGTCGCCGAGAGCGTCGGCCACCTCCTGGACGGCGACGCCGCGCAGGCCGAACGACTGCTCACCCCCCTCGGCCTCAGGCTCACCCGCCTCACCGACACCGAGTCCGGCCGCAGGTACGACGAGATCGCCGCCGCCCGCCCGGGCCGGGCCGCACGCTGGGGACGCCTCTACCTGACCGCCGACTCCGATGTCCGCTGGAACGCCCAGGTACCGCACCCGGTCTCCGACCGGCACACCGAACACCTCGGCGTGCGGCTCCTGGAGGACAACCCCGGCGGCTCGCTGGTCGTGGCCGGCGCGCACCGCAGAGCGGGCCGGGGCGACGCCGCCGACGTCGCCCACCGGGAGGACAGCCTCTTCCACGCCATCGTCGTGGAGCTCCAGAAACGCGACGTCCCCGGCGTGCAACTGCACGGCTTCGGCAAGGACTCGGACCATCCCTACGAGGCCGTCCTCTCCACCGGAGCCGCGCGGAGCACCCTCACCGAGGCCGCCGCCCTGGCCGACGGCATGCAGGCCGACGGGCTGCGGGTCTGCCGGGGCTGGTCGGCCCGCTGCCCCCTGGAAGGCACCACGAACGTCCAGGGCAAGGCCGCGGAGCGCCACCACGCCACGTTCCTCCACGTGGAACTCTCCCCTGACGCACGCGGCGACGGCTCCGACGCCGACGCCGCCGCCACGGCCCTCTCGGGGCTGGTCGCCACCTGGAACTCGGCCCGCCGCTGAGGACGGTGAGAGCCCGTCAGCAGCACCCCGCCGACGGCAGGGACCGCTTGTTCCGCGCCTCCTTGCTGCGCGCGGCGAGCAGTTCGTCGGCCGGGTAGCCGACCTCCTCCAGCGTCAGCCCGTGCGGCCGTACGACGTGCACGGCCGAGTCCCGTACGCCCGCCGCCAGCACCTTCGCGGGCCAGTCGGGCGGCCGGTGCCCGTCCCCCACGAACAACAGCGCCCCGATCAGCGAGCGCACCATGTTGTGGCAGAAGGCGTCGGCCCGCACGGTCGCGGTGATGATCCCGTCGTCGCCCTTCACGAGACTCAGCTCCTGGAGCGTACGGATCGTCGTCGCGCCCTCCCGCTTCTTGCAGTAGGCGGCGAAGTCGTGCTCGCCGAGCAGCCGCCGCGCGGCCTCGCTCATGGCGTCGACGTCCAGGGGCCAGTCATGCCACAGCACATGGTTCCGCAGCAGCGGGTCGACGCCCCCGGGGTTGTCGGTGACCCGGTACGCGTACCGCCTCCAGACCGCCGAGAAGCGCGCGTTGAACCCACTGGGCGCCTCCCTGAGTGCCCAGACCCGCACGTCCCTGGGCAGCCGGCCGGCGAGCCGCTTGAGCAGCTTCTGGCTGTGCTCGGCCCACACCTCACGCGGCAGGTCGACATGCGCCACCTGCCCCCGCGCGTGCACCCCGGCATCGGTACGCCCCGCCACGGTCAGCTCGTACGTCTTGCCCGACCGCGTCACGGTGCGCAGGGCGTCCTCGATCTCCCCCTGCACGGTCCGCCGCCCCCCGGCCTGCTTGGCCCACCCGGAGAACTCGCTCCCGTCGTACAACAGATCGAGCCGGACCCGGACGTGGCCGGCCTCTACTTCGTCACTCACCCCAGGATCCTCTCACCCACGCAAAAGGCGGGCCCGCCCCTGGAAGGGAACGGACCCGCCAACGCCCTCTCAGGGGGCGCGGGGGAACTGCGCGACAAGCCACGACGGGCCGCAGCCGCCGACGAGCAGCCCCCGGTGAACGCTTACGCGTCCTTCGACTCCTCGGCGGAAGCCTCGGCGGCCTCGTCGGCCGGCTTGGCGTCCTCGGCGGCCTCGTCGGACTTGGCCTCGACGGCCTCGTCCTTCTTGAGGGCGTCTTCCTTGACCGCACGCTTCGTCGCGGCCTCGGCCTCGCCGGTCGCCTCCTGCGCCACGGTCAGCCCCTCGACCAGCTCGATGACAGCCATGGGCGCGTTGTCGCCCCGGCGGTTACCGATCTTGGTGATGCGGGTGTAGCCACCCGGGCGGTTCTCGTAGCGCGGGCCGATCTCGGTGAAGAGCGTGTGGACGACGCTCTTGTCCGTGATGACCTGGAGCACCTGACGGCGGTTGTGAAGGTCGCCCTTCTTCGCCTTGGTGACCAGACGCTCGGCGTACGGGCGCAGCTTGCGCGCCTTCGCCTCGGTGGTGGTGATCCGGCCGTGCTCGAACAGCGCCTTCGCCAGGTTCGCGAGGAGCAGCTTCTCGTGCGCGGCGCTGCCGCCCATACGGGCACCCTTGGTGGGCTTCGGCATGGTGTTTCTCCTAGGTGTCTGCCCCGGCCGTATCAGGTACCGGGGTCAGTATCCGAGCGAGCGGTTGCCCGTCGGAGATCCGGGAGCCCTTTCGGACTCCCGGAGGGACCGCGCCCCGAAAGGGGCGCGGGGAACTGCGCGACCAGCCACGACGGACCGGCAGCCGAATCAGTACTGCTCGGTCTCCACGAAACCGGCGTCAGCGTCGTCATCGGCACCGAACGCGTCGGCGGCAGCCGTCGGGTCGAATCCGGGCGGGCTGTCCTTCAGGGCCAGGCCCATGCCGGCCAGCTTCGCCTTGACCTCGTCGATCGACTTCGCACCGAAGTTGCGAATGTCGAGGAGGTCGGCCTCGGAACGCGCCACGAGCTCACCCACGGAGTGGATGCCCTCGCGCTTGAGGCAGTTGTACGACCGAACGGTGAGCTCGAGCTCCTCGATCGGCAGCGCCAGGTCGGCGGCCAGGGCGGCGTCCGTGGGGGACGGGCCCATGTCGATGCCCTCGGCGTCGATGTTCAGCTCGCGGGCGAGACCGAACAGCTCGACCAGGGTCTTACCGGCGGACGCCATGGCGTCACGCGGCCGCATGGCCTGCTTGGTCTCGACGTCGACGATCAGCTTGTCGAAGTCGGTCCGCTGCTCGACACGCGTGGCCTCGACCTTGTACGTGACCTTGAGCACCGGCGAGTAGATCGAGTCGACCGGGATCCGGCCGATCTCCTGGCCGACCTGCTTGTTCTGCACGGCGGAGACGTAACCGCGGCCACGCTCGACCGTGAGCTCCATCTCCAGCTTGCCCTTGCCGTTGAGCGTGGCGAGGACCAGGTCGGGGTTGTGCACCTCGACACCGGCCGGCGGCGCGATGTCGGCGGCGGTGACCAGACCCGGACCCTGCTTGCGCAGGTACATCACGACCGGCTCGTCGTGCTCCGAGGAGACGACCAGCTGCTTGATGTTGAGGATCAGGTCGGTGACGTCCTCCTTGACGCCCGGCACGGTGGTGAACTCGTGCAGGACACCGTCGATGCGGATGGACGTGACCGCCGCACCCGGGATCGAGGAGAGGAGGGTCCGGCGCAGGGAGTTGCCGAGGGTGTAACCGAAGCCCGGCTCCAGCGGCTCGATCACGAACCGGGAGCGGAATTCGTCGACGACCTCTTCGGTCAACGAGGGACGCTGAGCGATCAGCATGTGTGGATCAGATCCTTCAGTCGTGGGCGCCCGCTATTTGACGCCCGACGGGAACCGCCCCCGACACGAAGAGGCGGGTACTGCAAGGGTACGGGCGATACGGCCCTTTTACGGAGCCGTACCGCCCGGCTGTTACATGTGGGGGACAACCCCCACACCCCCGGCCGGAAAGACCGGAGGCACAGCAAGCCCTGGAAGCGCTCGCGTCAGACGCGGCGGCGCTTCGGCGGACGGCAGCCGTTGTGCGGGGTCGGGGTGACGTCCTGGATGGAGCCGACCTCGAGGCCCGTGGCCTGCAGGGAGCGGATCGCGGTCTCACGACCGGAACCCGGGCCCTTCACGAACACGTCGACCTTGCGCATGCCGTGCTCCTGGGCGCGGCGGGCGGCCGACTCGGCGGCCATCTGCGCGGCGAACGGCGTGGACTTCCGGGAGCCCTTGAAGCCGACGTGGCCGGCGGAGGCCCAGGAGATCACGTTGCCGGACGGGTCCGTGATCGAGACGATCGTGTTGTTGAACGTGCTCTTGATGTGCGCGTGGCCGTGAGCGACGTTCTTCTTTTCCTTGCGGCGCACCTTCTTGGCAGCGCCCTGACGACCCTTGGGGGGCATCTATAACTCCTACGGGAGGTGGTCGGTCCTACAGCGAAGACCGCTGGACGGCGAGTCCGCTGCGGACTACTTCTTGCCCGGCTTCTTCTTGCCGGCGATGGCGCGACGCGGGCCCTTGCGGGTACGGGCGTTCGTGCTGGTGCGCTGACCGCGGACGGGCAGGCCGCGACGGTGACGCAGACCCTGGTACGTACCGATCTCGACCTTGCGGCGGATGTCGGCCTGGACCTCGCGACGGAGGTCACCCTCGGTCTTGATGTTGTTGTCGACGTACTCGCGGATCGCGACGAGCTGCTCCTCGGAGAGGTCGCGAACGCGGGTGTTCGGGTCGACGCCGGTGGCGGCCAGCGTCTGCTGCGAGAGGGTCCGGCCGATGCCGAACACATAGGTGAGGGCGATCTCCACGCGCTTTTCGCGCGGGATGTCAACACCGGAAACGCGTGCCATTCAATGGCTCCAGTTGCTTGACGGAGGTCTTCCGCAGAACCGACTCCCAGCCGCCGTACGAGGTACGAACCGGGTCCCCGGCCTCCGACCGGGGGTGTCAGACCCGAGGGTCCGGGCTCTGCGTATGAACATATTCAGCTTGCGTCGCGCGAATCCCTGCGAGGAATGCAGAGGGATCGGTCGTGCGTCAGCCCTGGCGCTGCTTGTGGCGCGGGTTGTCGCAGATGACCATGACCCGGCCGTGACGGCGGATCACCCTGCACTTGTCGCAGATCTTCTTGACGCTCGGCTTGACCTTCATTGGGTGAGGTTCTCCGGGTCAGTGCCACCACCCCGCCGGAAGCGGGATGCGGGCAAGATCTACTTGTAGCGGTAGACGATCCGGCCACGCGTCAGGTCGTACGGAGACAGCTCCACCACGACCCGGTCGTCAGGGAGGATGCGGATGTAGTGCATGCGCATCTTGCCGCTGATGTGTGCCAGGACCTGGTGGCCGTTCTGGAGCTCGACCTTGAACATGGCGTTCGGAAGAGACTCGACGACAGTGCCCTCGATCTCGATGGCACCTTGCTTCTTGGCCACGCTTCGCCCTTCGAATCGACTACCTTGATCGACTCCGTGCGGGCGCATGCAGGCATGCGGGTACACAAGAGCCGACGAGTCAGTCTACGTCAGAGCCCTCGGAAACACGAATCGAGAAGTCTGCCCCAGCGCGGAGATCCTTAAGCGCCCTGTCAGGGGCGCGGGGAACCGCGCGACCGGGCTCCCACGGCCCGCAAGCCGCCGACCGTCGCGACCGGGCTCCAAGGAAGGCGCTCAGCCCAGCGGATCGGGAGCTGCTGTGATGCCCAGCTCCGCGAGCTTCGCCTTGCCCCCGTCGGGAGACGTCAGCACCAGCAAGCCCTCTTCCGTCAGGGCCACGGAGTGCTCCCAGTGGGACGACCAGGTGCCGTCCGTGGTGACGACCGTCCAGTCGTCCTCCAGGACCTCCGTCTTCGGCGTCCCCAGGGAGACCATCGGCTCGATCGCCAGGCAGAACCCGGGCACCAGCTTGGGGCCCTTGCCGCGCCGCCGCTCGACGTAGTTCAGCAGGTGCGGGTCCATGTGCATCTCGGTACCGATGCCGTGGCCGCCGTAGTCCTCGACGATCCCGTAGCGGCCGCCGCCGGGCTTGGGCTGGCGGCGGATGTACGTCTCGATCGCCCGGGAGACGTCGACCAGCCGGTTGCCCTGCTTCATGGCCGCGATGCCGGCCCACATCGACTCCTCGGTCACCCGGGAGAGCTCGACCAGCTCCGGGGCGTGGCCGGAGCCGACGAAGGCCGTGTAGGCGGCGTCGCCGTGCCAGCCGTCGATGATCGCGCCGCAGTCGATGGAGATGACGTCCCCGTCCTTGAGGACGACGTCGTCCGACGGGATGCCGTGGACGACGACCTCGTTCACCGAGGTGCAGATGGTCGCGGGGAAGCCGCCGTAGCCGAGGAAGTTCGACTTGGCGTCGTGCTCGGCGAGCACCTTGCGGGCGACCTGGTCCAGATCCCTCGTCGTGGCCCCGGGCACGGCGGCCTCGCGGGTCGCCGCGTGAATGGCGGCGACGACCAGCCCCGCCTCACGCATCCTGGCGATCTGCTCGGGGGTCTTGATCTGCACCATGGGGGCTACGGCCTTTCTGGACCGGAGGGTGTACGGACGCCTTCAACGATACGGGGCCGTTCGGCCGGCCCCGCCCACACAGCGGCCGCGGCTCCCCCCGGGGGGAACCGCGGCCGGTAGCTGCGTACGGACGACTACTTGTCGTCCTCGCCACGCTTCAGCGCCTCCATGGCGCGGGTCGTGACGTCCTCCACCTTGCCGAGCGCCGAGATCGTGACCACCAGGCCCTGGGCCTTGTAGTAGTCGATGATCGGCTCGGTCTGGGTGTGGTAGACCTCCAGCCGCTTGCGGACGGTCTCCTCGGAGTCGTCGTCGCGCTGGTAGAGCTCGCCGCCGCAGACGTCGCAGACGCCCTCCTTGGCCGGCGGCTTGTACGTCACGTGGAACACGTGCGCCGACTCGTTGCGGCAGACACGGCGGCCGGCGATCCGCTTGACCACCTCGTCCTCGGGGACCTCCAGGTCCAGCACCGCGTCGAGCTGCATGCTCTCGGTCTCGAGCAGCTCGTCGAGCGCCTCGGCCTGGGAGACGTTGCGGGGGAAGCCGTCCAGCAGGAAACCGTTCTCGGCGTCCGGCTGCTCCATGCGGTCCTTCGCCATCGCGATGGTGACCTCGTCGGGCACCAGATTGCCCGCGTCCATGTAGGACTTCGCCAGTTTGCCGAGTTCCGTCTGCCGGCTGATGTTGGCCCGGAACAGGTCGCCCGTGGAGATGTGCGGGATCGACAGGTTCTTGGCCAGGAACGCGGCCTGCGTTCCCTTACCGGCACCCGGCGGCCCGACGAGGACGATACGCATCAGCGGAGGAACCCTTCGTAATTGCGCTGCTGGAGCTGGCTCTCGATCTGCTTCACCGTCTCGAGACCGACACCCACGATGATCAGGATGCTGGTCCCGCCGAACGGGAAGTTCTGGTCTGCCCCGAAACCAGCCAACGCCATCGTCGGCACGAGAGCGATCAGCCCCAAGTACAGCGAACCCGGCCAGGTGATCCGGTTGAGCACGTACGACAGGTACTCAGCGGTCGGTCGGCCAGCCCGGATGCCCGGGATGAAGCCACCATACTTCTTCATGTTGTCGGCGACTTCTTCGGGGTTGAAGGAGATGGCCACGTAGAAGAAGGCGAAGAAAATGATCAGGAGGAAGTAGAGGACGATGTGCATCGGGGCGCTCGGAAGCGCGAGATTCTTCTCGATCCAGATCTTCCAGCCGGAGTTTCCACCGGCGAACTGCGCGATCAGCGCCGGGATGTAGAGCAGCGACGAGGCGAAGATCACAGGGATGATGCCGGCCTGGTTGACCTTCAGCGGAATGTACGTCGACGTACCGCCGTAGGACCGGCGGCCGATCATGCGCTTCGCGTACTGGACCGGGATGCGGCGCTGGGCCTGCTCGACGAAGACCACCAGGCCGATCACGACGAGACCGACCGCGATGACGGTGCCGAACTCGATCCAGCCGCCGGCCAGGGAGCCCTGCGACTTGATGGCCCACAGGGCGGACGGGAAGGTGGCGGCGATCGAGATGAACATCAGGATCGACATGCCGTTGCCGATGCCGCGGTCGGTGATGAGCTCGCCGAGCCACATCACGGTCGCCGTACCGGCGGTCATGGTGATGACCATGGTGACGGTGACGAAGATCGACTGGTCAGGGACGATCTGGCTGGCCACCGGGCAGTTCTGGAACAGGGCGCCGCTGCGGGCGGTGGCGACGAGGCCGGTGCCCTGGAGGATGGCGAGGGCGATCGTCAGGTACCGGGTGTACTGGGTGATCTTCGCCGTACCGGCCTGGCCCTCCTTCTTCAGGGCTTCCAGACGCGGGATCACCACGGTCAGCAGCTGCAGAATGATGCTCGCCGTGATGTACGGCATGATGCCCAGTGCGAAGATCGTGATCTGCAGCAGCGCGCCGCCGCTGAACATGTTGACCAGACCGAAGAGGCCTTGGTTCGCCTCGGCTTGGTCGATGCAGGTCTGGACGTTCCGGTAGTCGACGCCCGGGATCGGGACGTGCGTACCCACCCGGTAGACCACGATGATGAAGAGCGTGAAGAGCAGCTTCTTGCGCAGGTCGGGCGTCTTGAACGCCCGGGCGAACGCGGTGAGCACGGTGCCTCCTGCGACCCCCGCGCAACTGCGTCAAGGGTGACGTCTTGAGAGTCCAATGGAACAACGACATAGGTAACGGTCAACTGCCGCTCAGAGTGCCCGAAGTGAAGCACCCTGTGAAAGTGGGCAGTGCAGGCCACCTTACCGGCGAGACTGCCGCCCTAGGAACGACCAACCGGGGATACCCCATATGTGGGGTATCCCCGGTCGGGATCGCTCAGGTCATCGAGACGCCTGTCGAGTTCAGACGAGCTCGGTGACGGTACCGCCGGCGGCGGTGATCTTCTCCTTGGCGGAGCCGGAGACGGCGTCGACCGTCACCTGCAGCGCCACGGAGATCTCGCCCTGGCCGAGGACCTTGACGAGGCTGTTCTTGCGAACGGCCCCCTTGGCCACCAGCCCCTCGACGGTGACCTCGCCACCCTCGGGGTAGAGCGAGGCCAGCTTGTCGAGGTTCACGACCTGGTACTCGGTCTTGAACGGGTTCTTGAAGCCCTTCAGCTTCGGGAGACGCATGTGGAGGGGCATCTGGCCACCCTCGAAGCGCTCCGGAACCTGGTAGCGGGCCTTCGTGCCCTTCGTACCACGACCGGCCGTCTTACCCTTCGACGCCTCACCACGACCCACACGGGTCTTGGCGGTCTTGGCGCCCGGGGCGGGACGGAGGTTGTGGATCTTGAGCGGGTTGTTCTCCGCCATGATCAGTCGACCTCCTCGACCGTCACGAGGTGGCGGACGGTGTGCACCATGCCGCGGAACTCGGGGCGGTCCTCCTTGACGACCTGCGTGTTGATGCCCTTGAGACCAAGGGAGCGCAGGGTGTCACGGTGGTTCTGCTTGCTGCCGATGTAGGACTTGACCTGCGTAATCTTGAGCTGCGCCATGATTACGCACCCGCCCCGGCACGCGCACGGAGAAGAGCCGCGGGGGCGACGTCCTCGAGCGGCAGACCACGGCGGGCCGCGATCTCCTCGGGACGCTGCAGGCCCTTCAGGGCCTCCACGGTCGCGTGCACGATGTTGATGGCGTTGTCGGAGCCGAGCGACTTCGACAGCACGTCGTGGATACCGGCGCACTCGAGCACGGCACGCACCGGTCCACCGGCGATCACACCGGTACCGGGCGACGCGGGCTTGAGCAGCACGACGCCGGCAGCCTTCTCACCCTGGATGGGGTGCGGGATGGTGCCCTGGATCCGGGGGACCTTGAAGAAGTGCTTCTTGGCCTCCTCAACACCCTTGGCGATGGCGGCCGGCACCTCCTTGGCCTTGCCGTATCCGACACCCACGGTGCCGTCACCGTCGCCCACCACGACCAGCGCGGTGAAGCTGAAGCGACGACCACCCTTCACAACCTTGGCGACGCGGTTGATCGCGACAACGCGCTCAACGTACGCGGTCTTCTCGGCGGCGGCGTTGCCACCGTCGCGACCCTTCCGGTCCCGCCGCTCGCCGCCACCGGCACCGCCACCGCGGCGCTGGGGTCCAGCCATTGGAATTACCTCTCTCTGTTTCCGCTAGCTACGGAACCGACTCAGAACTTGAGTCCGGCCTCGCGGGCGGCGTCCGCCAGGGCGGCGATGCGCCCCGCGTACTGGTTACCACCACGGTCGAACACGACGGCCTCGACACCGGCGGCCTTGGCGCGCTCGGCGACCAGGGCGCCGACCTGCTTGGCCTGCGCGGACTTGTCGCCCTCGCCGCCGCGGATCGAGCTGTCCAGGGTGGACGCCGACGCAAGGGTGTGACCCTTGATGTCGTCGATCACCTGGGCCACGATGTGGCGGTTCGAGCGGGTAACGACCAGACGCGGACGCTCCGCCGTACCGTTGATGTGCTTACGGATCCGGATGTGGCGGCGCTTGATCGCGGCGCGCTTGTAGGCGTCGCCCTTAAGGATCTTCTGTCCGTATGCCATGGCTTACTTACCCGCCTTTCCGACCTTGCGGCGGATGACTTCGCCCTCGTACTTGACGCCCTTGGCCTTGTACGGGTCGGGCTTGCGCAGCTTGCGGATATTGGCCGCAACCTCGCCGACCTTCTGCTTGTCGATGCCCTCGACCGAGAAACGGGTCGGGGACTCCACCTTGAAGGTGATGCCCTCGGGGGCCTCGACCAGGATCGGGTGGCTGTAGCCCAGGGAGAACTCCAGGTTGGAGCCCTTGGCCACGACACGGTAACCGACACCGCTGATTTCGAGCTTCTTGACGTATCCCGTGGTCACACCGGTGATCATGTTCGCCACCAGCGTGCGGGACAGGCCGTGCAGGGCCTTGCTCTGCCGCTCGTCGTTGGGCCGGAGCACCTGAAGGGTGCCGTCCTCGGCCTTGGCGATGTCGATCGGCGCGATGACGGTGTGGGTCAGTTCGCCCTTGGGGCCCTTGACCGCGACCGTACGGCCGTCGATGGTGACGTCCACGCCGGCGGGAACCGGGATGGGGAGCTTGCCGATACGCGACATTGCTGTCTCTCCTCCGTTCCCGAATTACCAGACGTAGGCGAGGACTTCCCCACCCACGCCCTTCTTCTGCGCCTGCTTGTCGGTCAGGAGCCCGTGCGACGTGGAGATGATGGCCACGCCCAGGCCGCCCAGAACCTTCGGCAGGTTGGTGGACTTCGCGTACACCCGGAGACCGGGCTTGGAGATCCGCTTGATGCCCGCGATGGAGCGCTCACGGTTGGGGCCGAACTTCAGCTCCAGGACGAGGTTCTTGCCGACCTCGGCGTCCTCGACCTTCCAGCCCGTGATGAAGCCCTCCTGCTGGAGGATCTCCGCGATGTGCGACTTGATCTTCGATGCCGGCATCGTCACGGAGTCGTGGTATGCCGAGTTCGCGTTCCGCAGACGGGTCAGCATGTCTGCGATCGGATCAGTCATGGTCATGAATTGGCCTTCGGCCTCTCTCGCCGGGGTTTCCTGGTGCGCCATCCCTCTCCCCGATCCGAGACGGGACGGGTGCGGCGCGGTGGACCTACGGCGTAGTAAGTCGTAAGGGCGGCGGCAGACGCCCAACCCCACAAGCCTAAGGCATGTGAGCTGGACGTCCTGCCGCCCCAGATGCTTACCGAGAGCCCTGCGAATCCCTTGTTAGGGGGATTACCAGGAGCTCTTGGTCACGCCCGGCAGCTCGCCACGGTGAGCCATCTCACGAAGGCACACGCGGCAGAGGCCGAACTTGCGGTACACGGAGTGCGGGCGGCCGCAGCGCTGGCAGCGGGTGTAGCCACGCACACCGAACTTGGGCTTGCGAGCAGCCTTAGCGATCAGAGCCTTCTTCGCCATCTCGCTCACGCCTCCTTGAAGGGGAAGCCGAGGTGACGAAGGAGCGCGCGGCCCTCAGCGTCGTTGGTCGCCGTGGTCACCACGGTGATGTCCATACCCCGGGTGCGGTCGATCTTGTCCTGGTCGATCTCGTGGAACATGACCTGCTCCGTGAGACCGAAGGTGTAGTTGCCACGGCCGTCGAACTGCTTGGGGGACAGGCCGCGGAAGTCGCGGATGCGCGGCAGCGCGAGCGACAGGGTGCGGTCCAGGAACTCCCACATGCGGTCGCCACGGAGCGTGACGTGGGCACCGATCGGCTGGCCCTCACGCAGCTTGAACTGCGCGATGGACTTGCGGGCCTTGGTGACGGCCGGCTTCTGACCGGTGATCGTGGTGAGGTCCTTGATGGCACCCTCGATCAGCTTGGAGTCGCGGGCGGCGTCACCCACACCCATGTTGACCACGATCTTGACGAGACCGGGGATCTGCATGACGTTCTCGTACTTGAACTCGTCACGCAGCTTGCCCGTGATCTCCTCACGGTACTTCTGCTTCAGACGCGGGCTGGTGGTGGTCGTCATCAGATGTCCTCACCCGTCCGCTTGGCAACGCGGATCTTGTTGCCTTCGTCGTCGAAGCGGTAACCGACGCGGGTCACGACCTTGTTGCCGTCCTTCTCCACGACCAGCTGGACGTTGGAGACGTGGATCGGCGCCTCGGTGGTGACGATGCCGCCGGCCTGCGAACCGCGAGCCGTCGGACCGGCCTTGGTGTGCTTCTTGACCCGGTTGACACCCTCGACCAGGACGCGGTCCTCGCGGGGGAAGGCCGCGATGACCTTGCCCTGCTTGCCCTTGTCCTTGCCGGTGATGACCTGGACCAGGTCGCCCTTCTTGATCTTCATGCTCACAGCACCTCCGGCGCGAGGGAGATGATCTTCATGAACTTCTTCTCGCGCAGCTCACGGCCGACCGGGCCGAAGATACGGGTGCCACGAGGGTCGCCGTCGTTCTTGAGAATGACGGCGGCGTTCTCGTCGAAGCGGATGTACGAGCCGTCCGGACGGCGGCGCTCCTTGACGGTGCGAACGATGACCGCCTTGACGACGTCACCCTTCTTCACGTTGCCACCGGGGATCGCGTCCTTGACGGTGGCGACGATGACGTCACCGACACCCGCGTAGCGGCGACCAGAGCCACCGAGCACACGGATGCAAAGGATCTCCTTAGCACCAGTGTTGTCGGCGACACGCAGTCGCGACTCCTGCTGGATCACGTCTATCTCCTGATTGTCTGCCGGTTCCCGGGGCGGGTGCGACAGTTGCACACCCACCCCGAGCCTGGCGGAACGGTGCCTAGGGGGTCCCCCTAGGAGGGATTACTTGGCCTTCTCGAGGATCTCGACGACGCGCCAGCGCTTGGTCGCGGACAGCGGCCGGGTCTCCATGAGGAGGACGCGGTCGCCGACACCCGCGGCGTTCTGCTCGTCGTGGGCCTTGAGCTTGTTCGTACGGCGGATGACCTTGCCGTACAGCGCGTGCTTGACGCGGTCCTCGACGGCGACGACGACGGTCTTGTCCATCTTGTCGCTGACGACCAGACCCTCACGGGTCTTGCGGAAACCGCGGTCCGTCTTGGTCTCTTCAGTCACGTTGCTCTCGCTCATCAGGCACTCTCCACCGTCTCGATGCCCAGCTCGCGCTCACGCATCAGGGTGTAGATCCGCGCGATGTCCTTGCGGACGGCCTTGAGCCGACCGTGGTTCTCGAGCTGACCCGTCGCCGCCTGGAAGCGGAGGTTGAACAGCTCTTCCTTGGCCTCGCGGAGCTTCGCCAGAAGCTCCTCGTTGCCCAGCTCGCGCAGCTCCGACGCCTTGGTACCGGCCGACATCACGCTTCACCTGCCTCGCGCTTGACGATCTTGCACTTCATCGGCAGCTTGTGAGCCGCACGGGTCAGGGCCTCGCGCGCGATCTTCTCGTTGGGGTACGACAGCTCGAACATCACGCGTCCGGGCTTGACGTTGGCCACCCACCACTCCGGCGAACCCTTACCGGAACCCATGCGGGTCTCGGCCGGCTTCTTGGTGAGGGGGCGGTCCGGGTAGATGTTGATCCAGACCTTGCCACCACGCTTGATGTGACGCGTCATGGCGATACGAGCGGCCTCGATCTGGCGGTTCGTCACATAGGCCGGGGTCAGCGCCTGGATGCCGTACTCGCCGAACGCAACCTGCGTGCCACCCTTGGACATGCCGCTGCGCTTGGGGTGGTGCTGCTTGCGGTGCTTGACCCTACGGGGGATCAGCATGTCGGTCAGGCCTCCGTTCCGGTGCTCTCAGCCGGAGCGGCGGCGGGAGCCTCGGCCTTGGGGGCCTCGGCAGCCGGAGCCTGCTGCGGCTTACGACCGCGCCCGCCACGCTCGCCACCACGGCCACCACGGGCCGGGCGGTCAGCGCCACCACGGGCCGGGCGGTTACCCGCACGGGCGGCGGCGTTCTCGGCGCGGACCTCGGCGATGTTCTTGACGTCGCCCTTGTAGATCCAGACCTTCACACCGATGCGGCCGAAGGTCGTCTTGGCCTCGAAGAAGCCGTAGTCCACGTTCGCGCGGAGCGTGTGCAGGGGCACACGGCCCTCGCGGTAGAACTCCGAGCGGGACATCTCGGCGCCACCGAGGCGGCCACCGCACTGGATCTTGATGCCCTTGGCGCCGGCCTTCATCGTGCCCTGCATGCTCTTACGCATGGCGCGACGGAAGGAGACGCGGGAGGAGAGCTGCTCGGCGACGGCCTGGGCAACCAGCTGAGCGTCCGTCTCGGGGCTCTTGACCTCGAGGATGTTCAGCTGGACCTGCTTGCCGGTGAGCTTCTCGAGGTCACCGCGGATGCGGTCGGCCTCGGCGCCGCGGCGGCCGATCACGATGCCCGGACGCGCGGTGTGGATGTCCACACGCACACGGTCACGGGTGCGCTCGATCTCGACCTTGGAGATGCCGGCGCGCTCCATGCCGGACGTCATCATCCGACGGATGGCGACGTCTTCCTTGACGTAGTCCTTGTACAGCTTGTCGGCGTACCAACGCGACTTGAAGTCGGTCGTGACACCGAGCCGGAACCCGTGCGGGTTTACCTTCTGGCCCATTACCGGGTTCCTTCCTTGCTGCTGACGACCACGGTGATGTGGCTGGTCCGCTTGCGGATCCGGTAGGCACGGCCCTGGGCGCGCGGCCGGAACCGCTTCAGGGTCGGGCCCTCGTCGACGTAGGCCTCGGAAATGAAGAGGCTGTCGACATCGGTGTGGTCGTAGTTGTGCGCGGCGTTGGCGATGGCGCTGTCCAGCACCTTGCCGACCGGCACGCTCGCGGCCTGCGGGGCGAAACGCAGGACCGCCTGAGCCTCCGTGGCATCCATGCCACGGATGAGGTCCACCACGCGGCGGGCCTTCATGGGCGTGACGCGGATGTACCGCGCCTGGGCCCTGGCTTCCATGGTTGTCCCTTCAGTGTCTGTCATGGTCGATTGCACCCCGCCGACTAGCGGCGCTTCGACTTCCGGTCGTCCTTGACGTGGCCCCGGAAGGTGCGGGTCGGCGAGAACTCGCCGAGCTTGTGGCCGACCATCGACTCGGTGACAAACACCGGGATGTGGGTCTTGCCGTTGTGCACCGCGAGCGTGTGGCCGAGCATGGCCGGCACGATCATCGAGCGACGGGACCAGGTCTTGATGACGTTCTTGGTGCCGGCTTCGTTCTGGGCGTCCACCTTCTTGATCAGGTGGTCGTCGACGAAGGGCCCCTTCTTCAAGCTACGAGGCATCTCAACCCGTCCTTAGCGCTTCTTGTTCGTCTTGCGGCGGCGGACGATGTACTTGTTCGACGCCTTCTTGGGCGAACGAGTACGGCCTTCCTTCTTGCCCCAGGGGGACACCGGGTGGCGACCACCCGAGGTACGGCCTTCGCCACCACCGTGCGGGTGGTCCACCGGGTTCATGACCACACCACGCACGGTCGGGCGAACGCCCAGCCAGCGCTTACGGCCCGCCTTACCCCAGTTGATGTTGCTCTGCTCGGCGTTGCCGACCTCGCCCACAGTGGCGCGGCAGCGGACGTCGACCAGGCGGATCTCACCGGACGGCATGCGCAGGTGGGCCATGGAGCCCTCCTTCGCGAGCAGCTGCACGGAGGCGCCGGCGGAGCGGGCGAACTTCGCGCCGCCGCCCGGACGCAGCTCGATGGCGTGCAGCGTGGTACCGACCGGGATGTTGCGCAGGGCAAGGTTGTTGCCCGGCTTGATGTCGGCCCCGGGACCGTTCTCGACGCGGTCGCCCTGGCTCAGGCCACGCGGCGCGAGGATGTAGCGCTTCTCGCCGTCCGCGTAGTGCAGGAGCGCGATGCGCGCGGTGCGGTTGGGGTCGTACTCGATGTGCGCGACCTTCGCCGGCACGCCGTCCTTGTCGTGACGACGGAAGTCGATCACTCGGTAGGCGCGCTTGTGGCCACCACCCTGGTGGCGGACGGTCACACGACCGGAGTTGTTACGGCCACCCTTGCTGTGCAGGGGGCGGACCAACGACTTCTCCGGCGTGGACCGCGTGACCTCGACGAAGTCGGCGACGCTGGAACCACGACGGCCCGGCGTAGTCGGCTTGTACTTGCGGATTCCCATTTCTCAGTCCTCGTCCGATATCGGACGATCCGACCCGCTTACGCGGTCGGACCGCCGAAGATGTCGATACGGTCGCCCTCGGCGAGGGTCACGATCGCGCGCTTGGTGGACGCACGCTGGCCGAAGCCCGTGCGGGTCCGCTTGCGCTTGCCCTGGCGGTTGATCGTGTTGACCCCGGTGACCTTGACCGAGAAGACCGCCTGGACGGCCTGCTTGATCTGGGTCTTGTTGGCGCTCGGGGCGACGATGAACGTGTACTTGCCCTCGTCGAGGAGCGCATAGCTCTTCTCGGAGACGACCGGCTTGAGCAGCACGTCACGGGGGTCCGTGAAGGACTTGCTCTGCGGGGTCTCGACCGTGTTCTTGCCCTCGGCGGCGTGACGGCGCGCCTTGGCGACGCGCGCGGCCTTGGCCTTCTTCGCCGCCTTGGAGGCGATTGCGGGGTGACGGATAGCCATCAGACCTCGCTCCCTTCGGTGTCATTGATCCGCTCGGCACTAGGCGTGCCGGACACGAAGGACTCGAAGGCGGCCTTGGTGAAGACCACGTCGTCCGAGACGAGAACGTCGTACGTGTTCAGCTGGCCCGGCTCCAGGATGTGGACCTGGGGCAGGTTGCGGGCGGACAGCCACGCGGCCTCGTCGGCGCGGTCGACGACCAGGAGCAGGTTCTTGCGCTCGCTGATCTTGCCGAACAGGCTCTTGGCGGCCTTGGTGGACGGGGTCTCGCCCTCGACCACGCCGGAGACGACGTGGATGCGGTTGTGGCGGGCCCGGTCGGTGAGGGCGTGACGCAGAGCGGCAGCCTTCATCTTCTTCGGGGTCCGCTGCGAGTAGTCACGCGGCTGCGGGCCGTGGACGACGCCACCGCCGGCGAACTGCGGCGCGCGGGTCGAACCCTGACGGGCGCGACCGGTGCCCTTCTGGCGGTACGGCTTCTTGCCACCGCCGCGGACCTCGCCACGGGTCTTGGTCTTGTGCGTGCCCTGGCGGGCAGCGGCCAGCTGTGCGACGACGACCTGGTGGATCAGCGGAATGCTGACCTTCTCGACGTCGAAGATCTCCGCGGGGAGCTCGACGGAACCGGCCTTGTCGCCCGCCGGCGAAAGGATGTCAACAGTGCTCATTACCTCAGGCCCCCTTGGCCGCGGTGCGGACCAGGACGAGGCCGCCGTTCGGACCGGGAACCGCGCCCTTGATGAGCAGCAGACCCTTCTCCGCGTCAACGGCGTGGACGGTCAGGTTCTGGGTGGTGACCCGCTCGTTGCCCATGCGACCCGCCATGCGGAGGCCCTTGAACACACGGCCCGGGGTGGCGCAGCCACCGATGGAACCGGGAGAGCGGTGCTTGCGCTGGGTGCCGTGTCCGGCGCCGAGGCCCTTGAAGTTGTGACGCTTCATGACACCGGCGAAGCCCTTGCCCTTGCTCTTGCCGGTCACGTCGACCTTCACGCCGGCCTCGAACACCTCAGCGGTGATCTCCTGGCCCAGCGTGTACTCGGAGGCGTCCGCGGTGCGGATCTCGACGAGGTGGCGACGGGGAGTGACGTCGGCCTTGGCGAAGTGGCCCTTGAGGGGCTTGTTCACCTTGCGCGGGTCGATCTCGCCGAAGGCGATCTGGACGGACTCGTAGCCGTCGACATCGTTCGTACGGACCTGGGTGACGACGTTGGGCCCGGCCTTGACGACGGTGACGGGGACGACGCGGTTGTTCGCGTCCCACACCTGCGTCATACCGAGCTTCTCGCCCAGGATGCCCTTGATCTGCTTAGCCATCTCTCAGATCACCGGCCTCAGAGCTTGATCTCGATGTCGACACCGGCCGGGAGGTCGAGTCGCATCAGAGAGTCAACGGTCTTGGGGGTGGGGTCGAGGATGTCGATCAGGCGCTTGTGGGTGCGCATCTCGAAGTGCTCGCGCGAGTCCTTGTACTTGTGCGGCGACTTGATGACGCAGTACACGTTCTTCTCAGTGGGCAGCGGCACCGGGCCCGCGACCGACGCACCAGTACGCGTCACCGTCTCGACGATCTTCTTCGCCGAGGAGTCGATGACCTCGTGGTCGTAGGCCTTGAGCCGGATGCGGATCTTCTGTCCCGCCATGGCTACTCAGCAGTCCTGTCTCTCGTAACGCTCTGGAACCCGGCGTTCCAGCCCTTCTGTCCGACCCACGCGGTCGGGCGTGTCGCTCTTCCGCTGACACAGATGTCCCTTGTTCGAACATCCCTGCAGGGAATGCGCACGGCCCCTCCGGAACCGCAGACCGGGACCTAGAAGGCCACCGGGTGCCTGGCCAGTGCCGCACTGACGCTTCCCGAAAGATTCCCGTACGTCCGCCCCAGCGCTGCCGTGTGGCAGTTGGGACGACGAGTACTGTGGGACTCGCTTCCGGTCCTCCCGGCGGGAGGCGCGCAGCATCAACACTCGACCGAGCAACTCGGACAGTCTGCCATACGGGGCAGGGGCGACGCCAATTGAGCCGGAGAGAATACCCGGAGGGTGACGTAGGTCAAACACAAGGCCGGGCGCCCCCTTCGGAGCCGCCACAGGATGCCCGCTGGGCGCGTCAGAGCCACTCCCCGTCTTCATCCTCCTCGCCCGCGCCGTATGCACGCACCACGACCACCAGCTGAACCGGTGCCTCGGTGTCGTCATGCTTGACGCCGGCCAGGAGGACCTTGTCCGAAATCCGCCACGCGATGTGGTCGATGTAGTCGGCCCCGCCCGTCAGGTCCTCGTCGACTGTCTCGAGTCGCGCCCCGAGCGCTCCGGATTCCAACTGGTCGACAACGCGAGGGAGCTCGGCGGAAGCCGCGCCGTACAACTGGTCGATGTAGGTGTCCGGGTCCGGCCATTCGTCTTCGACCTCCCGGTACCAGAGCGTGAACTCCACCTCCACGGGGCCGTCGCCCTGGATCCACGCGTGCGCGTCGTCGCGACGCCACGTCGTCGCCCATTCCTTGGCCGGATTCCTGCGTTCACCCTCCCAGCCCGAGGCGTCGAGAACGGCGGCCGCCGCCGGGCCGGTGAGTTCGTCGAGTTCGGACAGCTGACCCAATTCCGCACTTACGTCAACCATTTACTCATTCCGCTCATACCATTGCCGGGCACATGAAAGACCGACAGCGTACCATTTGTCATCGCTTCCGGAAAATGAGTTCCGAGCACTTCTCGGAAATGGGCCGCGCCCGCCTCGTTCGAAATTGCGTAGCGCACGCCCTTCCCGCCCAGCTCCTCATTCATTTGCAGAAGCTTGGCGGCCTGATCGGTGATCTTCTTCTCGTTATAGAGAGAGCTCTCGGGATTGTAGGCGGACTTGGCCCACTCACTCTCCCGCCCTCCGGTGAACTTGGCTTCCATGATCCAACCGTTCGTGGGGCCGCCGTCCATGTGCACGGCCCGGCCGTCGGAGAGCTTCCAGATCTGTTCGTAGTCCACGCCGGACACGACCCGCTGGTACCTGAACGAGGGACGCTTCAGCATCTTGTCGGTCAGCCAGGCGAGCCCCTTGAAGGTGGGGCAGGACTGGAGCCCCAGAGGGTCGGACCAGACCAGGGGGTTGACCACGTACGCGTAGTGATCGGGACCGGCCGTGAGCCCCAGCGGGTCGGGCGAGATGTATCGGGCCGAGTACGGATCGTAATAGCGGAAGCAGTTGTAATGGAGTTCACTCTCGGCATCGAAATACTGGCCGGGAAATCGAAGACGGCAGTCTTCTTCCGCTGTCTGCGCACCGCCTTGCGCGCCCCACAAGTGCGACCTGTTCTTCCAGGTCGTCCCGCCGTCCGGCGAGAGCATTTCAAGCGGGCTTCCCGCGAGATCGCTCACTATGAGCCGGAATCTTCGGTCGACCTCGTCCTGCGGCACATCACGAAGCCACTCACGACGGCTCTGGGCTATCGCGCGGTGACTGTCGGGCGAGTACTCCCAGGTGACGGTGATGCGGTCACCGGACCCGGAGTGGCGTATTTCCTCCGCCAGCCGAGTGCCGTCCCAGACGAAGAACACGGCCTCGACGACTTCTCCGGACGAGTCAAGGTGCTCCTTGGAGATCCGGCGTCCGAGGGGGTCGTAGGTGTAGCGCCAGATCGTTCCGTCCGGGGTGACGAGGGTGGTCAGCCGGTCGTCGGCGTTCCCTTGACCAGACGCAACGCGTCGGAGACATCGTCGGCGAAGTCGTGCAAGTGCTTCGCGAGTGTGCGCACGCGCTGCGGGTCGCCCGGGGTCGGGTCCTTGTCCAAGTCCAGGACATGCCAGTCCGTCGGCCTGTGACCCGCCATACCGCAACCCCCGTCACGCGCACATCCACGTCAACAACCGTATGCACACGTGAACTTACAGGGCACAGGCATTCGATGGAGCGCGGGATCCCACGTCACGGAGCGTGCCTGCGCGCGACCGGTTTCCCGCTCCCCGAGTAGCGAGCCCTTGGTGAAACAGGTTCAGCCCTTGACCGCCGAGCTCGCGACGCCCTGGACGAACCACCGCTGGAAGAACGCGAAGACGATCAGCACGGGGAGGACCAGCAGGACGCCGAAGGCGAGGACCTGGCCCCAGTCCACCGGCTGCTGGCCCTGGAAGACGCTCATCTGCAGGGGCAGGGGGCGTACGGAGGGGTCGGAGACCATGAGGACCGGCCAGAGGAAGGAGCTCCACTGGATGAGGAAGGTCAGGATCGCGACCGAGGCGTACACCGGCTTGGACATCGGGACGATGATCGCGAAGAAGGTGCGCCAGGGGCCGGCGCCGTCGATGCGGGCGGCTTCCTCGATGCTGGGCGGGATCGCGCGGAAGAAGGTGGCGAACTGGTAGATGGAGAAGGCGTTGGCGATGAAGGGGAGGGCCTGGATGTAGATGGTGTTGCGCTGGTCGTTGAGCATGTAGAACAGCGGGACGGCCACCGCTTCGAACGGGACCATCATGAGCAGCAGGACGAGAGTGAAGACGGTGCCCTGGCCACGCCACCGCAGTCGGGAAAGCCCGTACGCGGCCATGGAGTTGATGATCAGGCCGCCGAAAACCACGACGGTCGACAGCAGCACCGAGATGCCCATGAAGCGCCAGAAGTAGCCGGTGGCGTCGGAGTTGAAGGTACTCAGGACGGCGCTGTAGTTGTCCAGGGACAGGTGGGTGGGCAGGAAGCCGGTCAGGCCGCTGAGCACTTCGTCGGAGGGCTTGAAGCTGCCGAGGACCAGGTAGAGGACGGGCAGCACGAAGATGAAGGCCAGCACGCTCAGGACGGCGTAGTCGAGGAAGCGGCGCAGGGGTGTGCGGGTCATGGTCAGTCCTCGTTGCCGGTGCGGACGACGCGGCGCTGGATGAGGGTCAGGGCGACGACGATCAGGAAGAAGACGACGGTGATCGCGGACGCCTGGCCGATGTTGTTCTGGTCGAAGGCGGTGGTGACGGCCTGGTACATCACGGTGCGGGTGGCGCCCTCGTCGAGTCCGCCGCCCTTGACGAGGATGTAGACCTGGTCGAAGACGCGGAAGGACAGCACCGAGGTGAGCGTGGCGACGAAGACGAGGGTGCCGCGGATGCCGGGCAGGGTGACGTGGCGGAACTGCTGCCAGCGGGAGGCCCGGTCGAGCTGGGCGGCCTCGTAGAGTTCGCCGGGTATCTGCTGGAGTCCGGCGAGGAGGATGACCATCTGGAAGCCGACGCCCTGCCAGATGGACAGCACGATGATCGAGGCCATGGCGGTGAGTGAGTCGCCGAGCCAGTCGAAGGCGCCCCAGTTGCCGAAGCTCACGGCGTCGAGTGCGGAGTTGAGGAGGCCGTCGCCGCTGCGGGCCAGGATGAGCCGCCAGATGACGGCGACCAGGGCCATGGGGAAGATGACCGGCATGAAGAACAGGGACCTGAACAGGCCGATGGCCTTCAGCTTGCGGTTCAGCAGGATCGCCAGCGCCAGTGCCAGGCCGGTCTGCACGGGGACCACGACCGCGGCGAAGGTCAGGTTGTTCAGCAGGGCCCGCAGGAACGGGCCGGACAGGTCGGGGTCGGTGAACAGGCGCCGGTACTGTTCCAGGCCGAAGAAGGTGGGCTCCAGCGGGGAGCCGAGCCGGACGTTGTAGAAGGAGAGCACGACCGCGTAGACGAACGGCACGCCGACGAAGGCGATGAGGCCGCCGAGGGCGGGTGCGGACATCAGCAGTCCGTGCACCCAGTCGCGGTTCCGGTACCCGGACCGTTTGGGCTTGGCGGAGGTCGGTGGCGGGGACGGCTCCCGCCCGGCGGGCGTGGCGGGTGCGGGGTTCACGGTGGTCACGGTAGGAGTCCTCTTCCCGGCCGGGAGGGACGGGCATGGTCAGGGTGTGCCCGTCCCTCCCGGCTGCTGGATGCCGGCTACGGCAGCTTGTAACCGGCGTTGTCCGAGAAGTCCTGGTCGATGGCGCGTGCGGCCTTCTCCAGGGCGGTCTGCGGGTCGGCCCCGCCGTAGATGTCGCTCAGCGCCTGGCTGAACTTGGCGGTGACCGTGGGGTATCCAGCGGTGACCGGGCGGGTCACGGCCACGCAGGACTTGTCGATCGTGCTGTCGCCGCAGGGCTTGGCGAGCTGGTCGGCGAAGAGCTGGAGCGGGCTGCCCTGCTTGTACAGCTCACTCTTGGCGAGCACGGACTTGGTCCCGGGAGGGGCACCGTTGGCCTTGGTCATCGCGGCGACGTTGGTGTCGTTCAGGAGGGTGTCGAGGAAGGCGCCGGCGGCCTTGGCGTTCTTGGTGTTGGCGCCGATGCCCCACTGCCAGGAGCCCTGGCCGGTCTTGGGACCGTTGCCGAAGTCGGGCAGGGGCAGCACGACGAGGTCCTTGCCGAGGGCCTTGCTGTACGTGGGGTACATCCAGTGCCCGACCCAGCTCAGCGCCACGCGGCCCTTGGCGAAGGCGTTTCCGTCGGTGTTGGGGTCGGTGTACTTCTTCCAGCCCTGGAAGGTCTTCAGCGCCGACGCCACCTCCGGGGTGTCCAGGTGGCCTTCGGCCTTGCCCTTCTCCAGGAGCGAGCCGCCGGCCGACCAGACGACCGGGGCGAAGCCGTAGGTGCCCCACTCGGTGGCGTAGCCGTTGTTCTCCTGCAGGTCCAGGCTCTTGCCGTCGGAGTCCTCGGCGGCCAGCTTCTTCACGGCCGCGGTGAACTCCTCCGCGGTCCAGGCGTCCGACACGCTGGTGGGGTACTTCACCCCGGCCGCGTCCAGCAGCTTCTTGTTGCCGTAGATGCCGAGCCCGGAGTCGAACATGCCCAGCCCGTAGTGCCGGCCGTCGATCTCGCCCTGCGCCTTGATGGCGTCCGTGGCGTTGGCCAGGGTCTTGCTGGAGACGTAGTCGTCCACCGGGGCGAGCTTCTTGTTGTAGACGAAGTTCGCCATGGTCGGGCCGTCGAACTCCATGACGTCCGGCAGCTTGGAGGCGTCGGTGGTGGTGATGGTCTTGGTGTAGTCGTTGTCGGGGATCAGGGTCAGCTCGGCCTTGATCTTGTCCTGCGAGGAGTTGAAGGACTTCACCGCGCTCTGCATGGCGGCGGCCTCGCTCGCCTGACCCTGGTGGGCCCAGACCGTGATGGTGCCCGTACCGCTGCCTTCCTCGGCGGAGGTGTCGGTGGTGCCACCTCCCCCACAGGCGGCCAGCGCGGCCAGGGGAAGGACGAGGGCCAGGGATATCGAGAGGGTCCGGCGGGACCTTCTGCTTCCGGCGTTCATGGTGGGTGCCTCCGGTATGTGGTGCGGGTGAGGGTGGGTGGTGCGGAGGTGCATTGGGGGGATTCGGGATCGCCACGGGCCTTGGCCACGGCGGCGTGGCGATGGATCCGTCATGTGGACTGCCCTCGCGGCAGTTCGGTGCCGGTGCTCGGCTCGTCGACCGTGAGAGGCAGCAGCTCCCAGACGTCGACCGCGTAGCCCAGGGGCGCGTCGGTCGCGCTGCGGGCCTGCAGCCGCCACGGGCCACCGCCCGTCGGGTAGAAGCGCAGGGTGAGCACCTGTCCGGTGGTGGTGAGGAAGACTTCGGCGATGGAGTGGTCGACGATCACGCGCAGCTCCACCGGCTGACCGGAGGGGCAGGGCATACGGTAGGAGCCGCCCTGGGCGCGCGGGTCCAGCGAGGCGTGGTCGCGGTCGACGACCAGTTCGCCGACGGCGGCGTCGAGCCGGATGTCGAGGTACTCGGAGCCGTCCGGGGTGGTCAGCAGCCGCAGACCGGCCTCCGTGGTCGGCTCCAGACGGGCCGTCAGGTCGAAGGCGCGGCCCACGCTGCCGAGTTCCACCGGTTCCGGGCCGTGGGCGACGCCCGCGGCGTGGACGGTGTGTTCGCCGCGCAGGGCGAGCAGTTCGGCGGCGGGCTGCTGCCGCAGCGTGCTGCCGCTGGCGCTGCCGACGTAGCCGGCTCCGTCGCCGTCGCCGTCGCCGACGGAGATCTCGCGGGGAAGGGTGAGCACGCCGGCCCATCCGTCCGCCACCGCCCAGGATTCCTCGCGGGCTTCCGGGGCCCAGCCCCACAGCAGCCACCGGCCGTCCGGTGCGGGCAGCAGCGCGGGGGCGTAGCACTCGGGGCCGTGGTCGGCGAAGACGGGCGGGCCCGCCTTGAAGGTGTTGCCCTGTTCCTCGCCGATCAGGGCGGTGACGCAGCGGGCGCCCTCGTGATCGTTCCACGCACTGAAGATGAGGGCCCCGGGCCGTCCGGACTGCGCCGGGAGGTACTGGGGGCACTCCCAGCCCTCACCGGTGTGCAGGTCGGTACCGCCGACCGGCTCCTGCTCGCGGGCGTCGAAGAGACCCAGGTAGGTCCAGGTCTCCAGGTCGGCCGACTCGTACAGCAGAGCCGCGCCGCGGCCGTCCGCGAGGGCGGCGCCGACCAGCATCCGCCAGCCGTCGCCGTCCTGCCAGACGTACGGGTCGCGGTACATGGTGCAGTCCTCGGGCCACTCGGGGATGAGCAGGTCCCCGCGCGAGGTGAAGGTCCGGCCGCCGTCGAGGGAGGTGGCGGTGGTGACCGGCTGGTGCTGGGGCGAGCGGTCCCAGCGGTTCGCGGAGTAGAAGGCGATCAGCCGGTCGCCGTCGGATACGGCGTTGCCGGAGAAGCAGCCGTCGGCGTCCTCGCCGCCCGGGGCGGGGGACAGCGCGATCGGCAGCGGTTCCCAGCTCAGCAGGTCGGGGCTGCGGAAATGGCCCCAGTGCATGTTCGCGTGGGTCGCACCGTAGGGGTTGTACTGGTAGAAGACGTGGTAATGGCCATCGTGGAAGACCAGCCCGTTGGGGTCGTTGATCCAGTTGCGGGGCGGGCGCAGGTGCGCGACGGGCCGGTACGGATCACGGGGCGCGGTGGACACACACGTGCCTTTCGGTATGTACGGAGAGCGTGCGAAGGGCCGTCGGCGGACGGCGCCGGTCGCGATTCCCTCGTGGGAGAAGGTGGCCTCCACCGGTACTCGCGGCGCGCACGGTGGATGGAGCCCGTGGACCCGATCGCGATCACATGACGACGGGAGCACGGTCCGGCGCGAGGCCGGCGGCGCGCTGCGGCAGCGGCTCGGTGACGGGCGCGGCCGTCGTCCGGCCGGTGAGGAGGCGCGGCTCAGCGCCCTCGCACCGAAGAGGCCAGGGAGGTGGTGGAGCCGGAGGAACGCGCGGAGGCAGGCTCGCCCGCGCCCACCCGTCCGGCAGAGGCGCCGGCGGATATCAGCAGGCCGGGGCGGCTCGACGGCTCATTGAAAATCTCAGGGGACATGTGTGTACCCTCACTGTGTTCCAAGTACTGACAGGGATGACGACCGGTCGCAACGGTCGCCTGTCATGGTGTGAATTGCTTCGCCGTCCCGGGGTCAGAGCCGGGGCGGCGGAGCGACCGATGCCCGCGCCACCAGCGGGCAAAGCAGCATCTCGTGATTGTCCGGGCCCGGTGGCCGGCCCGGAGGCTTGGTGAGCGCGAGCAACCGGGCCACGGCCCGTGCCCCCATCTCGTAGTGCGGAAGCTGGACTGTGCTCAGCGCGGGGTAGACGGACTCGCAGACCAGCTCCTGGTTGTCGAACCCGATGACCGACAGGTCGCCGGGTATGGACAGCCCCAGCTCGGCGGCGGCCCGATAAGCACCGGCGGCCATCCGGTCGTTGAAGCAGAACAACGCCGTCGGGCGGTGCTCCGCCGCCAGCAGACGCCGCGCGGCCCGGTAGCCCGTCTCCACGTCACCCGGGGTCGTGCCGAAGGGCACCGCCGTCTCGGCGGCGACCAGGGACGGGTCGTAGGGGACACCGACCTCGGCCAGCGCCTTGCGGTAGCCCTCCAGGCGGCCCTGCCGGGCGGGAAGGTCGACGGTCTGCACGGTCACGCCGATCCTGCGGTGGCCGTGGTCGGTCAGCGCCCGTACGGCCGTGTAGCCGCCCTGGACCTCGTCGGGCACGACGCACGGGATGGCGGGGTCCTCCGAGCGCGCGTCCAGCAGCACGGTGGGAGTCGAGCTCAGGCTCTCCGGCAGGCGCACGGTGCGGTGGTACATCGCCGCGTACAGCACGCCGTCCACCTGCCGCTGGAGCAGCATCTCGATGCTCGTGCGCTCCAGTTCGGCATCACCGCTGGTGTTGACCAGCAGCAGCACCAGGCCCTCGGCCGCGGCGGCCTCCTGGGCACCCAGGATCATCCGGCCGGCGTGGGGGGTGGTGGCGATCTCGTCGCTGACGAAGCCGATGGTCTGCGACCGCTGCAACCTCAGTCCGCGGGCCAGGCCGTTCGGCGCGTACCCGAGTTCCTCGGCGACCTGCAGAACGCGCTGCCGCGTCTCCGCGCTGGCCCGCTTGCCCTCGACGCCGTTCAGGATGTGCGACACGGTCGCGGTCGACACACCTGCCGCCGCGGCCACGTCCTTGATCCCGATCCGGCGCGCCATTGACCCTGCCCAAAGTAGGAGATTCGGGGTTGGTAAATCGTTTAGCCAACCGTGTGCACACGAGAGTGCCCATGGCCGAAGCTCCTGTCAATGGCTCGTTACAAACTCTTAGCCGTCGCGTGTCGCCTGCCAGGGACCGCGCATCAGCACACGCGCCTGTGCGCGGCACTGACCATCTGTCAGACCGGCGACGGGCCGCCCTCCCGGAGAGGGAGATCAACCCGTGAAGCGGAACGTCGACGTGATCGCGTCGAAGATGTCGAAGAAGGAGTCCGCGAGGTCGAGCACCTGGCTGCTGCCCGCCACCAGGGCCACCTTGCCCTCCTGACCCGGCACGGGAATGAACGTCTGCACCAGCACGGCCCGGATGGTGCGGTTGAGCGCGTCGCCGGGTACGGCGATGTCCTCGATGCCGTACGTCCGCGCGGCCGGGCCGACTCCGGGGATGTCGACGGTCGTCACCTTCCGCCAGGAGTCGCCCTCCCGCTTGGCCTCCTTGACGGCGAGCTGGCTTGCGATGACGGCCGGGTCGTTCGACAGTGGCTCACCGCGCTCGTTGCGGCCGCCGACCAGGGAGACGGTCACCGAGCCGGTGATCGGCGTGTCCCCGCCGAAGTTCTCCGCCATGCAGCCGCAGTACAGCGCGCCCGACTTCCACGCGTCCGCGGCGGCCTTCCTGAGGAAGTCGACGTACGTGTCCCGGTACTGCTCCAACTCCGGCCGCTGCCGCACCCGTTCGTTCACCATCCGCCGGATCGAGTCGTCCCGCGACTCCGGCCGTACGTCGAACTCCCACCACGACTCCGGCACCTTGATCCGGAAACCGCCTCGCTCGACGGTCAGTGCCTCCATGTAGCGGGCCATGAGGCCGGCCTCCCCGTTCACTCGGTCACTCGGTCACTCGTGCGGACATCGTGCCACTGCGCCGTGTGCCGCCGCCGTCCCGGGGGCCGCTCCGCTCGCTCCTCCAGCAGCAGCAGCAGCAGCAGCAGCAGCCTGAGCCTCAGGCAGGTGTGTGCGCTGGTTCGTGGTGCTGCGGCAGGTCGTGTTCGCGGCGCATCGGGCTCATGACGAGGATGAGCCAGGAGAGCGCGACGACACCCGTCATGATCCACATGGCCGGCCGGTACCCGACCGCGTCACCGATCACGCCGCCGAGCAGGGATCCGAGCGGGATGGTGCTGTGGTTGATCATCATGGCCGTCGCCACGACCCGGCCGAGCATGTGCGGCGGGCAGTAGGTCTGCCGGAAGCTGCCGACCACGACGTTGGCCACGGTGATGCCGATCCCGACGAGGAAGGCGCCCGTCGCGAACAGCAGCAGCCCCGCCCCCGCCGTGGTCATCGGCAGCAGCAGCGCGAACGGCGCGGTGACGACCTGCAGGAGGAGCAGCCCGCGCGCGGTGCCGAACCGGCGGCTGACCCTGGTGGCCACCAGCGCGCCGACCAGGCCGCCGGTACTGCCGCTGGTCAGCAGCAACCCGACCATGGCCGGGTTCAGCCCGACGGTGCGCACCAGGAACACGACCTGGACCGCCTGGTAGCCCATGAGCGCCATGTTGATCAGGGCGCCCCATATGACCATCGGCCGCAGGTACCGGTCCCGGCTCACGAAGCGGAGCCCTTCCACGACCTGCCGTCGCAGCGAGGCGCGTTCCTCCTCGGGAGCGCGGTCCGGCTCGACCACCCCGATCCGCTGCAGGCAGACCGCGGAGATCAGGAACGTCACGGCGTCGGCCACGAGCGCGGTGACCGCGCCGAACGCCTGGGCGAGCAACCCCGCCACCCCCGGTCCGGCGGCATGGGTGGCGGCCTCGCTGCCCTGCAGCTTGGCGTTGCCCTCCAGGAGGTCGCGGCCGCCGAGCACGATCCGGATGTACGCGTGGTAGGCGGTGTTGAAGCACACCGCCGCGGTGCCGCAGATCAACGCGACGGCGACCAGGTGCTGGAAGGTGAGCGCGTCGAGCCACGCCGCCAGCGGAATGCTCACCAGCGCCGCGACGGAGACCAGATCGCACGTGATCATGAGTGGCCGCTTGCGCATCCGGTCCACCCACGCCCCTACGGGCAAACCGACCAGCAGCCAGGGCAGCCACACCGCCGCGGCGATCAGGCCGACATCGGTGGAGTCGGCGTCCAGCACCACGACCGCGATCAGCGGCAACGCCACCACGGTGATGCTGTTGCCCAGCCCACTGACGGTCTCGCCCACCCAGAGCAGGCGGAAATCCCGGTGAGCGAAGACTCCCCATCGTGTTCGGGGCCGGTCCGGTGTGTCATTCGTCGGGTGCACCCGAGGCATCATGCCGTGCGCTCCGGGCGGGCTTCAGGCCTTCAGGCCTTCAGGCCGGAAGGAAGGCTAGACGGAGGCCACGAAGTCCGACCAGGCCTCCGGCGCGAGTGCGAGGCGGGGGCCTGATGTGTGCTTGGAGTCGCGGACGTGCACAGTGCGGGGCACTATCGCGATCTCGACACAGGAGTTGCCGTCCGTGCCGCTGCTGTAGCTGCTCTTGAACCAAGTCAGTTCGGAGGTGTCCCCGGCAGAAGCGTTGCGGATCATGTTTCTCCCAGCACTTGCTCGATGAAGGCCAGCGACTCCCGCGGTGGGAGTGCCTGCGCTCGGATGGTGCCATACCGCAGCTCCAGGATCCGGAGCTGCTTTGGATCGGTGGTCGGCCGCCCGTTGAACGCACCGTCGGAACGCCCCACCGCCGATCCGTCCGGGAACTTCAGCAGCTCGATCTTGCCGTCCACCCCTGGATGGGCATCGGTGTTCGTCGGCATGATCTGAAGTGTGACGCCACGCAACTGCCCCACCTCCAGCAGGTGTTCGAGCTGCTGTCGCCACACCATTGTGCCCCCGACCCGTCGGCGCAGCACCGCCTCCTCCAAGACGTAGTGCACCGACGGGGCCGGATCGCGTTCGAAGACCGACTGCCGGGCCATCCGGGCGGCTACCATCCGCTCCACGTCGTCCGGCGAATACGGGGGCTGCGCTGCTTGGAACAAGGCACGCGCGTGCTCCGGCGTCTGCAACAGCCCGTGGACGCTGTTGCACTCGTACACCCCGATCTCAACCGCCTGCCCCTCCAACTTGGCCAGCTCCCGCACCTTTTTGGGATACCGGACCTTCTTCACGTCCTCCCACGTCGCCGCGATCAGCCCACCCGCCCCCAGCACCTCATCGGACCTGACGAGATAGTCCTGCCGAGGGATCCGCTTCCCGCCCTCGATCTTGTAGACCATGTCCTCGCCGTACCCGACCGCCGTCCCGAACTCGGCGGCCCGCATCCCCACCGCCTCCCGCCGCAGCTTCAGCTGCCGCCCGACGGTGGCGATGACCGCGACGCCCCACTCGTCGTCGGGATCCACCTCCCAACCCGGCTCGTCCGCCTCGCCCTTGAGCCGACCCGCGTCCGCCTCGACCGCCGTCATCCCGCACCCTTCCGTCGTACGACCGTGCCCAGCGCCCTACCCGTACGCCCGGCCCCGACAGCCCGGACACGACCGGACAAGCTCCGGACAGTCACCGTACGCACCCGCTGAGTCACTGTTCACGGTAAGCACAGACCGCCACGCTGAGTGACGTGACGCAGAAATCCCCCGAACCCACCACCACCGTCCGCCACTTCAGCATCCAGCTGTCCCCCACCCCACGCGGCGCCCGCCTGGCCCGTCTCCTGGCCACCGAGCAGCTGCGCTCCTGGGGCCTGCCGTTGGACCCGGCGAGGCAGGTCATCGCAGAGCTGTCGACCAACGCGGCGCAACACGGCCGCATCCCCGGTCGCGACTTCCGCCTGCTCCTCTACGTCGTCGCCGACACCCTCCGCATCGAGGTGACCGACACCCGCGACGACCGGCTGCCGACACCGCAACTTCCCCCGCCGGAGTCCGAGTCCGGCCGCGGCCTGCTCCTCGTCGACGCACTCGCCGACCGCTGGGGCGTCACCTCGGACCTGCCGCCCCGCAAGACCGTCTGGGCCGAACTCACCCTCTGACCACGAAGCACCGGGTCCCAACTCCTCGCGCTCCGGTGCCGCGGACGGTCTCCCGGATCATCACCCGCACGATCTCCTGCAACCGGCCCGGCCACCGTACGGACGGCACCCATACCCCGGTACGGCCGGCGCCCGCCCCGCGGAAGCGGACCCCCGCGAAGCCCCTCCCCGCCGTCCCCGCCCCCGCCTGCCCCTCCCCGCCCTCCTCCAGCAGGCCACGGACCTCCTCGCGGACCTCCGCCGTCACAACTCCCGCCTGCTCCTCTCCGCCCGCGACACCGCCCACCTGGCGCCCGGTGTCGCCGCCTGGCTCGAACGCGACGTCACCCCGGCCGCCGTACGCCAGGCCCTGACCGCCGACCTCCCCCCGGAGGACCTGCGCCGCGCGGCTGCCTTCCTGGCCCACCGCCTCGCGGCCCAGCTGCCGCCACCACCCCCGTTCCGGGCGCCCGCACCTCCGCCGGCCGTCCGTCACCCGTTCCAGACCTGCGACGGCTGCGACCGCGCCTTCCGCGCCCCGGCCCCCGGCCCCCGGCCGCTGCCACGACTGCCGACACGACAGGGCCGAGCTGCTGGAGGCCGCATGAGAAGAGCAACTGCCACACACGTCGCCGCGCTCACCGGCAACACGGGCGGGAATAGCCTGGCCGAGGCACTCCCTGGAGGTGGACGCGATGAGCACTCAGGCCGACCACGGACATGAGCTGATCCCCCGCCCTCAGCAGACTCCTGACGCCCTGCGCGCGGTCCTCGCCGCCGTCGATCCGGCCCGGCTGGAAGAGATGCAGGCCACCAAGGACGACGCCTTCGCCAAGGCGGTCGCGTGGCAGTCGCTGAGCCCGGTGCAGAGCTGGGTGCTGACCTGGGCCAGGGACATCGAGATCGCCCGGCGCCCCGATCTGTCCACCCGCTACGCCCAGGCGAAGGGCAACCTCGAGCACGATGATCCTGCCATCGCCCAGGAGGCCCTGCGCGAACTGAGCGCTGTCCTGGACGAAGCCGTCAACTTGACCCGGCCCTAAAGGACCGGGCTTGGAGGTAGTGCCCAACTGGCTGCTGGGGTGGACTCCTCCGTCCAGGCACCCCGTTATGGGGTGGCAGGGACGCGTGACTC
>NZ_JBVIPD010000028.1:0-108876 GCF_055578235.1 Streptomyces sp. NPDC033136
AACGGCGCCGAAAGCTCACGCGGCACACTCACCCCCCTCGCCCCTTCCCCACACCCCAGGCGCGCCTGTCACCCACCCAACGACCACCCCTGGGAGAGGACACGCATCCGATCCGCGAATCCCCGTTCTCTCCCCGGAACGGCGCACGCCGCAGCCCGGAGGGACCACCTACACACGCCAGAACATGCTCATACGCACTCAACCAACAACAGCTCACAACCCCTGTCTGATCCTCGCGGGCGCGGTCCTCGCGACCGCCGCAGGTCCGCGGCCCCGCTCCCGCCCGGTATCATGGTCGACACGGCAGACGAGCCGGGCGGACGGCCGCGTGGAGTCCCCCTGACGGGGAGCTCCCCGAGGAACGTCCGGGCTCCACAGGGCAGGGTGGTGGCTAACGGCCACCCGGGGTGACCCGCGGGACAGTGCCACAGAAAGCAAACCGCCGGGGACCTCGGTCCTCGGTAAGGGTGAAACGGTGGTGTAAGAGACCACCAGTGCCCAGGGTGACCTGGGCAGCTAGGTAAACCCCACCCGGAGCAAGGTCAAGAGGAAACACCCCGGTGTTTCTGCGCGGACGATCGAGGGCTGCCCGCCCGAGTCCGCGGGTAGACCGCACGAGGCCGGCGGCAACGCCGGTCCTAGATGGATGGCCGTCGCCCGGGGCTCCGCGAGGAACCCCGGGAACAGAACCCGGCGTACAGCCTGACTCGTCTGCCGCTTTTTATTTCCGCAGGTCAGAGGTCATGTTTTCTCGCTGAACAAACTGTCCGGGTCGAATCCGGGTCGAATCTGGGTTGAATTCAGGTCCGCGTATTGTCCGCCCTGTCTAGCTGGCGGGTGGGCGGACAGGGCATATCGGGCGACTGGTTGATGGCGTATCGGGACAGGGGTCGTTTCACTGCGCGGGGGCTGATGCGGAGGCGGCGGGCGGGCATGAGCTGGTCCAGGACGGCTCGGCCGATCGTTCCGACGAGGTCGATCGTGGTGTCGGCGATGATGCCCGCGGCCTGGATGATCTGGTCGCGGGCGCATTGGAGCGCGACGCTGAAGCTGGCTCTGTCCGGGTCCGCTGCGGGTGTGGTGCCGGTGGCGTCGGCGATCGCGATCCGCAGGGCCTGGTAGGCGCTCAGCAGGGCGTAGACCTCCTGGGCGATGCCGGCCCAGGTCTTGGAGCGCAGGACCCGGCGGCCCAGCATCGATTTCGTGATCGCGAAGTAGGCCGACTCCACTTCCCACCGCTCGTGATACAGGCTGACCAGGCCGGGTGCCGGGTAGCGGTGGTGGTCGAGGAGGTTGGTGGCCAGTCGGTAGAGGCCGGTCCGGCGGCCCTGGCTGGTGGTGATGGTGATCTCGCACTCGATGATGCGGACCTCGATGTCGCCGAAGGGGGAGAGGTAGGAGCCGTCGTTGTAGCGGGCCAGGACCGGGGGTTTGCGGGCGGCGGAGGTGCGGGCGAGGAAGGCGGCCTCGGTGGCGGCGACCGTGGCCAGGAACGTGTTCGAGGAGAAACCCCGGTCCAGTAACACGATCATGCCGGCGTGCAGCGAGCGCATCAGGCGCTTGCCGTAGACGTTCTCGCCGTTGCTGCGGGGGCCGAAGGCGGCGTCCAGGACCGCGCGGGTGCCGCAGGCCACCAGCGTGGTCAGGCAGATCTGCGGGTAGCCGGATGCTGCGTACTGGTTGGTGCTCTTGCCCAGGCGGGCCCGGTGCAGCGGGCTGTCGGGGGCATCGAGGTAGGTGCCGTCGATCGCGACGGTCAGCAGGCCCTTGAAGCGGGCTCCGGAGGTGCGGATCGCCGTGGCCGGCCCGCGCAGCAGGTCGAACAGGGCCCGCATGGTGGCGGACACCGAGGCGGGTGCGGGCGTCCCAGAGCGCCGTGCCGGTGATCTTCGCGATCGGTATCGCTTCCAGTGCGGCGGTGAGCTTGCGCCACACCGCCAGGTAGCCGCACTCTTCGAACAGGGCGGCGGCCAGCAGCAGGTAGACCACCACGCGGGCGGGGATCTTCCGCAGTCGTTGCTGGACGGCACCGGTCTCGGCCAGGACCGCATCGACCATCTCGAACGGGACGATCTGGGTGAGTTCCCCCAGGTGCCCGGGAGCGAACAGGCCCTTGGCTACCGCGATTTCACGCGTGATGACACACTGATCAGACAGCGGAGCCTCCGGTGCTGTGAACGGCTGTCTTGGTCGACTGCCAGTTCTACCGGGGCTCCGCTTCCTACGTCCGGGTGACCGCAGATCAGGACGTACTTGCCGACACCCTCGAAGCCGTAACTTCACGGCCTTGGGCCTTAGCCATGGAGCGGGTGACGAGAACCGAACTCGCGCTCTCAGCTTGGGAAGCGACGGCGCTTGGGCGGCCTCGTATGCTCTGACCTGCGCCGATTCGCTGTACTGCTGCAGACATGGCGGTCTGATGAAACCGCTGTTGATCGGGTTGTCCGCTCTGAAGGGCACGCTACGGGCACGAAAAGCTCGTAGGCGGCCGGTTTCGGCAGGCGGTTGTCGAAAGCGAGCTGTCTCATGCGGGTGCCTTCGATGAGGCGTCGGAACGTGGACAACGCATGCGCCCGGGGCGTCAGGTGCCGGGTACCCGGCGAGTGCCGAGACACGAACCTTCTGTGTCGAGCCTGAAGCTGCAGCAACGCCAGCCTGCACCGGGAGGTTCCTTGCTGTCTCAACCGGTTCCCGCCAGGTTCACATCTGGTCCGGACCGGTCAGTCGCCGCGTGCCATGGCGATCATTCCTCTGAGGTCGAGTCCGGCTTTGGTGCCGCCGTCACAGAGGATGTCCACGCCGGTGAGGTAGCCGGGCTTGTCGCCCGCGCAGAACGCCAGGAGCTCGGCAATCTCTTCGGGGCGACCGTAGCGCTTGAGCGCGGCGTAGCCGGTGAGCTTGCCCGAGCCGCTCTTCTCCTCGAGCCGCCCCATCGCGGTGTCGAAGCTGCCGGGCGAGACGGAGAGCACGCGGGCGCCTTTCGCGCCGAACGGGGCGGCGATCTGCTGCGAGTACCAGATGACGAAGTTCTTGCTGAGCGAGTACGCCAGACCGGGTCGCATACCTTTCGGTGCCCGGCTCGCGCCAGCGGCGAGCTTCGCCGTGAAGCGGTCGCGATCGGTCAGAGCAAGACGGAAGATCCGCTTGGGGATGACCAGCCGCGGCGTCATGTGCCCGGCGATGGAGGCGAGGTTGACCAGCGCGAATCCCTCGGTGGCGACCGCGAGGGCGGCTTCGGTGATGTTGACGGTGCCGAGCGCGTTGATCCGGATGATCTTGTCCGCGGTGCCCATCTGCGGGCTGATGCCCGCGGTGTGCACGACCGCCCGCACGGAGCCTTCGCGGTCGGCCTGCTGGAACAAGGCCTCGACCGATGCTCGGCTGGTGATGTCGCAGGCGACCGCCGCCGCATCGACGCCGTGGTCGTGCAGTTCCGCCGCCGCAGCGTCGAGGCGTTGCCGGTTGACGTCGGTGATGACCACGCGGTGATCGCTGCCGAGAATCTTGGCGGTCGCGAGCCCCATGCCCCCTGCTCCGCCGGTGACGATCGCTGTCCTTGTCATTCGTGCTCCATCTCGGTATTTCCCGACCGTAGCACCGGGGCAGCCCCTGACCTGCGAACTCCAGCTTGATGGCGAGGTGGATCGTCGCTTTCCGGGCAGCCCGCCGGGAGCCGGTACGTATACGTAGGTGTCGATGGCCGGCGCCGGGCGGTCGCGGTGGACGGCAAGTGCCTGCGCGGCGCACGCCGACCGGACGGCAGCCGGGTTTTCGTGCTGTCCGCCGTCCGCCACGGCCGTCGGCATCACCCTCGCCTCACGCGAGATCAGCGCGAAGACCAACAAAATTCCCGAGTTCGCGCCCGTGCTCGATCAGATCGACGACGTCGACCTCGCCGGGACGGTTGTCACCGCCGATGCCCCGCCCGCCCCACGCGACCACGCCACCTACCTGCACGAACGTGGCACCCACTACCTGCTGACCATCAAGAACAACCAGCGCGGCCAGGCCCGCCAACTCCACGCTCTGCCCTGGAAGAAGATCCCCGTGATTCACCGCGACGACGACCGGGGCCACGGCCGCCACGAACAACGACTCGTGCAGGTCGTCACCGCCGACGGCCTGCTCTTCCCGCACGCCGCCCAAGTCCTGCGCATCCAACGCCGCCGTCTCTATGGAGCGAAGAAGTGGTCCAGCGAGACCGTCCACGCCATCACCGACCTGCCCGCCGAGCAGGCAAGAGCAGCCGAGATCGCCTCCTGAGCTCGCGGACACCGGACTGTGGGAAACACCCCCACCGGGTGCGAGATGTCGTCTCCGGAGAAGACAAACCCCAGGCCAGGACCCGTAACACGCCTGCCGTGCCCGCCGCCGTCCGCGACTTGATCCGCAGCGCGCCCAAGCTCGCCGGATACGTCAACACCGCCGCCGGACGCCGAGCCCACACCGAACGCCCACGCGTCCTCACCCTCCACGGCAATCACCTGACCAAACCGGACGACCCGGGCAAACACCAGGGCCCTGCGCCCTCGTCGCTCCTGGCGGGTTCACCGGGAGCCGTGCGTGGATGCGGCCGCGAGGCGGGTGCCCTGTCGCCAGACAGCGCGAATCGACAGGCTGTCGTTGATGGTCGTGGTGGGATCACCGTCGACCAGGACGAGATCTGCCCGCAGGCCTTGCTCGACGCGGCCCCGATCGTGGAGGCCGAACCGTCGTGCTGTCAGTGAAGTCGCCGAGCGCAGGGCTTCGGTGGGGCTGAAACCGGCCTGTACGAGCAGTTGCAGCTCGCCGTGCAGACTTGCTCCGTGGGTCACGCCGCGCACGGCCAGAGCCGCGGCGTCGGTGCCTGCGATCACGTCGACCCCAGCCTGGCGCAGGGCTGCGATCGTGGCCAGTGCCATGTCGAAGTGCGAGGTGGGCAAGCCGCCGAACGTGTCGGAGAGGTGCGTCCGCAATTCCGGCGCAAGCTTTCCCGCAACGCGGGGATCTTGCGCCAGGTCCGTGCTGTGCGACAGCCCGACGATGGAGGCAAGGGGAGTCAGTGTCGGCACCACGAACACGTTCGCGCTTGCGATGCGGTCGACGATCTCCGGGGTGTGGGCCGTGTCGGCGAACAGATGGGCGAGGCCGTCGGCGCCGGCGTCGACCATCTGTTCGGTCTCGTGCAGCGTCATGGCGTGGGCCATCACCATCCTCCCGCGAGCGTGCGCCTCGGTGATCACGGCGGCGTGAATCTCCAGTGGTACGTGCGGCAACTGGAAGCCGAACGCCCCGCCACTCTCGGCTATCAGCTTGATGTAGTCGGCGCCCTCGCTGATCCGATCCTCGACGAACCCGGCCGCCTCCGCCACGGTGGTCGCGGTCGGCCAGACCGGATCGTTGAGGCCCTTCCGGAACTGATGAGGGTGGCCGTCGAGGTGGGTGAGCGAAAAAGAGGCGCTCCGCACGTCCGCGAAAGTCCGGTCGGCCTCGACCTCGGCGCGCAGCGGAATCATGGTGGCGGGGACCGAGCCCATGTCGAGTTCGGTGGTGACGCCGAAGGTCAGTGCCTGGCGCAGCATCGCGGCGTCTGTGTGGGTGTGTGCGTCGATCAGGCCCGGCAGCAGGGTTGCGCCGGTGGCGTCGACGACTTCCACCCCGGTGACACGCGGCCCGCCCACCGAGACGATGACGCCGTCGGCGACGTGCACCTCGACCTGGCCCAGGTTCTTCTCGCCGTCGAACACCTTCGCACCGACGATGACGAACTCGTTCATCGGACTCTCCTCGCAATGCTGGACATGTACTGGTTCGGGCTTCACGGCTACGGCCGAGCATCGTGACGCCGCGACCCAGGGGGTGGACCTGGTCGTGGTGGAGGACGCCGACCCGATCACCGTCGTCGTCGGCGTAGGTCACGAACCGCACAGTCGCGCTTCCCTTCAGACGGAGGTGTGCATCGGGCGGCCGAGCCAGGCGACCGCGTCCCCGAAGGCGGCGATCACGTCGAGGTCCCGGCCGGCATGGTCGGCGTAGGCGCGGTGCAGGTTGAGCACGATCCGTTCGGCGTCGCCCCAGTCCGTGAACTCGCCCAGGTCGACCTGGCGGGCGGCCTGCAGGGGCGTCAGACCCCGGGAGAGCCCGTCCTGGGCGGTGTCGAGGATGAGCCGGTAATAGCGGCGGTGCTCGTCCAGGACCCGGGTGATGCCGGTACCGGTGAGGACCGGGCCGTGGCCGGGGACGATGACGTCGGGCTGCAGGGACTCCAGCCAGTCGACCGCGGCGAGGGCCCCGTCCACCGAGCCCATGAAGACCAGCGGGGTGAGTCCGGCGAACACCAGATCGCCGGAGAACAGCACGCGTTCTTCGGGCAGCCAGGCGATCAGATCTCCGGTGGTGTGCGCCGGGCGGCCGGGGTGCAGCAGCTCGATTCGCCGACCTGCGACGTGCAGGGTGAGTGCGGAGCCGGCCGAGATGTCGGGAAGCCTGCGGGTCACCGGTCCCCAGTCCGGGACCGGGTTCCACAGCGGTGGGCAGCCGTCGATGACCGGGTCGGCCTGAAGCCCTTCCCGCATCCGGCTGTGCCCGACGATCACTGTCGTGGAGGGGAGGAGGCTGTTGCCGTAGGTGTGGTCACCGTGCTGATGGGTGTTCACCGCCAGCCGGACGGGCGCCCCGCCGGTGGCCGTGTCCACGGCGTCGAGAAACCGGCGGGTGCGAGCCGCGGTGGCACAGGTGTCGATCACCAGGACCCCGTCGTCGCCGACCACCGCGCCGGCGTTGTTGACCCACCAGGTCCCGTCCGGCTGCACCCAGGCGTGGATCCCGGGAAGCAACTCCTGGAGTTCCGCCGCGTCCGCTGTGGGAGGAGGAGCGGAGTTCGTGTCCGGAGTGTCGGTCATGACCCGGCCTGTCCGTCGTCCTTAACGGTGGCGACGCGGCTGCGGCCGTGCTGTTCGTACGTGGCGAAACGCATGGCAGTCCTAGGGAGCTGGGTGGGTTGACACAGGGCGGGGGCGCGGCGGCGTGGCAGGGCGGGGGAGTGCGCCGAGCCCCCGAGGTCAAGAGGTCAGACCGGCGGAGCGACGAAGACGCCGCGGTCGACGTCGTACGAGCAACTGCTGGCACGGCCGATGGTGGAGCGCTACATCACGCTGGCGTGTGTGTCCAATGAGGTCGGTGGCGAGTTGGTCGGTAACGCGCGGTGGTTGGGGGCACCGATCAAGGGTCTGCTGGATGAAGTCGAGCCGGATGACAGGGCGGATCAGGTGGTGAGCCGTTCCGTGGACGGCTACACGGCAGGTACGCCGACGGCAGCGTTGCGTGACGGGCGGGACGCGTTGCTGGCGGTCGGGATGAACGGGGAGCCACTGCCGGTATCGAACACGGATTTCCGGTCCGGATGGTGGTGCCCGGGCTGTACGGATACGTATCGGCGACGAAGTGGTTGACGGAGCTGGAGCTTGAGTCGTTTCTCGGACTTCAGCGCCTATTGGGTACGGCGGGATTACGCGGCGCTGGCTCCGGTGCAGACACAGTCGCGGATCGACACACCGGGGCCGCGGGCAAGCATCTGAAGCAAGGTCTGGTGATGGTGGCCGGGGTGGCGCGCAGCATCGTGGGGTGTCCGCGGTGGAGGTCCGTGTGGATGACGGACCATGGCAGCAGGCACAGCTCGTGGCGGTGCCGTCGGTGGACACATGGCGGCAGTGGAGCTGGCCGTGGCAGGGGACGCCCGGCGAGCGTCGGCTGCAAGTACGCACCATCGACAACACCGGCCAGGTGCAGACAGGACAGGTGCACAAGCCGTTGCCCGACGGGGCGACCGGGCGGCACACGATCAAGGTCACGGTTGCCTGAGCATTTCCCGCCGGGCGGGGATTCCCGCCTGAAGACATCTTCAAAGGGCTGCGGCCCAGGCCCTCAGGCCACCTGGTCGGGCAGCGGCCCGGGCTCTGCGGCACTGGCCTGTCGCCCGGCCACCAGCAGCCCGGCAGCGACGATCGCGGAAGCCAGCCCCAGAACCCCCACGGCTCCGGCCAGCGTGCCGACCGCCGATTCCAGGGCAAGGAGCACCAGCGGGCACACGAACGAGCCGCCGAAGAAGGCAGATGTCCACAGCCCCATGCCCCGGCCGCGATCCTCGTACTGCAACCGGGACATGGCACTGGTGAGCAACGACGGCAACAGCATGCCGGTGCCCAGGCAGTTGATCACCGCACCGACGATCATCAGCGGGACGCTGCCGGCGAGGAACATCACCCCGAAACCGGCCGCGCAGACCGTGAAGACGGCGGGCAGCATCGGCCCCGGGGAGCGCTTCAGGCGGGCGAAGGCGATCGCTCCGGCCACGGTGCCGGCGCTCGCGACCGCGGTGGCCAGACCGATCATGCCCGTGTTGGCCACTCCGAGGTCGTCGAGCAGGTACGCCATCTCCACGGGGACGGTGTAGAAGACAATCGCCGCGAAGAGGGTCAGGGCGCAGATTCCCGCCATCTGCCGCCAGAGGAACGGGCGACGTGCAGTCGGGACAACCTCCGTGCGTGGGCGCACCACCGGCCTGGGCAGGGCGAAGGCCATCACCGGGACGAGCAGCAGGCTCACCGCGTAGACCCAGAACGGCACCCGCCAGCCCGCCGCGCCGGCGGCACCGCCGAGCACGAAGAACGCCGTGGCTGACGCGGAGGTGCACATGGTCTGCAGGGCGAGGTACTTCATCCGCCGTTGGCCGGTGTAGTAGTCCCCGATCAGGGTGGTGCAGCAGGTCATGATCGCCGCCTCGGTGATGCCGACCAGGGCGCGGCTCGCGATGATCGCGCCCAGTGAGTCCAGCCAGAGCGGCGCCGTGCCAAACAGCGCGTACAAGACGGTCGCCACCAGCAGCAGACGTTTGCGGCCCAGGCGGTCCAGGATTACTCCGGCGACCGGAGCCAGCAGCGCCAGTGCCAGCGCCGGAACGGTCAGCGCCAGCGGGACAAGTGCCTTGGCACCGGGGGTCGAGGCGAAGTGTTCCTGCATCCTGGGGAGCACCGGAGCGATCAGCACCGCCCCCAGGACGGGCAGACAGCTGCCCGCCATCAGCGCGGTCACCCGCAGCCGGTGCGCCGGGCCCGACACGCTCACGGGCGGCGGGGCGGACTCATCGATCGTGGTGGAGGGCAGGGGTGAGGAAGCAGGCATGGCGACTCCGTGGACTCGGGGGAGCGGGCATGCCGCACAGGCGCCGACGGCGCTCGGCATGCTGAGGAGGACCTCACGCCGACGGCGAATCCGGACAGCGGCGTGCGGGTGGCACGACTATGCGGCCTTCATGGCCCGCCGCCCACCCTCCGCGCCATCCGAATCCCGTATCCGCCCATCCACGCACTGGATGGGGCGTCGCGGTCTACGCAGGGCGGGCTACGGTTGCTGCCGATCGTGGTTCGGGGCTCGGGCTGCTATCGCCTTGGTGACCGCCCTGTCCCCCCAGGGACCCACGTCATAGCAGCTCAGAGTCGATGCTGGGCGGACTCGGACGGGCGCTGGCGCGGTGGCCGCTACGGGGCAACTGGAACCCATGGCGGGCAAGGTGGTGCCGTTTCCTTGGAATGTCATCCCGGCGAGTGTTACGGCTCCGTTGTGGCGGGTGGCTGGCGGCCGGGAAACCGGGCACCGGCTCATGGCGGGTGTTGGCCGCGGTTCGAGTCCTGGGCGGGAGCCACAAAACATGGCTGGTCATGCCAACGGCGCTGACTTGCGTATTTACGCCACCGTGGCGGTTGAGGGGCGGGCATGGCTGGTGCCGGTCCCACCAGGGGCGGGTTCGACGGCTGCCGAGTCCGCGAGCGCGGCGAGTAGATCCGCTCCCTCGGGTTGATGTCTTCCATGACGTCAGCGGTGGATCGCGCTCTGATCAGAGCGCGACGTCGAGCCGAGCCGGGCGGCGGACCATGACCAGGCCCGGAGCGGGCTCACGGCGATAGCCGGGAGCGAGCCGCAGGTCGGGGAAGCGCTCCAGCAGCTGTTCGAGGACGACGCGGGACTCCAACCGGGCCAGTGGTGCGCCGAGGCAGGTGTGGATGCCGTAGCCGAAGGTCATCGGAGTGGCCTGTCCCGCCGGGCGGTCGAGAGAGTAGTCCGCGGCGTCGGCGCCCCAGGCCCGGTCGTCCCAGTTGGCCGACTGGAGGCTGACGGCCAGGCGGTCGCCGGGTTTGACGGGGCAGCCGGAGATCTCCCGCTCCTGCGTCACGGTGCGCAGAACGTACTGCAGGGGCGCATCGTGGCGCAGGGACTCCTCGATCGCCGTGGGGATGAGGGACCGGTCGGCGAGCAGCCGTTCCCAGTGGCTGCGGTCTGCCAGTAGTTCGTGGAGGAGGTTGGTGATCAGGCTGGCAGTGGTGTCCGTGGCGGCCAGGATCAGCTGGAGGGTGTGCATGACGGCCTCGGCCGGAGTGAGCGGTGGCTCGCCGTCAGCGGGGTGCGCGAGACCGTCCAGGACGCCCTTCCCGGTGGCCGGGGCGGCAGCCCGGGCGGCGAACTGCTCTCCGAGATAGCGGGTGAGTGCCACGAACTCCGGCATGTCGATCGGCACCTGCGGGAGGATGTCGTCGATCGCGTCGGCCCACCGGTGCAGGCGGTCCCAGTCTTCCTCCGGCAGACCGAGGAAGGCATACACCACCCGGGTCGGTACCCGACGGGCCAGGTCGTGGTAGATCTCGGCCTTCTGGCCGGGCTGCCACGCGTCGAGGATGTCGGTCACGATGTCGCGGACACGTGGTTCCTGCTTGCGGAGCACGGCGGGAGCGAACCAGCGCCTGAGACGAGCGCGCAGTGCCGTGTGGTCGGGCGGGTCCAACATGGTGATTATTGCCGCTGGCAGGTCGGCTGTCGTGCCACCGCTTTCCAGGGCGAAGTTGTCGACGGACGAGTACGCCTCATGGGCGGTGAGGACGTCCCGTACGTCGTCGTGGCGGGCGAGAAAGTGCACGCCGGGGCGCGGCTGGGACACCGGGCAGCGGTCGCGGGCCTCGGCGAGCCGGGCCGCGGGATCGGCGTTGTGGGCGGGATCGAGCGGATCGTAGGGGGCGAGGTGCGGGAGAGCCATGGTCACGTCCTCATGTAGGGGTTGTCGTACGGGCAGGGGCAGGGGCAGGGGCAGGAGCTGGGGTCGGCGCTGCAGCTCCGAGACGCTTGAGTTTGATGACGGGAAGTCGATGATTGACCGCCACGGCGGTTGCCGTACCCCCGTCGTGGCGCCATCTCAGCAGCGCACTGCGGTCGTCCACCGATCCGGCGAGGACTTCGGGGGCTCCGGTGAGGGGGAGTTCGCCGCTGATCTTGATATCGAGTCCGCACTGCTCGGTCCAGAAATAGGGGTCGGGCCGGTAGGGCCGCGCAGACTCCCCGTGCAGCAGGCTCGCCGCGGCCGCCCTTCCCTGCTCGACCGCGCTGGTCCAGTGGGGAGTCCGGCGCCCCTGGCGTGATACGACGTCTCCGGCGGCGACGATGCCCGGAGCGACGCGGCAGCAGGCGTCGGCGACGAGGCCGCCGCCCGCGTCCAGGGCCAGGCCGGAGTCCCTGAGCCATTCGGTATTGGGTACGTCGCCCACCGCGCAGACGATCACGTCGGCCTCCAGGACCGACTCCCCGCAGCGCACGCGGTGTTCGTCCAGTACGTCGACGCCGTCCGGCGCGACCCGGACCCGGATGCCGAGGTCACGGGCGGCCGCGACAGCGAGATCGGCCAGCCACGGCCCGAGCAGCCTGAGCAGCGGCGGTACGAGGTCGACGACGGTGACCTCCAGGCCGAGGGCGCGGCAGGTGCTGGCGACCTCCATGCCGAGGAAGCCGCCGCCCAGCACGATCGTGCTGCGGGCCGTGGTCAGCCTGGCGGTGAGGGTCGAGGCGTCATCCAGCGTGCGCAGCACCAGGTCGCTGTCGCTGTTTAGGCGGCGTGCCCGGGCGCCGGTGGCGATCACCAGCCCGTCGTACGGTATGCCGGTGCCGTCGGCCGTTGTCACCAGACGGCCGTGCATGTCGAGCCGCGCGGCCCGTGCTCCGGTGTGGAACTCGATGTCCTCGCTCGGCGGCGGCAGTTGGGCCGACTCCGCCGACTCCCGGCCTGCCAGCACGCCTTTCGAGAGTGGAACGCGCGAGTAGGGCGGATGCGGCTCCTCGGAGAGCACGGTCACCTGGCCGTCGTAGCCCTCGGTACGCAGGCTCTGCGCCGCCGTGACCGCGGCGATGGACCCACCGACCACGACGATCCGTTTCACGGCTGCACCTTCAACGCCGCGACGGGGCATACCCGAACGGCGGCCGCGACGACAGTCTCGTGCTCCGCGTCCACCTCCTCACGTGTCAGGTGCAACTCGCCCTCGTCGTCGAGCCGGAACACGTCGGGCGCGGTCTGTTCGCACAGCCCGTGGCCCTCGCAGCGGTCGAAGTCGACCACGATCCGGGTCATCTCACTGTCCTTCCATGTATACGGTGACGGAAAGCGAAGTCGCGGCGGTCGCACCGCCGGTCTGGTTCCAGGCATGCCGGATTCCGCTGAGCCCGTTGACCGAGCCGTCCATCACGTCGCCGTCGCGCAGCAGTCGGCCCGAGTGGATGCCGTTGCCGGCCGGGCTGCCGGTGAGGATCAGGTCGCCGGGAAGCAGTTGGGCGTTCTATATGTCCTCCCGAATGCGGTGCCACTAATTTGGCCCGTAACTTATGATCTGGGAAATCGATTCCCTGGATATCTGAATCCAAGTGAGAAATACCCGCACGCTTCCGCCCCGGCACTGGGACGCTTCGTGAATCTGGCAAGCCTCGACCTCAACCTCGTCGTCGCCCTGCGCGATCTCCTGGAGGAGCGCAACGTCACCAATGCCGGCCGCGCATCGGGCTCAGTCGGCCCGCCATGAGCGCCGCCCTGGCACGGCTGCGCCCGCCACTTCGGCGACGACCTGCTCTCCCGGGGCCGGCGGACGCTACGAACTGACCGCCCTCGGCGCCTGGCCCTCCTCGACCGCACCGCCACCGCCTGCCTGCGGCCTACTGGAGCGTGTCTTCACCAGCCAGGCCGATTTCGACCCCCACCCGCGAGGAACATGAGTTCAAGCTGATCTCCTCCGACTACGCGGTGGCAGTCTTCGGCGCCGAACTCGCCCGCGCCACCCACGCCGAGGCACCAGGCATCCGACTCCGGTCCAAACACGCACCGACGGAAAACATCGACAACACCGGGGGACTGCTGAGCACCGCCGACGGACTGTTGATGCCACAGGGCGTCATCAGCGGCTTCCCCACGGTCGAGCTCTACCGGGACAGCTGGGTGCGGCGGAGGAACGACTGCCACCAGCGGTCCACGTCCACCGGCGTCGCGGCGCCGGCTGAGCACCACAGCCAGACCGGTTTCGCCCGCACCTCCGCGTCTTCGCGCGCGGCCGCCACCGGCTGTGGTGCCGCGTTTGCGTCCTGCCCCCGGCCGACTGCTCGACGGTGCCTGGGTGGTGGGACGGACTGAAGTTCCCCCGCTGTCCAAGATCAGCGGGGGAACTTCATTCGGGGCTGACCCCCAGTTCCCGGGCGATCTCGGTGACGTTCCGATGCGGCGACGAACGGACGAGCGCGATCGCGTCGCGCTTGAACTCGGCCGTGTACCGCTTGCTCATGTTGCTCTTGCCGCTCTTGCCACTCAACCTGGACTGCTTCCTCCGGGACTCAACCGTCCCAGTATCAAGCTGTCCAGATCAGCGGGGGAACTTCATGTCGGCAGGCGACGCGCACCGAGTCATCGGTGAGCACACGGGACGTCGTCGCGCGCGTAGACCGTGACGCGGGCACCGGTGACCTCTCTGGTGGCGCACTCGTGGAAGTGGCGCCCCAGCACCCAGCTCTTCGCCTGTTCCTGGGGGTTGGTGTCCGAGTGCGCGCCCACAGGGTCTCGGACCACGACGATCCGATGGAACGCCGCCATGCGGTGGCGTATCTCAGCAGCGGGCAGTTCGATTCCGGCCAGCGTGTTCGAAGACACGGGATCCTGCGCGAGCGCGAGGTCGGTCAGGCCCCGGGTGTCCTGCGGGTGGGCCTGGGGCCAGACGCGATGGCGGCCCGTCAGGTAGAGCAGGCCGTCACCCGGCCTACCCGCTTCCCGTACGGCGCGGCCGAAGGCGACGACGTCGTCATGGCGGCTCTGCGGGGTGCGCAGATGAAAGCTCGCCGGCACCGGGAAGGCCCAGCGCCTCAGTACGCACGGCTGTCACGCGGCGAGGTCTTCCCCCGGCCACGAGAGTGCGCCCCTTCCGTCAGTTGGTCGTGAAGGTGACGGCTTCACGGAGCGACGCGACGGCACCCTTCAGATCAGCCAACCGGGCTGCGAGCGTCGCCTCGGCCAGACGCGGCGGAAGCGCCACATTGAACTTCAGCCCGGCCAGCGCGCGAGGGTCCACCGTCGGGAGGCACAAGTGGTCGGCGGCGTGTGCGGTGGCCCTTCTCCATTCCTGCGGGGTGATGTCCTCACGCAGCCGGATGAATGTGCTCGTAGGACGCTGTAGGGGATCGGCAATGCTGGAGAGGGTGGCGGCCAGGGTGGCGTTGGTGCGGTGCCCCGCCCACGTCCACCACCGCACATTGGTGTCGTGCCCTCCCCGCATGATGATGCTGCCGTCGCGGTGCACCAGTTCGGCGCTCTCATCGCGCACGCGAGCGAGGGCGCTCTCGGCACGGCGGGTGACCCTGACCGGCGGGGTGGCGCCGAGCAGTACTTCGCGGACCGACCGTGTCAGCTCGTACGACGCGGTGCGGGTCAGGCCGATGCCACCCCATCGAGCCCGCCCGCCACCTTCCACCGGTTCGACGAAGCAGCGGCGGCGCGACCAGTCGATGTACGTCACCTGCCAGCTGCGCCCGGCGAGCAGCAGTCGGCGAGGGCCGATGACCTCGTCGGTCAGTAGCGCGGGATCTGTAGTACCGATTTCGGTGCGGCCCGACAGGACCGTGAACTCCGGGGCGGCGGTGAAGACTGCGGTGAGGTCCATGAAGTGCCGGTAGCCGAAGCGCTTTTCGGCTTCGGGTCCGATGAACAGCAGCTCGCCGTCCCGGTCCAGGAAGCCCTCCTCGACCAGGTGGCGCATGATCGGCTCGGCGGAAGGACCGAAAGGACCGAGACCTCCCCACCAGTCCTGCCACAGCCGGTCCCCGACCCGGTGTTCCTGGAGGCAGAGCGCCAGCATCTGCTGCGCGGCGATGTGCCGGGGCTCCGGCGGAGCGATGACCGGCTCCACCCAGCCGCCTGACCAGAGCAGCAGCAGTGCTGCCGCGGTGAGGAGTCCGGCGTCGTCAGTGGCCAGGAACAGGCAGTTGCGGCTGGCACCGGGCCGTCGGCCGGTGCGGCCGAGACGCTGCAGGAACGAGGCCACGGTGCTTGGGGCATCGATCTGGACGACCCGGTCGAGGTCGCCGACGTCGATGCCCAGTTCCAGGGTGCTGGTGGAGACGATCACGCAGTCGCGGGCCTCTGCGAAGGCTTCCTCCGCCCGCCGCCGCTCGTCCGCGGACAGTGACGCGTGGGACAGAAAGGTGGTCACGCCCTTCGCGCGCAGCGCCGAGCCAAGTTCCTCGACCTCCTTGCGTGATTCACAGAAGACGAGCCGCTTCTCGCCCCTGTGCAACGCCGCGATCACCGTCGCGGCATTGGCCAGGGACCCTACGTAGTCGAGCTGGACGTCCCCGGGAGGGGGCAGCTTCGGTTCCTTCTCCCTCAGGTGCGGGGCGACGACCCGCGCCGCGCGCTGCTCGGCCTTCGCTCCCTGCAACCACGTGAGCAGCTCCTGCGGGTTACCCACGGTCGCGGACAGACCGACGCGTTGCACCGGACGCCCGGCCACTCGCTCCAACCGTTCCAGTACGGCCAGCAGATGCCACCCCCGGTCGTCGCCCGCGAACGCGTGCACCTCGTCGACGACGATCGCCCGCAGCCCGGAGAAGAACGCCCGATGGTCGACATTCGTGCTGACCAGCATGGCCTCCAGGGACTCTGGAGTCGTCAGCAGCACATCCGGTCGTTCGCGCAGGATCCGCTTGCGGCGGGAGTGTGTGACATCGCCGTGCCACAGCGCCGCCGTGCGCCCGAGCCAGGAGGTATACGTCTCCAGACGGGGCAGCAGGTTGTTGAGCAGCGCCTTCAGCGGACACACATAGAGGACCGAGGTGCCGTCCCATTTCTCCTGTGCCATGCGCGACAGCAGGGGGAAGCAGGCAGCCTCGGTCTTTCCGCCGGCGGTGGGTGCGATCAGCACGGCGTCCGTGCCGTCCGTCAGGGGCGTGATCGCCTCTTCCTGGAGAGGCCGCAGGCGGGGCCAGCCCAGGGTGTTCACGACGTGGTGGACCAGCCCCGGGTGAAGCAGATCCATCGGGTCGGGCGTCACGTCGCTCATGGAAGATCCAGTTCGACATCCTCGGCGCTGGTGGCCGCCGCGGCGTTGCGCTCGACTTCGGTCAGCTCCGAGGCATTCACCGTGAGTGCGTAGTGCTTGCGCGGATCGAAGTCCTCGAACTGGTCGACGCGATCGAGGACGTCACCCACGAGCTTCTTGAGGAACAGACGGGGCGCGACACCCACCTTGCCCCCCAGCGCCCCGCCGACGGCCGTGGCCAGGTCGGCGATGTATGCATCGTCCGCTACTTCCCTGACGCGCTCGGCGGCGGCCGATCCGGCCGCGTACAGGTCCCGGATGGTCAGCCCGAGACCGATGAGTGATTCCTGGGTGAAGCCGGGCAGCCTGATCTGCACGGCACGCGGGTTGTCGAAGCGCGGGTCGGTGGTGAAGTCGGTGGCCAGCCGCTGGGCCAGCGGAGCCAACCGCTGTACGCCCTGTCGGCCGTCGTAGAACGCCGGCGTGCCGGTGATCAGCAGATAGAGACCGGGGAAACGCCCGGAGTGCACCTCGTCGATGAGCTGACGCAGCGCGTTCAGCGCCTTGTCGCGAGCGTCGGAGCGGACCCGCTGCAGGGTCTCGACCTCGTCCAGGACGACGAGCAGCCCCGAGTGACCCGAGTCGCGCAGCACGGTGAGCAGTCCCTGCAGGAAGCCAAGAGCACCGAAGTGATCGAGGTCACCGCGCACCCCAGCGGCCCTGCGGGCAGCGGCGGCCACGTGGGGCTGCCCACCCAGCCAGGCCATGACGGCCGAGGCGGTGGCCTCGTCGCCCGCCTCGACCGCGGCTCGGTAGCCTCGCAGGGCCGTGGCGAACGACGGGGCGTGCCGGGACACCTCCGTGAGCCGGGCCGTCATCAGCTGTTCGACCCTGCCGGGCAGGTCCTCCTCGGGGGCTCCGGCGGCAAGCGCGTCCTCCTCAAGGGCGTAGAACCACGCATCGACGACCGGCCGAAGGGCGCTCGGTGGGAATCCGGGCGTGGCCAGCCGCTCGGTGAGGCGGCGGTAGACGGTCTCGAGTTTGTGCAGCGGGGTCTCCGTTTCCGAAATCTGGATTTCGGCGACAGCGAAGTTGCGCCGCTTGGCACGCTCACCGAGCCACCGTGCGAAGAATGTCTTGCCCGACCCGTACTCGCCTCGCACCGCCTTGAACACCGAGGCTCCCGACCTGACGGCATCGAGCTCCGCATCGAGTGCGGTTCCGAAGCGGTCCAGGCCGGTCGCCAGCAGATCCAGTCCGCTTTCCGGTACGGCCCCCCGGCGCAGGGCGTCGATCACGCCGCGACGCCGGGCGGCACTCACGGGTCCGCTTCCACCAGAGCTGTCTGTCCTCACCCGGACAGTCTCCCATTTGACCCGGATGCCTGGATGCCGCTCAGTGAAGGGCGCGGACGGATCCGATCCTCAGGGCGAGCCCTGACCTTCCGGCCTCTGGAACTGTCCGTCGACCGCCCTTGACTGCCCGCAACTCCGTTGATGGAATTGCATGTTCACCGCCGGTCACCGGTGGCGACTCACCGCTCAGGTTCAACAGGGAAGACACAGCGTGGCACTCGACAGTCTGAGACTCAGCGACGCCCTCGCGGACGTCGCTTCCGGCGCCTTACAACTCCCGGACTTCCAGCGTGAGTGGAAGTGGGACGACGAGCGCATTAGGGCCCTTATCGCGACGGTGACACTGGACTATCCGCTGGGCGTGGTGATGGCGCTGCAGACCAACGGCACGTCACCGTTCCGCACCCGGACACTCAAGGGCGCCGAGGACGCGCAGGGCAGAGTGCCCGATCTCCTGCTGCTCGACGGGCAGCAGCGGCTGACCTCCCTCTTCCAGGCACTGCATCGGGATCGGCCTGTCGAGACAGTGGACGCCCGGGGCAAGGAACTGAGGCGCTGGTACTACATCGACATCGCCAAATCCATCGGGTCGCCGGCCGACCGTGACGACGCCATCGTGTCCGTGCCCGAGGACCGGATTCTGAAGACCGGCTTCAACCGCAGGGACACCATCGACCTGACCACCGTCGAGGGGGAGTGCGCCGCCGGGTACTTCCCGCTCCATTTCGTGTTCGACACGCAGCGTGTGAACGCCTGGCACCAGGAGTTCGTGAAGGTCGACGTCACGAACTGGGGGCTGTGGGGACAGTTCCAGCAGTACGTGCTCAGCCAGATGCAGTCGTTCCAGGTGCCGATGATCAAGCTCGCGGCCTCAACGACCATGGACGCGGTCTGCGCCGTGTTCGAGCGGGTGAACACCGGCGGTGTGCCGCTCAACGTCTTCGAACTGCTGACGGCCACCTACGCGGGCAACCAGGAGTACGTGGCCCAGCACGGCGACTACTTCAAGCTCCCCGACGTATGGCTGGACATCAAGAAGGGCCTGACGGCGTCGTACCCCGTGTTCGGGCGCATGGAGGCCGGCGTCGAGGACGGGCTCAGCAGCAGTGACTTCCTCCAGGCCGTGGCACTCGTCAGAACCTGGGAGCGTAAACGGCAGGAGCCGCGCGCCGCGATCTCCTGCAAGCGCCGTGACCTGCTGGAACTGCCGCTCGCCGACTTCAGCCTGCTCGCTCCGCGCGTGGCGGAGGCCTTCGAGTGGGTGGGGGCTTTCCTTGAGCGGCAGTGCATCGTGCGGGCCCCCGACCTGCCGTATCGCACCCAGCTCGTACCGCTGGCCGCCGTCCGGACCATCCTGGGCGACGAGACCGACACCGAGGCGGCCGACGAACTGCTCACCCAGTGGTACTGGTGCGGTGTGCTCGGCGAGATGTACGGCGGATCGACGGAGAGCCGCTTCACCCGCGATGTGGAACAACTCGTCGAACGTCTGCGGGGCAACGCTGAAGTGGTCCCCGACACCATCGCCGAGGCAGCCTTCCTGGACGACCGGCTGGACACCCTGAGCACCCGCAACAGCGCCGCCTACAAGGGGGTTTACGCCCTTCTCGTCAAGCAGGGCGCGGTGGACTGGTACTTCACCGAGGCCCCCCTGAACGCGGCGCGCCTGGCCGAGTACAGCGTGGAGGTTCGTCAGATCTTCCCCAAGGCGTGGATCGACAAGAACCACCGGGCCTACAGCAACCGGGCCAACTCGATCATCAACAAGACGCCTCTGTCGCTCCGGGCCAGCAAGAGCATGACCGGATCTCCTGCCGGATACCTCAAGACGCTCGCCCTCGAGTCGGGCATGCGCCCCGAATGGTTCGACGACGTCATCGGCACTCACCTCATCGACCCGGCCACGCTGCACTCGGGCGATTTCGAGCAGTTCTATGTGAGCAGGTCCAAGCAGTTGCTGGAGCTGGTCATGTCAGCCATGGGCAAGCGCACCGTCTTCCGCGACACGAAGGCCGGGTGACGCGGTCGTGCTCCGGAACCCCTCTGATGACGAACTGCTTGCGCTCAAAGGCCGCCGCATACCCCTCGTCGAACTCCTGACCTGCTTCAACACCCGGTTCCGCAACGACCAGGCGATCCTGGTCATCGAGCAGAGACTGAAGGATCTCGGTCTCGCGACCCTTCCGTACTTCGCCACCTGCGGCAGCCAGTCCGAGATCCACATCGTCGCCCAGGAATCCGCAGCAGCGGAGCAGGGGGACACGACGGACGAGGAGCAGGAGGACGAGGCGGGGCTGCTCCCGGGAGCGCTGCCCACGCAGCCGTTCCGGATCGGCGACCTGCCGTGTGCCCACGCCGGGGTCGACTCGGTCACACCCGCCTCGGACCTCACCGAGGCGACGTACATCATGCACACGAAGAACTACTCCCAGGTCCCTGTCCTGGAGGACCGGTACACGGTGTCCGGCGTCGTCACCTGGCGCTCGGTGGCCAAGATGTACGCCACAGGTGCGGAAGCGGCGCTGGCCAACGCGATCGTGGAGGACCCGCCGGTCGCGCACGCGCACGACGACTTCTTCGCCATGCTCTCCAGCGTCTGCGAGCACGGATACGTGCTGGTGAGAGCCCATAACGGCCGCATCAGCGGCATCGTCACCGCAGCGGACATCACCCAGCGCTTCGACGCGACCGCATGGCCGTTCTTCGTCATCGGCGAGATCGAGTTCCGGCTGCGTAAGTGTCTCGGTGCGAAGATCGGCGAGGACGCCGTCCGTGGGGTGCAGAACAACGACAGGAAGACGGGGAAGATCGCTGATCTCATGTTCGGCCAGTACGTGATGCTGCTCGACGGCGATCAGCGCACCAGGCAGGGAAACCGCAGAGAGGCGCTGTGCGCCGCGGCCGACCAGAACTGGCAGACCCTGGGCTGGGCCGGGGTGAACCGCGTCCAGTTCGTGCACCAGCTCGATCGGGTGCGCGAGATCCGTAACCAGATCGCGCACTTCCGCCCGGAGCCGCTGTCGGCTCAGCGGAGCGAGGAACTGCGGCAGTTCGTGGGTCTGCTGCGCCAGCTCACCTGACGGGTGGTGAAGCCTGTCCCCGGGTTTCCGGGGCAGGCTTTCACCCCTCCTCAACTCAACTCGAACTGGTCCCGCAGCAGTCCGACGTGCAAGCGAAGGGTCCGCCCGTCCGGCAGTGTCTCCAGTACCTGGACACCGTCGTGATTGAGCAACTGCCGTAGCACGGCGGCGAAGCCGTCGGCCGGCCGGCTCGCGGGGAGTCCGACGCGCTGGGCGAGAGCCGTCATCGGCAGGGTGCCGCCCGAGTCCAGCAGAGCGTGTACGGCCTTCTCCACCCGGGCGAGGTCCGGTTTGCGGGCCAGCAACTGCACCTGAGCCGTGAAGACCTCGGACTCCAGGAGCGCGTCGACCAAGGCGTCAACCGGAGACACAGGGGCTGCGGAGAGCAGGGCACCGTCCTCGGACGTCGAGGGAACCAACGCGACATCGAACAGCGCCTCGTGGCTCTTGGCGAGTTCCGCCTCGTTCTTGTTCCTCTTGGGCGGCTTCTTCCCTACCGGTGCCGAGACCGCGGCGGCGTGGGCTCGTGCCGGCTGCTCCTCCCCCTGCTGGGTCAGTGACCACCAGGTCGGCTGCTGGTTCCCCAGCTCCCGCCAGCCGCTCGGCGGCTTCGCTCCGAAGGGCAGGAAGGCCAGCACCGGGATGGCGAACTCGGCCAGCGATACGCCGCCGTGATAGCCGGCCTTGCGAGACGTGTATCGGGAGTCGGCGTCCCAGAGGGCGACGATCTCGCTCTCCGGTTCCGGGTCGAGGACCCGAGGACCCGTCAGCACGATCTCCTGCTCCGCGAGTGGTCCGCCGGGGGCGCGGTGCCGAGCGGACCTTACGTCCTGGGCGTCGATTCGCGCCGCCCGCCGGTCGATGACGTGGCCATGGTCGCTGGTGACGATCACCGCACGGCCCTGGTCCGCGGCAGACCGGAGCAGTGCTCGCAGCCCTCCTATGTCGGACAGCCGCCAGGCACCGTCGCCGAGCTTCTGCTCGGAGGCCAGCCGGTCGTCCACGGTGTTGAGGACCACCGCCACATGTGTACGGTCGCCGACGAGCGCGTCGTGAAGTTCGGGTCCGAACGGCTGGCCGCTGCTCTCGGCGCGCAGATCGTCCTTGTGGAAGACCGCCACGTCCTCCCCGCCCCAGAAGCGGTGAGCGGGGAACAGCTTCTTCTCGTCGGCCTGCGTGCCCTTCATCAGTCGCGCGGCGAAGAGAGAGGTCCGTGACACGGCCGTGACGGTGGGGAGCGCGGCTGCCATCGCACGGCGCCGTGGGGCGTCCTTCGCCCCGGGTAGCGGGTCGTACTCGGCCCAGTGGTCGCGCAGTCGGTCGCCGAGTTCGGCGGCGATGGCGGCGCTCATCCCGTCGAGCACGAGGAGCAGGACTCTCCGCTCTCCGGCCTTCACCACCGGGGCGACGACCTCGGGGAGGAACGTCTCCACGGTCAGCATCGAGCCGGGACCACGGTCGGTCGCCGTCCGGACGGCGAGTACCTGGGCGAACTGCCGGTCGATCTCGCGCCGACGGTCGCGCGCCGAGGAGCACAGAGCGTCGTACGCGGACCGGAGGGCCGGATCGGGATCGCCTCCCGACTCGATGTGTTCCAGCGCCAGGTCCACCCAGCCCGTCTCGGTGACGTGACGGGCGATGGCATCCGCCACAGTGTCGGTCTCCACCGGCGGGTCGGTCGCGAGCCAACGTGCCAGCCGCCGCGCCATGCGCACCCGCTCGATACGGACGTTGTTGTCGGGGTCCCGGGCGAGCTTGTGCTCGCTGAGGGCCTTCACCGCGGGCGTGATGCGCTCGGGGTCGCCGCTCGACAGCGCCTCGCCGGCAGCGGTGAAGCGTGCTTCAAGGCCTGCCGCCAGTACGGGACTTGTCCCCGCGGCTCGCTCCGCTCCGAACTGGCGCGCAAGGGCGGCCGCACGGTCGAGCACGGAGCCGGTCAGCCTCCGGGCCTCGGCCGCCGGTTCGTCGCTGTCCGATCGTCCCGTCAGCAGGAGTGCGGAGACGAACTCCTCGCAGGAGCGTCCGAAGGCCGCCGCGAGCGCGTCCAGATGCTCACCCCCGGCGGGCGGTTCCTCTCCGAACCAGCGCTCGGCCCGCCCCCGGGCCCGGTAGTCCTCCGCGTCCGCCGCGGCGTCGGCATGCCCCCACAGCGCCGCGCAGACCAGACCGAACGCGACGGCGTCCGGCCCGTGCTCCGCCGTCACGAGGGTGAGCAGAGCCTGCCCCGCGCGCCCGGCCTGTTCCTCTTCGCCGAGGAACTGCACGAGCCCGGCACGCTCGGGCGCGCGCAGCGCCAGGAGCCGTTCGGGACCGCCAGGCACGAGGGACCATCGCAGCAAGGTGTGGATGTCCAGCTCGTCACCACCGCCCGCTGTGGCGCGGGAGATTTCGGCGTCGGGGTCGTAGCGGCCGATTCCCAGCCTGCGCAGCGCGAGCGAGGTCAGCGCCTCGCGCCGCGACAGGACACCGCCCGCCAGCTTCGGCCATCCGCCGTGCGGCGGAGCGGCGTCCAGCAGCGCCTCGGCAGCCCAGTTCTCCTCGAACAGCCGGTGGTCCGAGCGGCTCGCACCGAACGCCTCCCGTACGACGTCCCAGGTGTCGACGGCGTTGACCCGCTGCCGGTGCACCTTGGCCAGCAGATCGGGCCCGAGCTCCGCCTCCTCGCGATCGGTGAGTACCACCAGCACATCGGGCCCGGTGGCCGACGGTTTCTGGTGCGCGAGGAGCAACTCGTAGACGCCCAGAGGGGAGGGCGCCGCCGCGACCTTGGCCCGCCGCTGCTCACCCCAGGGCAACTCGTCAGGGCCGTCCCAGGAGGGCGCGGCGCGCAGCAGTACGACCCGGCGCTTGCCCGGCCCGAGACCGGGCTGCGATGCCAGGTACTGGGTGATGGTCGCGGCGTTGAGCCGCACCGCGCTGGTGGTGGTCACGGCTGCCGTACTCACTGTTCCCACACCTTCTTCGCTCGCCGCCTACCGCTCATTCCACGACCCGCCAGCTGATCTCGATCTCCGCGTCCGGCTCGGCAGCGGCCAGTTCGGCCAGTTCGGCCCGCAACTCGGCCAGCGCACGGGAAGCCGTGGTCCGGCCCCCGCCCGAGCGGCGCCCCGCACGTCGTCCGCTGTCGGCGCCAGGGTGGGCGGAGGGCACGGGCGGCTGGCCGGTGTCGGTGTTCAGGCTGATCGCGTCGGGCTTGGTGAGAGGTTCGGCCGGCGTGGGCGCGGCGTACGCCCTGCGCGGATCGATGGCGTGTGCCTGGCTGCGCTCGATGACGGCGACGATGGACCGCCGTGCCTCCCGCAGCGCCTCCTTGAGGTCCTTGGTGCGCTGATCGACACGCGCCGCGCCGCGCAACTCCTCCAGCACCGCCTCGCCCTGCGGCCCGTAGTTGGGCGCGAGTTTGAGCATGTCCCAGGCCGCGGTGGCCAAGGCAGCCGCGACGGCCTCGGCCTGCTTGATCGACGCACCGTAGCGGCTCGTCGGCACGTCGCCGAGATCGAAGCCGGCGAACGCGGAGATGACCTGCTTGGCCGCCGCGGAACCGCCGGCCGCGCCCTGATCCAGCCCGCGCAGTTCGTCCAGCAGGTCCCGGGCCCGGCGGGCGATCGCCAGTCGGCCCGACTCGTCGGTGCCGTCCAGGCCGAGCAGCGTCGCGTGCTTCTCCAACTGCGCCACCAGATCGGCCGCGTGCGGCTGATGCGTCCGGGCCCGCTCCGTGATCCGCCGGGCGAACTGCCCGACCATCCGGCCCCGGCGGAGCCTGGGCGGCTCCTCACCGAAGATCTCCCAGTAGCGGCGTCCAGCCTCCTCCCAGACGTGTTCCTCCGGCAGCGGCTGAGAACGCAGTGCGTCCTGCGGCTTGATCGCCGACAGTTCGGGCGAGGGGTCGAGCAGCGCACCTGCCCGTACCCAGACCCGGTCGTCCATCTCCGCGTACGACGCGATGACCAGGTGGGCGAGGAACGGCTCCAGGCCCATCGGCGCGGGACGGTCGATCCACTCGGTGAGCCGGCTGACACTCAGATCACCGGGACCGGCCTCGCCGCGCGCCTGGAGGGCGAAGTGCTCCGGCCAGCGAGTGGAGAGCCGGAAGTAGGCCTCCTTCTGCTGGCCGAGCCCGAGCGGAGTGGCGACGCGCCGCATGAGGTCGCGTTCCTTGCCCGGGATCTCGGCCTGCCGGTCACCGGCTTCGGAGGCGTCGCGGATGTGCCCGAACACGGTCCGCGCGTCGGCGAGTTTGACGACGGTGCCCGTGCCGTCGGGGTCGAAGTCCGGGTGCGCGGGGAACTGGTGGGCCAGCAGTTTGCCCGCCACGTGCCGGACCGCGTCATTCAGGGACTGCCCGATGGAGACACGCAGATCCGGCACGTCGGGCAGCGGCTCCAGGTGCTCGTTGAAGTCCGGGTTCACATCGCCGGGCTTCTTGGCCGCAAGGCCGTAGGCCTGTTTGAAGGCAGCCTTCACCGTCTTGGTGAGCGTCTCGCGCTGGTCTTCCAACAGCGCCTTGGCACGAGCCCGGTTGTCGGCGTTCAGGTGCTGCGCGTAGCTGGTGTCGAAGCGCCGCTGGTCGGCGAGGGCGTAGTGGATGACGACCAGCCGCTGGAAGTCCTGGAAACGGCCGGTGGACAGGTGCGTGGGAATCCACCCCACCGTCCGTGGCCGGTTGCCGGGGAGCCGACGGAGCTCGGCCATGCGGTTGGCGTCCTCGCGCGGCCCGTACTCGCCCTCGTCGTACGGCAGATCGATGATCATCCGCCACAGCCCGTCCTGGCTGGGGGCGAACTCGTGGTCCTGCAGGTCGTCGTGGTCGGCGATGTTGCCGAAGACGACCTCCACCGTGCGGTTCGAGCCGCGCCAGACGAACTTCAGCTCGTCCGCGGTGAGCCGCTCCTGGAGCTCGATGCCCAGCTCTTCGGCGAGGAGCCGCTTGGCGAGAGAGCGGCGGTTGGCTCGGTTGTTGTTGACGTTGGCATTGGCGATGACGGAGTCCACGTCCACGCCGGCCAGCTCGAGCCGCACGCCCGGGTTGGCCTTGGTGCCGGTGGGCTTGATCTCCGCGAAGCGCGACGCCCACTCGTCGACCTTCGACTGAATGGCGCCGACCTCCGCCCCCGGGATGGGGGAGATGACCGAGCCGTGATTGAGGGACGCGAGCCGCCGGATGGTCAGGTCCCGCAGCGCGGGAACACTGGGCGCCAGCGCGGAGAGCAGGAGCGTGCACATCAGCCGGTCGTCGCCCACGAACGCCTTGCACCGCTGCAAGTGCCCCTGCTCGGTGATGGCCTCGCGACGGTGCCGGTAGCGCTCGATGTCCTCCTCGGTGACGTCGTACATCGCCAGGAGGTAGGGCCGCAGCTTGGTGCGGTACAGCTTGTCCGCCGCCTGGAACTCCACCTTCAGACTGTCGACGAACGGCCGGTCGCCCCCGTCCGCGATGACCGGGTAGAGGTCGCCCAGCGGGATGAGCTGCTCCAGCGTCGCGTCGTCGCGATGGTCGGCCAGCAGCTGGCCCATCAGCTTCAGACCGGTGCGCGAGCGCTGCAGTGCCGAGGAGATGTGGACGAGGGTGTCCATGAACGAGGGCGAGAAGGGGTACGTCAGCCGGAACGACGCCTCGTCGGCCCCGGTGGTCCCCTCGTCGGAGCCCAGCAGCACGTCCCACACCTGCGGCCCGACCCGCTTGATCTTCGCGAACGCCGCGTCGAGCTTGGCCGCGGCCTCCGCGTCCTTGGGCTTCAGGAGACGGGCGTGGGCGATCTGCGGGAGGTTCCGGTCCTCCAGCGTGATCTTGTCGAAGCGACCAGAGGCAAGGTTGAGACTGTCCTGGATGGCGGTCTCGGCCGCCCCGGACACCTCCTGGCCGACCAGCTCCCGCAGGTCGCGCTGCCGTGCGATGAACGACACGATCGGAATGGCGCGGCGCGAGTCGGCACCCTCCACGAAGTTGGTGATCTTGTCCGCTTCGCGGGAGACGAACTTCTGGTCGTGGATGCGGTTGGCGAGCCAGAGGATCAGCTCGTCCATGAACAGGATCAGCCCGTCGTACCTCAGGGACTTCGCATGCTCGGCGATGACGGCGAGGCCGGCGTCGAGCGAGATGAAGCCGTGCTCGTCCTCGGCGGCGTTCTTCGCGAAGCCGGGGAACCAACTGGTGCTCGCGTCGTGCACCAGTTTGGCCCGCAGCTCGGCCGGGGTGGTCGGGTTGACCAGGTTGAGGTTGACCTCGGCGCCGTCCAGCTCCTCGGCGGCGAGGGCGGTGTCGAGGAGCGCCGGGGTCCAGGCGAAGGAGTCGCCCCACTCGTCGTCGGCATCGACGGTCTCTCCGTCGTCCGCGGCGGCTCCGGCGAGCCCTTCGATGAACTGGTCGTCGCCCATACGGTCCCGCAGCGCGCGGATGTCCGCGAAGAGGGAGTCGGTCCGGTAGACCTGCGGAGTGGGCGCGTCGGAATGCAATGCTTTGACGTGACTGACGTACCCGCCGAGCACCCGCTGCTCCAGGGACTTGGCCCCGAGCATGTGGTACGGCACGAGCAGGAACTTCTTCCCGTCGGTGCTCAGCCATTCGTGCTTGGCCAGGACCGGATCGAAGTCTGTCCGGGCGCGCGCGGCCTCGTCACCCCGGAGCAGGGCGTGCAGCACGGCCATGAAGTGCGACTTACCGGAACCGAACGAGCCGTGCAGATACGCGGCCTTCGACGTCTGCCCGTCCAGCGCGGTCTTGATCAGACTCAGCGCCTCGTCGAAGTTCTCGAGAAGACGCTCGGTGACGACGTAGTCCCGCAGCGCCCGCTCGGCACCCTCCTTGGTGACGGCCTCGGCCAGCTTCAGGACGAAGTCGGACGTGGAGATGGACGTCTTGATGTCGATGACATCGCGGAGGAGGGGGGCTGTGGCGGCGGTCGGGGCCATCTGTGTCTCGCGTCTCCTGTTTTGCCGTGTACTACGTCTACGTCCACCGGGCAGCGCGGCGCGTCCCCCGTCGACCGGGACGGCGAGCGATTCCCAGCACCGCACGCTGCCCCGGAGGCACCGTCCGCCACTGTTCACACGAGTGGGGACGGCCTTCGATCGTATCGGGCGTGTCTGACATGGGGGAGGGAGCTCACGCAGCGGGCCCCCAGGCCTCCATCAGCTGCTCGGGCCCGTACGTCGCCGCCAGCCCGTCGACCGAGAACCCGGAGCGGGACACCGCGACCAGTGGGGTGTCCTCGTCCGCACCGGGGACGGCCAGGGCATCCCGGGCCAGCGCTGCCAGCGCACGACGGTCGAAGGAGCCGCGCTCGTGCCACTTGACCGAGCCGACGAACCCGATCTCGCGTGCCGGTGCCCGGTCCGCCCCCACGAGGTCGACCTCGGGGTTGTTGGTACGGGGCCACCAGCCGCCCACTTCTCTCACCTGCGGCCACGTGTCGTCAGGCAGCAGTCGTGCGAGGGACTCCCGTACGACGGGTTCGATCGCCCGCCCGCGCCACGAGGTCCAACCGCGTTCGACCGCCTCGACCACGATCCGGCTGCGCCCGCGCTCGATCTCCGGGATGCCCTGTTCCAGGAAGGCGAGCCAGAAGCGGAGGTAGGGGTCGGCGACGCGGTAGCGGCGGTCGCGGTCTCCGGAGTGGGTGGAGAGCGGAGTGTCGACGGCGATGAGCCGCTTGTCCGCGAGGGTGCGCAGGGCGGGGGTGAGCGAGCCGGGTGGGAGCGGTCGATCGGCCGCCCCGGCCTTCGCGGCGATGGTCCCGAAGGTCCGCTCACCGCTGCCGATCACGGAGAGGACGTGCCTGGCCTGGAGAGCAGTGGGGAACTCGGCGGCGAGCGCCCGCTCGGCGGAGACGAGGAGGGGGGAGGTGGGGTCGTCGAGGGCGCGGGAGAGGAAGCCGGTGCGGCTCTCGCCTTCCTGCCACTCCTGGCAGATGAGCGGCAGGCCGCCGGTGATCAGGTGGGCGTCGAAGGCGTCGGCGGCCGGGAGCCCGGTCATGGCCATGACCTCGGAGGGGGAGAGGGGAGCGAGGACCATCTCGACCCCTCGCTGATGGAAGGGGCGACCGTAGGCGGAGAGCTGCTCCATCATGGCCAGGTCGCTGCCGATGAGGATGAGCAGCACGGGCTTCCGGCTCAGCACCCGGTCCCACACGGTCTGCAGGGTGCCCTCCAGGACCGGATCGCCTTCGAGCATCCAGGGCAGCTCGTCGAGTACGACGATGCTGGGGGAGTCGTCCGGGAGTACGGCGGCGAGCTGACGTAGGGCGGTGTCCCATTCGGCGACGGTGGTGACGCCGGCGAGGAGGGCGGTGTCGGGCAGCGAGGAGTGCCGGACCTCGGCGAGGAAGCGGGCCCGTTCCCGTTGGGCGTCCTCTCCTCGGGTGGCCTGGTGGACGACGTAGGGCACCTGGGCGCGCTCACAGAAGAGGTCCACGAGCCGAGACTTCCCGACGCGACGCCGACCGCGGAGCAGCAGGGCACGGCCGCGCTGGTCGCCTCGGCCGTCGCGGACCCAGGCGAGGTGGCGGTTCAGGGTGGCCAGCTCGGATGTGCGGCCTACGAAGCCTGGCATGGGTCACCTTTCGAGCTTGCTCGTGTTGAACATACTCAAGTGAACCATAGTATGGAGAATCCGAGTAGCGAATGCATGACTTTCAGTGATGAGTGAAGGGTGACGGAAGGCAGTGAAGGGTGGGCCGGCCTTGAGGTGGGTTCAGCGCAGGTGGGAGATGAATGTGCGCCAGGCGTGGGGGGCGAAGGCGATCACTGGGCCGGCGGGGCGCTTGCTGTCGCGGACGGGGATGAGGGCGGGGATGTTGTCGGCGACTTCGATGCAGTCCCCCTGTCCGCCGCTGTAGCTACTCGTCCGCCACATCGCTTCTACGCTCGGCGATATACCAGGCTTGTGGCTCATGACTGATACTCCTTGGCTGCACGTTGGATCAGCGAGAGCGACTCCGCAGGCGGCAGTGCCCTCGTCCGCGCGTCGTCGAAGAGCGCGCGGTAGTGCGCGACTTCAGGCTCCTGCTCCATCCACATGTTGCCGGTCGGCGTCTCTGTCAGAACGAGGTCGAGCGATGCCATCTGCGGGAAGCTCAACAGCAGGTACGGCCCGAACATACCGGAGTGGGCCCCGTGCGAGAACGGCAGCACCTGAACGGTGACGTTGGGCTGCTCGGCGATACGCGCCAGGTGGTCGAGCTGATCGCGCATGACGCTTGGCCCTCCGACCTGCTGGTGCAAAACCCCTTCGGCGAGTACGGCCCAGAACTCCAAGGGGTCATCGCCGGTGAGCCGTTCCTGTCGGGCGAGCCGCACCTGAACGAACTGGTCGATCTCTTCGGCCGTCTGCCAGGCACGCGAAGCGACCGTTACCGCGCGTCCGTACTCTGCGGTCTGCAAGAGCCCTGGTACCAACTGGACTTGGTACGTGCGGATGCTGTCGCAGATGGCCTCCATCTCGATCTGGTCGCGGTACGTCTCACCGAGTACGGACCCGTACTGGTGCCACCAGCCTTGGCGACGCCGGCGGTTTGCCGCTCGCGTGAGGACGGTGAGGCGCTCGTGAGTTTCGGGGTCAGTAATCCCATACGCGTGCAGCAAGGCGACTACATCTGGGGTGCGGACCAGGACTCGGCCGTTCTCCATGCGGCTGATCTTGCCCTTGGTGCAGTCGAGTGCCTCCGCGGCCTCGGTCGTGGACAGGCCCACAGCCTCTCGGTACCTGCGCAACTCGTCGCCCAGCTGTCGCCCGAGAACGGTGGAAGGTCGGTCGGTCGTACCGCGCATGCTCATGAGCTCTCTTGTAGCAGAGTCGCGTCCTCTTGCGTCTGGAGCTCACTCGAAGGGGTGAGAAAGGCCTCAAGTTCACCTGTCAACGTTGCGAGTTGAGTCTCTGGACGTTCAGTCTGATGAAGGAGCATGCAGCGCAAACCGAAGCTGCAGTGCGGGGACTTCGCCACCGTCGTCGAACCCTCGGGAGTCGCCATGACCAAGCAGGCCAGCGCATCCATCAACGAGATCACCTGTCGGCTCTCGCGCAGTCGCGCCAGCGTTCCCCGGGCTCGCGCCATGCTGCACGCCGTACTCAGAAACTGGGGCGTTGCCCAGGACGTTTCGGACAGCGCAGAGTTGATGCTCTCGGAGCTGGTGACCAATGCGCTGCGTGTACGTGTGTCGAGTGACCGACAAGTGGGTGTACGGATCGCGCGGTCTCTGACGGACGGGCTGCTGCGGCTGGAAGTCAGCGACGCGGGCGCAGGCAGGCCTGAGGTGCAAGCGCCTCAGGACGACGAGACCGGCGGGCGCGGGCTGTTGCTCGTGGAGGCGTTGGCTCACCGCTGGGGAGTGGACGAGCGCGCGGGCGGGATCGGGAAGACCGTGTGGGCCGAGCTGAAGGCACTGGACATTGTGCCCGAGCCCGTCGGGCGGGAGGTTGCGGCTGTCATGGTGCGGCCTGGGCAGCGAGTACGAGTGTGGGGCGAGTGGCATGCCGTCCGTACGGTCCGCACTGAGCCGTACGCGGCTGGTGGACTCGCCGTTGTACTCGGACTGGACAAGGGCCCGGCGCTGCGGGTACGCGCGGCCGAGCCTTTGAGCGTTCTGGACGGTGGTGTGCCCTCCGTGCGGGAAGGCGGGGAGGGCACACCAGGGTGATCAGCCCTTGGTCTTCTTTCCGGGACGCCAGGCACGCAGGTCGTCGTCGGTCAGACCGTGTTCACCCTGCTTGGTTGCCCGGTAGCCCGCGAAGAAGGCTGCGGGGGAGCCGCCGTACAGGGCGTCGAACTCGTCGTGCCACTGGCTGAGCCAGGGCTGGACTTCGAGGAGGCCGGCGAGCAGCGGGGTCATCTGCTCGTCGGACAGCTCGTCGTGGTTCGTGAAGTAGGTGCTGAGGGCCTGTGCCTGTTCACGGTGGTCCCAGCCCGCCCAGCCGAACAGGTCAGGGGTGCCGGAGATCGCGCTGGTGGCGTAGGAGATGAACCGCTCCTTCGGCACGTCCAGCTTCCCGCGGGCTCGCCAGTAGGACGGCTTGAGGAAGTCGGCCGACGTGTACTTCGGCGGCACGGGGATGGAGTCCCGAATCTTCCGCTTGGAGGGCTCGTCCGGGGCTGCGTCTTCCTGGCGCTGGAGATCCCAGACGTGCTCCCAGTCGGCGCGCTTCCTCAGGCCGGTGGGCTTGTAGCGCAGAGCGGCGAGGAAGGGGACGTGCTCGTTGGCGAGGAGATCCGCGACGACGGTCGCCAGCTCCTTCCGGGGTTCGTACAACTCGGCGACGGAGACGAAGTCCTCGTCGAGGGAGAGAACGGAGGTGAGCTGGGCACGGGTGAGGATGGTCGGCTGGCCGTCCTGGAACCAGAGTTCGCGGTTCTCCATGCGGTCGAGCAGCCACGAGCGCAGGGCCTTCTCCTGGAGCGCCTCCCAACCTTCCGTCGCCCAGCGGCGCTTGTACTCGGGGCGCTCGACCATGCCGATGGCGCGGGACGACTCGATGGCGTCGATGCGTTTCTGGACGGTTGCCTTGTACGCGTCCGACCAATGGTCGGGGAGCGTGGTGATGGGGGTGGACCCGTGCCGCTTGAACCACTCGTCGGATGCCTCACCCTTCTCGACCCGCCGAGCCACTACGATCTCGAAGGCCCTTTCACCGAGCGCGAGTTCGGGCACCTCGGACTCAGGAGCTCGGAGGTCTTCGGAGTGCAGGTTGTAGAGGGAGTAGACCTGCCAGTCAAGTTCCTCTTGGAGGGCGATCATGCGGGCGCGAGTGGACTCCCACTCGATGCGGGCTTCGCGAAGGGATGCCGCGGAGGGGGTGGGGGATTCGAGAGAGGCGAGGACGGAAGGGCTTGTGGTAGCGATTCGTTGGGCGAGATCGCCGATCTCGGTGGCCAGGGCGGTGGGGTATTCGGAAGATAGCGGGAATCTCTCGATATTGGTGCCAGTGAACTCGTAACGTTCTTCCCAGGCTTCACTCTGAATGCCACGCCCAAGTCCGCTTCCTCCCTTACCCTGACTCACTTGCTTTAGCCAGAAGCAGGCGGTGGAGCTGTTGAGTAGCCCAAGCAGTTGCAGGTGCTCCTCCTTGCCTGCCTCGTCCCGCAGTTTGAGCACTGGCGCCGATTGCTTAAAAACCTTCCCACCTCGATCCAGAACGAAATGGTTGTGTGTTGCAACAAACGCGAACGTAATTGACAGCGGCGTACGGTATCGCTCGGCAACCCATCGGTACCAGGTCCACCAAGCCTTACCGAGGTCTTGCTGGGTTTGGCCATCAAAGTCAGTGGTAGAGCGGAGGTGGCTTCGCGCGGTCCACAGGAGCCGGGCCCACGGGGCATGCTCGTCGTAGGGCAACGGTTTGAGGTCGTCGCCATAGGGTGTGATCGCGCTCTCAACGCACTGACTTCCCCAGTCCCTCACGACTTCGCCAACAATGAGTTGCTTGGCGAGTGTTCCAGCGATTCGCTGTCGATGAAGTGCTTCAGGTGTGCTAACGAATGCGTCGTCTTGGCCTGGAAAGCTCGCGAAGCCGATGTCCCGGGACAGGATGCTCTTCAGTGTGCTACGCCTGCTCGATTCAATCTTCTCATTGAGCTCCAGACCGCCATCGGCGAGGATCCACGGACGCTTGTCAAAGTAGTGCTTGCGGTCAAGGTCGTCCACGGACACCCACGGCCCAATTGACCCGGGATTATCAACCTGACTGACAATAGCTTGCCAAACAAATCCCTCCTCTGCGTTCTTAGGTACATCAGGTTCGCCTTGGACGCTACGCACCGTCCGAATGGTATCCGAACGGGTGCTGCCTGTACGGCGTTTGCCGACAAGTATCACTGTTGGCGTTCCATGCCCCGGAATATAAGCGCCCGATGTGTCGATGACTTCCGTCAGCTCAACCTTATGTGCGAAGTACTCTTCGATCAGCTTGGCTCCGAACTCCCGCCTCATGAAGGAGTTTGCGGTGATCTGGCCGACCATCCCGTACCCGCGGCCGTCAGATTCCCCCGCCTTAGCCAGCTGGAAGAACCGCTCAGCGAACGGAACGGACAGGGCATACGTCCCTGCGCAGGATGCGTACAATTTCCGATACAGAGCGTTGAGCTTCTTATCCTTGACCGTGATGTAGGGCGGATTCCCCACTACCACGTCATACCGCCCCTGCTCCAGAATTCCCGGATGCTCGTCCAAATCCTCCGTGGCGTACGAGAACTCTGCCAGGGGGTCGCCCGACTCCTCATTGCCCAGGGTTAGTTCAAGCTGTCGCGCCTTGATCAGTGAGTCGCCCACCGCCAGATGAATCGGCCAGTCGTACTGCCCAGCCTCCGCCAGCGTCCGCACCCTCGACGCCGCCGTCGCCGCCACCAACAACCGGAACCGAGCAATAGCCACCGCAAACGGATTGACGTCCACCCCGTGCACGGAGTTCAACGCATCCCGCACCCGCTCATGCACATCCCGCCCAGGCTCCCGCTCCGCCCAAAGCCGGATCATCCTCCGGAACGCGCCCAGCACGAAGTGCCCCGACCCGCACGTAGGGTCGATCATCTTCAGCTCGCCGAAACGCCCGCCCAGCTCCCGCACCACCGGATTCATAGTCCGGTCGAGGATGAACTCCTCCACGAACTCCGGAGTCTGAAGCAGCGCATACGTCTTCCGAGCCGCCTCCGACAGATCCTGGTACAGGTCACCCAGGAACCGCGTGTCCCACCCCTTCGTCCCGTCCTCGTTCAGCGGGTCGGTGAAGTCGTGAACAAGCTCCCCGTCTTCCCGCCGCTCCCGCCAGAACTCCACCAGCGCCCGCGCCCCGTCGTGCGAGATCGGGATCTGATACAGCGGGTTGCGCCGCTTGTCGAACAGCAACTTGCCGGCCTGTCCGGAGCCCAGCTCCGCGAACGCCCGCTCCAGCCACCCCCGGTACGTCGGGTCCTGCTCGTCCTCGACGTACTGCCGGTACCGCGCCTCCGCCAGATCCCGCCGCTCGGCATCCGGGCCCGTGAGGTACGGCTCCGGGATCAGTCGGTTGTCCTCGCAGAACCGTACGAACACCGTGCCCAGCACCCACGCCACCGCGACCTGCGTGACCCGCTCGTCCAGCCATGCGCTCCAAGTCGCCCCCGTACGACCGAGCTTGAACGCCTGGTCGTACTCGGCCTTCAGCCGCCCAGCGACCGCCTCCGCCGCCCGCACCCGCTCGGCGCGCTCCTCCGGCAGCTCGGCCAGCCGTTCCTCCAGCCAGGCCTCCCACTTCGGGCTGTCCTTGGGGTCGGCCTTCTGCAGCTTGCCGTACTCCGTGCGCAGCGGCTTCAGGACGGTCTCGCCGTCCCGTACCTGCTGGCCGAGGTCGACCTCGACCGCCTTCACCTGCTTGATCAGGTCCGTCAGCAGTGCCTTGGACTTGCGGTCGATCACCTGGTCACGTCTCCTGTCGTCATCCCCACCCACACGCGAGCGGCTCCGCATGCGGCACACGCGCTCAGCGCGTCATCCCCGTAGGCCCCCAGCCCCGGCACTCTCCGGCTTCGCACGGTGCGCGTTCTGCACCCAGAACTCATTCAGCACGATCCACTCACCGAGCCCCGACTGATACGGCACAGCCACCGTGCCCAACCGCGGCGGCCGCGCCGGGTCACTCTGCGGACACAGCAGCCACAGCGCACGCCCACCACCCCGCGCCCGCTCCGCCAGCCGCTCCAGTACGCCCATCGCGTCGTACCGGGCGAAGAACCCGGCGTCCGTCAGCAGCAACGGAGCAGCCGGCCCGCCCCCGCCGTCACTGTTCCCAGAGCCCGTGCCCCCCGGCACCAGCAGCTCCCCGATCTGAGGCTCCACCAGTCCCCACGCCGTCCCCGAGTACTCGGCGAACTTCATCGCCCCCGGCGTCCCGGCCTTCGCCACATCCGCACGCAGGATCGTCTCCCACGTGGGCTTGGGCCGAGGGTCGACCAACTCGTGCAGCGCCCGCACGAACAGCTCGGCCACCGACACCACGACCGCCCCGCCGGCGAAGTCGTCCCGCCCGAGCTCGTCGATCGCATCCCGTGCCCACTCGGTCGGCACCGTCAGTACACGGAAGCCGTCCCGCCGGGCCGAGGCCTTCAGCCGGTCCTCGGCCGTGCCCGCCGCCGCGAGTTCCGGGTCGTCGGAGTAGCGGTGCGCGGAGACGGTGCCCGTCGGCTGTCGTCGGGCATCCGACGACAGATAGATCGACGCGCCATCCGGACTGCTCGGCAGATACCGCAGCGTCCCCGTGCTCTTCCGCGTCGACAGCACCAGCTCAAAACCGGCGTCCTTGAGGGCCTTCGTCAACGGACCGCCCGTGGGCAGGGCATGGCCGCCGCGCTCGTTCAGCAGCTCAGGGAAGCGCGCCCGTACCCGTTCGTGGACATCCTCCCCCGTCAGACCCGGCTGCTCGGGCTCCGGCATCCCAGGGATAAGCGGTACCAGGCCAGCCTGGGTGAGGCGCAGCGCCCGCACCAGCGGCAGCTTGCGCGGATAGATCTCCAGCCGGGGCGTCGCGGCGGCCTGGCGGGAGGCGGCCACCGCGATCTCCACCATGCGCCGGTCGTCCCACTGCACCGCCGCACTCGGCGGCGGGACGGCACCCAGCTCGGCCACCACGGTCGCCGCCGTCGGCAGGGTGTCGAGTTCCGCCATGTCGTCGGCGATACGGCCGAGCCGCTGGGCGTAGTGGAGCAGGCCCGGCGCGGACGGCGTGTCCGGAGCGTCGTCCGCGCCCACCTCCAGCGCCAGCAACCCGGCGCCCATGCTCTCGTCGGCCGCGTCGCGGTTCGGGGCGTGCTGGAACTCGGCCTCGTCCGGGACGAGTTGCTCGACCTCCACCACGGCCCGTACGGCGGCCAGGGCCAGCGCCCGGCGCTGCTCGCGCTCCTGGAGCTGGGTGCCGCGCCGCACGGTCAGCGCGTCCGCGATCTCCGCCGCCGAAGCGACCCTTCCCAGGTCGTGCAGGAGGTCCAGGACCTCGGCGCGCAGCGCCCGTACCGCCGGGTGCTTCTTCCAGCGGGTCCGCTGGTTCTTCAGCATCTGGGGGATGCGGCCCCGCGACAGCCCGAGTGCGTGCGCGACCTCCGTCTGCGTCGGCCAGACCCCGACCTCCGACGGCAGCACGCCCTGCTCGTTGGGCAGGCGCAGCAGCAGCCGTACCATCTCGCACTCGTTGTGGTTCGAGCCGTCCTTGCGCAGCGGCGGTACGAACACCGTGGCGAGCGTGTCGAGACTGACGCTGCGCAAAGCGCGCTCCGGCAGCGAGTCCGCACCGGCACCGCCGTTCGCCGCCACCGCACTGGCCGCCGCGGCCTCGGCGGCCGACAGCTCCTCCTTCGCGGCCTTGCGGCCCTCGGGGGTGAGCGGCGCGGCGGGCCTCTCCGCGAGCTTGAGCCGCCACTGCTTGATGCGGCTCAGGACCTCCTTGCGGGTCTTGGCACCGAGACCGGGGGCGTTGACGAGCTGGCGCTGGCTGTAGTCGAGCAACTCGCCGACGGTGTTGACGCCGAGGCCGTACACGAACGACTCCGCGGCCGGGCTCAGGCCGGAGGACGAGATCAGGGTGTCCCGGTCGACGCGCTCCGCCAGCCGCTCGCGCTGCTGCTCGGCGCTCTCCTCCTCGGCCTCCGGGATGGCCGCATCCGGAGTGGACTGCGCCGCCTCGCCCTGCGCGGGGGGCGCCGCGTGCCGTGACGGGCGGCGGGACGAGGGCTTCGCCTCGTCCATGGCGAGGAAGATCTTCTTCCAGGCGTCCCGCATCGGCTTGAGGTCGGGGAAGCGCTGGGAGGCGTCCCGGTGCAGAGCCTTGTGGAAGAACGCGACCAGGCCGTCCCGTACAGCCGGGTCGAAGGCGTCGGCGGCGATTCTCGGGTGCGGCTCCTTCTCCGGGTCGGTCTGGCGCGGCGAAACCTTGCCGTCGCCCCAGACCGGGAGCTCTCGGGACGCCATCTCGTGCAGGGTGACGGCCAGGGCGTACCGCTCGGCGTGGGCGTCGTAGACCGAGCGGTCGGTGAGCGTGCCGATGAACGGGTCCAGGTAGCCGTCCGTGCCCGCCGCGGTCTCGTTCACCGGGTAACCCGCGAGTGAGAAGTCGATCAACACGAGTTCGCGGGTGCGGTTCGGGCGGATACGGATCGCGATGTTGTCCGGCTTGATGTCGCGGTGCCACACGCCCTCGCCCTCGAGGAAGTCCACCGCGCCGAACAGGTAGTCGCCGTACGCCTCGAGCTGGTCCACGGACAGGCGGCCGAACTCGCGCAGCTGCCGGGCGACCGTCTCCTCCCGGCGCCGACGCTTCGCGCCCGGTGTGGACGGCTCGGCGCCCTCCTCGCGTTCGTCGCCCACGTACTCCATGACCAGGACCGTGCGGGGCCCGATGCGCAGCGGCTCCGGCTCGACCAGCCGGATCACACGGGAGTCCGGGCGCAGCCGCCCCAGGATCTCGGCCTCACGGCGCAGCACCTCGCCGCGGCTGTCCGACGTCGCGACCTTCAGTACCGCCAGCGACTTCGAGAAGCGCACATCCGGGCCGGCGGTCAGGTCCCGCACCAGGAACGCCCGGCTGGTGGAGCCCGTACCGAGGCGGCGCCTGACCTCCCAGCGGCCTGCCAGCACATCGCCCGCGACCGCGTCCAGCGGGTCCTTCTCGGGTTCGGCCGGACGCGGGGCCTCGTCCGTCGGAGGCTCGGTCAGGTCCGCCTCGACGACCTCCAGCATCTCCAGGAAGTCGTCGACCGATGAGAGCCGGGCGGAGACGTCGTAGGCGGTGGCCGCCTGCACCAGCTCGTCGATGTACGGGGAGAGGCCGTCCACGACGGAGCTGGGGCGCAGGCCCTCGCCCGCCTCGTAGCGGGCGACCAGCTCGGCCTGACTGGCGGCCGGGGGCCTGCCGGTGGCCAGCAGATACGTGAGTACGCCGAGTCCGTACACGTCCAGGGCGACCGGGTCGGGCCTGAGCGCGGTCAGCTCCGGGGCCAGGTACGGGTCCGCGCCCTCGGCGAGATGCGCACCCGCACGCGAGAAGGTCGTGGGGGCGAACCGCTCGCCGTTGCCGGCCACGCCGTGTTCGGAGCTGCGCTGGACGGCGACCTGCCAGTCGGAGATCTGCAGGTGCGGGCTGGACCAGGCGCCGGTCTCGCTCTCGGCGTCGCCCCGGGGGGTACGGCCGCGCGGGATGACGTGGACCGCGCGGGCCGCCAGGGTGCGGTGGAAGATCCGTCGGCCGTGCGCCGAGCGCACCGTCTCGGCGAGCTGCCGCACCAGTGCCATCCGGCTGAGAATGTCCAGCTTCTCGCCGTACTGGATCAGGTACTCGTCCAGGCGCAGGGTCCGCGGATCGAAGTCGAAGATCAGGGCAGGGCCCGCGGAGTGGCCGGAGGGGTCGTACTGCTTGAGCTGGACGACACCGGGGTGCCGGAAGTGGCGCAGCACGGCGGCCTCACGGCGCGCGGCGCGCTCGACGGAGGCGCGCAGTTCGGCGTCGGAGCCGCGCTCGCGCAGATAGACACGGACGCGGGCGGCCTCCGGCAGCTCACTGTGCTGGGCCAGGTAGTCGGCCCAGGTCGGGCCCGAGTCGAACGCCTTCCGGCTGAGCAGATACGGGCCGACCTTGTACTCGGCGTCGCTGCGCGCGATGCCGATGCGCTCCAGGGCCGCCTTGATCCGGCGCGAGCGCGCGGCGTCGATCCGGCGGTACTCGTCCTTCGGCGGCTCCTTCAGCATCTCGGCCAGTTGGTGGACGGTGAAGACGCCGTTGCGGTCGTGAGCGGGCAGCCGGTTGCGCAGGGAGGAGTCGGTGAAGCAGACGGCCTCCGAGACCCAGACCTTCTCGCCGTGCTGCTTGAGCAGCGCGGCCAGTTCCTTGGCCTTCTTGTTGGCCAGGTGCAGCGGGTTGCCGTGGGGGATCTGCCGGCCGCTGGGCTGGGTCTGCAGCCAGGTGCCGTTGCGGGACTCGACGGAGCCGTGCCAGTCCTTCAACTCGATGAGGTGAACCCCGCCCGGGGCGATCACGAGCAGGTCCACTTCCCGGACGTGGCCGGTGTGGGCGGTGAAGGTGAAGTTCGACCAGGCCCGCCACGGGTCGCTGTCCGGGAGCTTCTCGCGGATGGCCTCCAGGCCCCGGTGTTCATGCTGGAACTCGGAGTCGGTGACCGCGGTCCACCGGCCGTCCCGCATGTGACATCCCCGCTTCGTGTCGCTCTGTACCGATTGCTGCTGCTCAGCGAGCAAAAGCCCCCGGAGAGATCGTAGCGGTGCGGGAGGACGGGGGTGCAGGGGTCAGAAAGGGCTTGGCGCCCACGGGTGTGTTCGGCGGGCTCACTTTGGAAGTGGTGAATCACATTCGGCGCTACTAATGCTGCGCTCGAGCACTACCAAACAGACTGCTGCAAGTCATACAAGCGGACTGCTGCATGAGGTACGGTAGCTAGTGCGAGGGTGAGAGTCGTCGAACTCTCGCTACTTTGGGCTGTTTTGGGGCGATGAAGGAGGAAGTGGACGTGAGCGGGATGCGCCTGATGGTGGCGGCGCTCGTCGTGGCGGTCGGGCTGATCTGTGCGCTGGTGATCGCGTTCTGGCGGCTGGCGCGTACGAAGAACGTGGACCAGGCCCTGATGACCGGTGGCGGCGTGTTCGTGGCTGCCTTCACCGTGGCCTTCATGGTCATGACCTATGTGCATCCCGACTGAGCCGGGCCAGGCATGATGGGCGGACCGGAGGCCGTTCAGCCTCCGGTCGGCATGCACAGGCGGGAGTGGAGCGTGGAGAGAGTGTCAGGCGGTCTGTCACCGAAGCGGGCGCTGGACGCCCTGCGTGGGGCGCTGGCACCTCAGGACGCTCTGTTCCTCCTCATGCTCCTGATCCTCCTCCGCCATGAGGCCGACGCGGAACGTGCCGACGAGTGGGGTGAGCGCAGAGGTGCAGCGGAGGCCTGGGACCGCCTCCGGCAGGCCCCGTGGGACTGGGACGTCTACGAAGTCATGTCAGAGATCCAGCGCGGCCTCAGGTCCTGGGAGCGCCAGTACTTCCGGCTGGATTGGCCGCCCGGTCTTCGGGGTGTCAGCAGGCGTCGGCTGGCTCCGCTGGTCGACTGCGTGGCCGCGGCACGCGACACGGCAGAGCTCTTCGAGGCGTGTCTGGAGCTGACGCAGACCAAGGCGAAAGGCGGCGAGTACTACACGCCGAAGGTCATCGCGCGGCTGCTGATCGGCCTGCTGGAACCCCACGAGGGCGAGTCGGTCTACGACCCCGTATGCGGCGCTGGAGGGTTTCTTCTGCAGGCCCATCAGTCCGTCGGAGCGGCCGGCGGTCAGGCCCGCGACCTGCGTCTGTACGGACAGGACGCCAGCTTGTCCGCCAAGCAGGCCGCAGCGATGAACCTTGCCGTAAACGACGCTTACGCACGTCTCGAAGGGCCTTCCTCGACGCTGACCGACGACCGGTTCCGGGACCAGACGTTCGACGTGGTCGTCGCCAACCCACCCTTCAACCAGTCCGGGTGGGACGAAGGCGGCCATGCCCACTACGACCATCGCTGGGCGTACGGCATGCCCCCAGCAGGCAACGCCAACTTCGCCTGGGCGCAGCATGTGGCGAGCAAGATGAGCCCCGCGGGGCGCGGGGCTCTCCTCCTTCCCACGGGCGCCGCCACCACGGCGAAGCCGGCCGAACGCGATATCCGTGCCCGGATGGTGGAGGCCGACCTCCTCAGCTGTGTGGTCGAACTGCCCGCCGGCCTTGTTCCGCACGTCCGTAACCCTGTCAGCGTGTGGCTTTTCAGCAGGGGCAAGAAGCCTCATCAGACCTGGGGCAATGCCGACCGCTCGGGACAGATCCTGCTGATCGACGCCCGCGAGACCGCCGCCACGATCGGCCGAGGACGACGCACCCTGCCTGACGAGGCCACGGAACGCATCACTGCGACCTACGCGGCCTGGCGCGGGGCACCGCACGGCACGCGGTATGAGGACGAACCCGGCTGGTGCAGGTCGGTGTCGGTGACCGAGGTCGCCTCGAAGGACCACGACGTACTGCCTTCACACCATGTGGGCGCACCCCCCGCCGAACTCGTGTCCGCCGATGCCGAGGGAGAGGCTGCCCGACTGACCCACGAGCTGCTCGAACTTTTCGCTACCTCTCGTCGCCTCGACGACGAACTGCGCGAACTGTTGCGGGGGTGGTGATGGCAGAGCTGTTGGAGCAGCGGCTGAGTCGCCTTCCCGCCGGCTGGCGTGTAGTACCGCTGGGAGACCTGCCGACCGTGCATGTCGTCGGGTACGGCATCACGCGCCCCGGTGAGCACGCGGATGACGGAGTGGGCATGATCCGGGCCGCCGACGTACAGGACGGGATCCTGCACCCGGCCGCGCCACGAAGGATCAGCCACCGCGTCCACGAAGCCAACAAGCGCAGCCAGCTGGCGGCCGACGACATCGTCGTAGTCCTCGTCGGGCGCGTGGGCGACGCGGCGGTCGTACCGCCCGCGTTCCACGGTTGGAACGCGGCCAGGACCATCGGGATCATCCGTGTCGCGGATCCCGACGACGCGGCATGGCTCCATGTGTGGCTCGGGTCGCCGGAGGTGCGTGACTGGTGCGAGAGGCGGGCCACGGGATCCACGCTGCATCGGACGCTGGGTCTGGCGGTGCTGCGCGACCTGCCGGTGCCTCTGCCTCCCGCCGGACCTCGGTCGGCGTTCCTGCGGGTGGTGCGACTGCTCGACGAGAAGATTCTGACGAACCATCGGATCTCCGACCGTGCGACGGCATTGGCCAGGGCGCGGTTCGCTGCCGAGACGCGCTACGGCGTCGACTGGCCGGAACGGCCCATGGACACCCTGGTGACCATGCAAGCAGGCGCTGCACCACGCCCACGCCCGGATCACCAGGACATGCCCGCGTCGGAAGGCATCACCTTCGTGGCCCCCGCAGATGTCCTGCAGAGCGGTTCGGCTCGCCTGTACGGCACGGAGCACCGCATCCGCTCCGAGCAGGCGGGGGCCGTGTGCGGTCCGGATTCCCTTCTGCTGGCTTCCCGAGAGGACGGTGTCCGGGCTGTCATGTGTGCAGGCCCGGTCATCCCGGGCCGCAACGTCCTCGTACTCAGACCTTCCTCAGCGGCAGACGCATACTGGTTGCTGCATGACATCCGCCGGCGCAGTGCGGAACTGGCCGCTGCGGCACAAGGATCCGCCGGCCGGGAAATCAGTCGGCGAGTACTGGGTACGACCACGGTCAGATGGCCTCCGCAGGAGGTCCGTCAGCACTTCGCGAAGCTCGCTGAGCGCCTCCACGAGAGGGCGCGCATCGCTGGGGTGGAAAGCGAGAAGCTGGGCAAAGTGCGAGGACGGTTGCTCGGCGGCTTCCTGTCCGGCAACTGAGGATCACCGCGGTGTCGCCCCCAGCGACCGCTCCCGCACCCGCTCCAGATGCCCCCCGAACACCTCCCGCGCCTCCGGCGTCAGTGTCCGCAGCGCCAGCAGCGCGGTGATGACGACGTCGCACAGCTCCGACTGCACGTCGTCCCACGTGTGTGTGACGCCCTTGCGCGGGTTCTGCCCCGTCGCGCCGATGACCGCCTCGGCGACCTCCCCGACCTCTTCGTTGAGCTTCATCATGCGCAGGAGGACACCCTCGCGGCCCTCGATCGGCCGGGTGGCTTCGAGCCACTCCCACAGGGTGTCGATGGTGGCCCACAGATCGGGTCCGGGTGGTGTCTGCTCGCTCATGGGCGCAGCCTGCCACGTAGGTCTGACAACGCCCTCGGCCGCTGCCGCTACTTCCGCTGCCCCCGCTACTCCAGGTACTCCTCGTCGAACAGCGGGTCCTGCTCGCCTTCCCTCACCTTGCGCAGCCGCCTCGCCCGGGCCCCCACCACCACCGCCGTCCCCGCAGCCGTCGCCGCGAACGCCGCCGGGATCATCCAGCCGCGGTTCACCGCGTGGCCGAGCAGATGGTCCAGGGAGAGGCGGCCCGGGCCGGTGACGGCCAGGCCTGCGGCGGTGAGGCCCAGTGTCGCCGCGTACTCGTAGCCGCCGCCCTGGTTGAAGAAGCCGTTCGGGGCGTGCACCGCCGCCGCGCCCGCCATCGCGCCGGCCGCCGCCGCGCCCGCGGCCGGGGTGGCCAGGCCCAGGGCCAGCAGGGTGCCGCCGCCGGTCTCCGCGAGGCCTGCCGCGGTCGCGCTCGCCTTGCCGGGGACGTAGCCGACGGACTCCATGAACTGTCCGGTCCCCTCGATGCCGTGCCCGCCGAACCAGCCGAACAGCTTCTGCGCGCCGTGGGCCGCCAGCGCACCGCCCGTCCCAAGTCGGAGCAGCAGCAGGCCCAGATCACGTCGGTCGTCACGCCTCACGTCGTCTCCCGGAGCAGACAGCAGGAACAAGCAGAAGGGCACGCCTCGCCGGCATTCGCGTCGCGCGGCACCCCTGTCGCGTTTCCACCGTCGCACCCCTGGCCTCCCGCGACACCCGGCGGACTCGTCCGGGACGCCGTTCGGGTGGCACGGGTGGCGTCGGCGGGTGGCCGGTAGGAGGCTGACTCGCATGACGATTCAGACCACGCGCCTCAGCGATCCGGCCGTTCGCGCCTTCGTGACCGCCGTGAACAACCACGACCGGGAGAGCTTCATGGAGCTCCTCGCGCCGGGCGCGACCATGGCGGACGACGGGTCCGACCGCGAACTCGCCGACTGGGTCGACCGGGAGATCTTCTCCACCCACGGCCACATGCAGGTCGACCGGGAGTCCAACGGCGGCCGCGCCCTCCTCGCCCGCTACAGCAACGACACCTGGGGCGAGATGCGCACCCGGTGGAGCTTCACCGTGGACGACGACGGCCGGATCACCCGCTTCGAGACCGGGCAGGCCTGAAACCCCCACCCCGCCGCAGGCGCCCGGCCCTTGATGTGAGCGGCAGTCGTTCCACGCGCACCGGTGCGTACCCCGCGGTCCCTCGCGAGGTCCACCCCCACCCGGTGCCGTGGAACGACTGCCGCCTCCCCCCTGGATGTGGTCCACGGAAGCCCTCTGCTCCATATGTGAAGCTTTGGTGTAGGAGAGTTGAGCATAGGTGCTCGACCGGCCGCAATGGTCCGGACGGCCTTATTCCGATTGTGCAAGTTGACGCGTTGACTGCCGTCGGCGCGCGCTCAGCCGCGCCCGACGTACGGCATCGCCGTGGCCAGTACGGTCGCGAACTGCACATTCGCCTCCAGTGGCAGCTCCGCCATGTGCCGCACCGTGCGCGCCACGTCGGCGACGTCCATGACCGGTTCCGGGGTGACCTCCCCGTTTGCCTGCAGCGCTCCCGTCTGCATACGGGCCGTCATGTCGGTGGCCGCGTTGCCGATGTCGATCTGCCCGACGGCGATCCCGTACGGCCGCCCGTCCAGCGACAGCGACTTGGTCAGGCCGGTCAGCGCGTGCTTGGTCGCGGTGTAGGCCACCGAGTGCGGACGGGGCGCGTGCGCGGAGATCGAACCGTTGTTGATGATCCGCCCGCCCCGCGGGTCCTGCTCCTTCATCTGCCGGTACGCCGCCTGCGCGCACAGGAATGCCCCGTTGAGGTTGGTGTCCACCACGTGCCGCCAGGCGTCGTAGGGCAGTTCCTCGACCGGCACACCGCCGGGCCCGAACGTGCCCGCGTTGTTGAACAGCAGGTCTACCCGGCCGAAGCGCTCGACGGTGGCGGCGAAGAGGGCGGTCACCTCCTCGGGGCGTGAGACGTCCGTCCGTATGGTGAGAGCGGCGCCCCCGGTCGTGCCCTCGGGGGCCAGGGTCGCCGTCTCCTCCAGCGTCTCGACGCGCCGGCCCGCCAGCGCCACCGACCAGCCCGTGCACAGCAGTTCGGCGGCGACCGCCCGGCCGATGCCGGAGCCTGCCCCGGTCACCACCGCGACCCTCACCCCTGTGTCCGTTTCCATGGCGTTCATGGGCCCGCAGCGTACGGGAGGGGCCGCCGTACGGAACCCGTCCGTCCCACCGTCACCGCGCCCTGCGGGAGCGGGGGGCTCAAGCCGGTGTGAGCTCCCCCGTGAGGTCCTCGTCCGGGGTCTCGCCCGGGTAGCGGACGCCGACGCGGTCGCGGATCGCGTCGAGCGTCCGCATCACGGCGAGCGTGCCGTTGAGTGGGACGAGCGGGGACTCGGTCTCCCCGGCGCGCACGGCCCGCATCACCTCCGCCGCCTCGTGCCGCAGGCTGTTGCGGGGCCCGTCCGCCGGGTCGGCCGTGAACTCCTCGGCGTCACGGCCGTCCCGGTGCAGGATGAAACGGTCCGGGAAGAAGAAACCGTGCGGAATGTCGATACGGCCCTGGGAGCCGGTGACCGAGGCGGAGGTCGCCGTACCGCCCACGATGGAGCAGTGCACCGAACCGAGAGCGCCGCTCTCCCAGGAGAGCACCGCTGCCGTCTGGAGATCGACGCCCTCGTCGGAGAGCACCGCTCGCGCCGCGATGTCCGACGGCTCCCCGAGCAGCAGGTGAGCGAACGAGACCGGATACACGCCGAGATCGAGCAGCGCGCCGCCGCCCAGCTCCGGGTTCCGCAGCCGGTGCGAGGGCGGGAACGGCCCGGCCAGCCCGAAGTCGGCCTGGACGCTGCGCACCTCGCCGATCGCCCCGTCGTCGACGAGTGCCTTCAGCCGCCGCACCAGCGGATTGCAGTACATCCACATCGCCTCCATCAGGAAGCGTCCGTGTTCCCGCGCCAGCGCGACGAGTTCCTCCGCCTCGCCCACGTTCAGCGTGAACGGCTTCTCGCACAGCACGTTCCGTCCGGCCGCGAGACACAGACCGGCGGCCGTCCGGTGCGCCGTGTGCGGCGTGGCGACGTAGACGACATCGATGTCCTCGTCCCGCGCGAGCGCGTTCCAGTCGCCGTAGGCCCGGGGAATCCCGAACCGCTCCGCGAACGTCTTCGCCGAGGCCTCCGACCGCGACGCCACCGCCACGACCTCCGCGTCCGGCAGGTCGATCAGATCCGCCGTGAAGGCGCCCGCTATCCCGCCGGTCGCCAGGATCCCCCACCGCACCGTGTCCGCCGTCATGCGCCCCGCCTCCACCTCGTGACCCGAGCAGTCCGTACGAGCATCCGTACGAGCAGTCCGTACGAGCTGAGAGCATAGGTGGCGATCGACTCGAAAAGGGAGGGACTCATGCCCGAGGGTGGGGCGTCCATATCGAACACCGCACAGGAGGCCGCGGCCGGGACGGAGCGGCCCGGCCGCACACCGCACCGCCGTACCGGGCTGCTGGTCACCTTCCTCCTCGGCAGCCTGACCGCCGTCCCTCCGCTGGCGATGGACATGTACCTCCCGGCCCTGCCGGAGGTCACCCGCTCCCTGCGGTCGCCCGCCGCGACCGTCCAGCTCACCCTCACCGCGTGCCTGGCCGGCATGGCGCTCGGGCAGCTCGTCGTCGGACCCATGAGCGACCGGTGGGGGCGCCGCCGCCCGCTGCTCGCCGGGCTCGCCGTCTTCGTCGTCGCCACCGTCCTGTGCGCTCTCGCCCCCACCGTCGAACTCCTGGTCGCCTTCCGGCTGGCCCAGGGGCTCGCGGGCGCCGCCGCGATCGTCATCGCCCGCGCCGTCGTCCGCGACCTCTACGACGGCATGGCCATGGCCCGCTTCTTCTCCACCCTCATGCTGATCTCCGGGGTCGCCCCGGTCGTGGCGCCGCTGATCGGCGGGCAGATCCTGCGCGTGACGGACTGGCGGGGCGTGTTCGCCGTGCTCACGGTCATCGGCGTGCTGATCGGAGTCCTGGTCTGGACGAAGCTGCCCGAGACCCTGCCGCCCGCGGAACGCCACAGCGGCGGCGTCGGCGAGGCCCTGCGCTCGATGCGCGCCCTGCTCGCCGACCGCCCCTTCGCCGGCTACACCCTCACCGGCGGCTTCGCCTTCGCCGCGCTGTTCGCCTACATCTCGGCGTCCCCGTTCGTCATCCAGGAGATCTACGGAGCCTCCCCGCAGATGTTCAGCCTGCTGTTCGGCGTCAACTCGGTCGGGCTGGTCGTCGTCGGCCAGATCAACGGCAAGATCCTCGTCGGCCGGGTCAGCCTGGACCGGGTGCTGGGCATCGGACTTGCCCTCGTCATCACCGCCGCGACCGCGCTGCTGCTGATGTCCCTCGGCGTCTTCGGCGAGGTCGGCCTCGCGCCCGTCGCCGTCGCGCTCTTCGTCCTGATGTCCGCGATGGGCATCACCCTGCCCAACACCCAGGCCCTCGCCCTGATGCGCACCAAGCACGCCGCGGGCTCCGCGTCCGCCCTGCTCGGCACGTCCTCGTTCCTCATCGGCGCGATCGCCTCCCCGCTCGTCGGCGTCGCCGGAGAGGACACGGCCGTTCCGATGGCCGTCGTCCAACTGGCCGCCGCACTGGTGGCGCTGGCCTGCTTCGTGGGAATGTGCCGACCCTGGAAGAAGGAGAGCGGGCACGCGAGCGCGGAGGACGGGGACGCCCCCTTCCCGAACGCGGCCGAGAGGACGGGGGAGGAGAACTGAGCACACCGAGACTGCGCGACGGCACGCCGGAACGGGCCGGACTCGACCCCGCGGAACTGCGTCACCTCGTCCGGGAGGTCCACGTCCTCACCACCGGGCAGCGCCCCTGGGCACCGGGCGCCGTCCTGGTCGTCGGACGCGGCCCGGTGATCGCGGTCGAGGAGGCGGCGGGCTGGGCGGTCCGCTACGCGGCCTACGACCCGGACGCCGACGCCGGTGTGGAACTGCCCCCCGAGGACCGGGTCCCCATGACCGTCGGCACACCCTTCGACCTGGCGTCCCTCACCAAACTGTTCACATCCGTGGCCGCCGTGCAGCAGATCGAGCGCGGCACGCTGGGCATCGACGCGAAGGTGGGGGCGTACCTGCCCGACTTCACGGCGGCCGCCCGGCACGGCATCACCGTACGGCAGTTGCTCACCCACACCTCCGGGCTCCGCCCGGAACTCCCGCTGTACGACTGCGCCGACGACGGGCGGCGGCTGGCGGCGCTCCAGGCGGAGGCGCCGGTCGGGGCGCCGGGCACCTACTCCTACTCCGACCTGAACATGCTCCTACTCCAGTACGTCCTGGAACGCGTCACCGGCCGCACGCTCGACGTCCTCGTCCACGACGGCATCGCCCGTCCGCTGGGCATGACCGCGACGGACTTCGGACCGTGCCCGGGCGCCGCCGCGACGGAGGACCAGCGGCGGCCGTGGGCCAAGGCGGACCGCGGGATGTTGCGGGGCGAGGTCCACGACGAGAACGCCTGGGCGCTAGGGGGAGTGGCGGGCCACGCCGGGCTGTTCTCCACCGGCCGGGACCTCGCGGTGTTCTGCCGCACCCTCCTGGCCGGCGGCTCCTACGGTCCCGCCCGCATCCTCGGCCCCGACTTCGTCGAACTCCTCTTCACCCCACCGGGCCTCGGCTTCTCCCTGGACCAGCCCTGGTTCATGGGCGACCTGGCGGGGCGCGGCGCGGCGGGCCACACGGGCTTCACGGGCACGTCCCTCGTCCTGGACCCGGCGACGGACACGTTCCTGATCCTCCTCACGAACGCGGTCCACCCACGCCGCCGACGCCCGGACAGCGCCCCGAGGGCGGCTGCGGGGTCGCGGCTGGCCCGGGCGGTCAGGGGGATGTGAGAGCGGCGCTCTCAGCCCGCTCCGCTCCCCCCTCCCACCCCTCGTAGAATCGCCGGGTGAACGCCCCCGCACCCCCGGCCGAAAATCTCCGCTCCGCCCTCGCCGGCCTGCTCGACGGGCTTCCGCCCCGGCAGGCCGCGCAGGCGGTCGAGCGGCTGATCGCCAGCTACCGCGGGGCCACCCCGACCGACGCGCCGATCCTGCGGGACCGCGCCGACGTCGCCGCCTACGCCGCCTACCGGATGCCCGCGACCTTCGAGGCCGTGCGGTCCGCGCTGGAGGCCTTCGCGGAGGCCGTGCCCGCGTGGGTGCCGGGTGGGCACACCGACGTCGGGGGCGGGACGGGGGCCGCCGCCTGGGCCGTGAGCGCGACGTGGGACGGGGAGCGGCCCGTCAGTGTGCTCGACTGGGCCGAGCCCGCGCTCGCCCTCGGGCGGGAGATCGCCGCGGCCAACCCGGCGCTGAAGGACGTACGGTGGCAGCGCTCTCGGATCGGAGCGGCGCTCACTCTGGAGAGCACTGATCTCGTCACCGTCTCCTACGTCCTGAACGAGCTGACCGCCCCCGACCGCACCGCCCTCGTCGACGCCGCCGCGGCCGCCGCCCAGGCCGTCGTGATCGTCGAACCCGGCACCCCGGACGGCTACGCCCGCGTGATCGAGGCACGCGACCGGCTGATCACCGCCGGCTTCCGCATCGCGGCCCCCTGCCCGCACAGCGCCGCCTGCCCCATCGCGCCGGGCACGGACTGGTGCCACTTCTCCGCCCGGGTCAGCCGTTCCTCGCTGCACCGCCAGGTCAAGGGCGGCTCCCTCGCCTACGAGGACGAGAAGTTCAGCTACGTCGCCGCCGCCCGCTTCCCTGTCGAACCGGCCGCTTCCCGTGTCGTCCGCCGCCCCCAGATCCGCAAGGGCCAGGTCCTCCTCGACCTGTGCGAGACCGAACCGTCCCTGCGCCGCACCACCGTCACCAAGCGCCACGGCGACCTCTACAAAGCCGCACGGGACGCCGACTGGGGCGATGCCTGGCCGCCGCCCTACGGCCCTACGCCCGTGTGACGGGCCGTCGGCCACCCGCCCACCGGAACAGCGTGTCCTCCGCCGCCGTCCGGTCGGCGGGGGACAGGTCCGCGATGTCGGCACCGTGATTCCCGCCCGGCACCCACAGCGCCCGTGAGTCGGGACCGCCGGGCCTGAAGTGCTCGGCCACGGCGGGGTCCTGGGTGCCGTAGACGAACAGCAGTCCGCTGCCGCGACGGCGGACCCAGCGGTCGATGTCGGGCATGGCGGCCGGGTCGAACCGCAGCGGGACGTCCCGGGGGACGAAGTTGCGCGCCTCGATGGCGCCGGGATGGCGCAGCAGGTCCGCCAGGTGGGCGGTGGGGACGCTGCCGTACCCCAGCTGGGTGCCGATCTGGTACCAGTACGGGATGTAGTTCCGGGCCAGTGCGTCGGCGTACAGGGGCAGGCCGGTGATGCCGTCCAGCCACGTGTACAGCGCGTCGGCCGTCGCGTCCGGACCGGGGATCGCGGCCACGTCGGCCGCCGTGCCGCGCTGCCAGAACATGAACGGCAGGCGCAGCACCGCGGTTTCGAGTGCCTTGCCGGCGCCGCCGACGATACGGAAGGTGTCGCCGGTGGCCGCCGCCCAGGCCTCGTAGCGGGCGACCAGGTCGGCGCGGCGCAGCAGCACGCGCCGCTGGACGGCCCTGAGGGCCTCCCGGTCGGCAGGGGTGCCGACCGTCTCCAGGAAACGGAGGTACGCGGTGTCGTCGCGGTCGTCGACGTTGTTCGGAGCCGAGTAGGCCACCGTGCCCCGCACGTCCCGGGGGTGGAAGCGGCGGTGGTAGACGCTCGCCATGCCGCCCTTGCTGCCGCCGGTGGAGATCCACGCGCCGGGGTAGATCCTGCGGAAGAGCCGGACGACGCGGTGGTGGTCGTCGGCGGCCTGGCGGATCGTGAGGTGGGTGTAGCCGGGGTCCGCCGGGCGTGAGGTGCCGAAGTAGCGGTGCTCCACCTGGAGTTGGTTGGCGCCGAGCAGGACCGTCGGTTCCGTCCGGCGCGGGGTGAGGACCGCGTGGTAGCCCGTGCTGAACAGCACCGTGGGGCGGTCGGCGGCGGTGTGGAGCAGGGTGAGGCGTTGCTCGAAGGTGCCGGCCGCGGGGTTCGTGTGGTCGACCGGCTGGCGCAGGCCCAGGACGAAGTGGCGGTACCCGGCTTCGGCGTCCTGCCGCTCCTCGACCAGACGCAGTCCGGGCAGGCTCCGCAGGACGTCCGCCACGTCGTCCTCCCGGGCGCCGGGCCGGGCAGTGGCGCCTGCCGCCTCGGCCGGTACGGCCGCCGTCGCGGCGAGGCCCGCCGCGGAGGCGGCGGACACCGCCGAGGTGAGCAGCCGTCGTCTCGTCCATACGCGCATGAGCCGGTCCTCCCGGGGGTCCGTGCGGCGGTGTCCGCCGGTCGCGGTGCCACGACCGCCTCAGTACATCCGCCGGACGCCCCGGGAGGATCCCGCGTGCGAGGGGACGCTCTCCCCCGGGCGGGGGAGGCTCACGAGGACGGCTGGGCCGTACCGCCCTCCTGTCGTTGCTCCTGTCCTTGCTGTTGCTGTCGCTGCTGTTGTTGCTTCTCCTGGAGCTTGCGCAGGAGTTCGCGCTTCTGTGCCTGCGGGTCGAGGCCGCCGCCGATCCGGTCGCCCCGGCCGCCGCCGCGCAGCGCCTTGCGGCCGAGGTTCCGGCGCGATCCGCCGACACCCAGCATGTCTCCACCTCGGGCCATGTCGGGCTCCTTCCTTGATACCTCATCGCGACGAGACGGTTCGTCTCGCCTGTGTCGCTCCACTGTCCGCGAGACGATCCGTCTTGTCAACCTGATAAATTCGGCCCATGGCCGTCCAGAAGTCCGCCCCACCCGCCCCCGCGGAGCCCCCCGCGAAGCCCGCCCCCGACGCCACCCGGCGCAGCGAGAAGTCCCGCCGTGCCATCTACGACGCCGCCCTCGCGCTCGTCGTGGAGGTCGGCTACCCGAAGACCACGATCGAGGGCATCGCCGCCCGCGCCGGTGTCGGGAAGCAGACGATCTACCGCTGGTGGTCGTCGAAGGCGGACGTGCTGATGGAGGCGTTCCTCGACCTGGCCGAGCAGGCCGCGCGGGAGGCGGGCCCGGTGCCGTACGCCTTTCCGGACTCCGGCGACCTCGCCGCCGACGTCAAGGACGTCCTGCGCGCCACCGTCGACCAGATGCGCGACCCGCGGTTCGAGGCGCCCTCACGCGCGCTGGCCGCCGAGGGCGTCGTCAACGAGCAACTCGGGCGCGAGTTCGTCGCCAAGCTGATGCAGCCCTCACTCGACCTCTACATCGGCCGGCTGCGCGCCGCGCAGGACGCCGGGCAGGTGCGGCCCGAGGTCGACCCGCGCATCGCCCTGGAGCTCTTCATCTCCCCGCTCGCCCAGCGCTGGCTCCAGCACACGGGCCCGATCTCCTACGAGTACACCGACACCCTCGTCGACTACGCCCTTCACGGCCTCGCACCCCGCTGAGCGGCCTGGGCGAGCCGCCCCGGCGCGTCCGTGATGACCCCGTCGCAGCCCAGCGCCAGCACCCGGTCCCGCTGGGCGTCCGTCACCACGGTGTGCGCCCACACCCGGGGGATCCCCGACCTCACCGCCCGTACCAGATCCGCGTCGCGCGCCCGGTGGTCCACGTCCAGGAGGTCGACGTACGACCGCCAGCGCTCGGGGCGGTCCGTGCGCAGCTGCCGCGCCGAGCGCCACAACTGGCTGAGCAGGCCGAGGCGGTGGACGCGCCGGGCCACCTCCGGGTCGTTGGAGTTCACGAACACCGAGCGGGTCAGGCCGCGGGCCCGGATCAGGGCGGCCAGCCGGTCGAGACCGCGCGGGTCCTTCGCCTCCAGCATCAGCACGATCCGCCCGCCGAGACGATCCAGCACCTCGGCCACGGTCGGCGGCCGTTCCGAACGCCAGCTGCCGGGCAGCGCGCCCTTCGGGCGCAGCCGTACGCCCTGCCACTCCCGGGCGTCCAGGCCGCGCACCTCGCCGCCCAGGTAGGTGGTGCGGTTCAGGGTCTCGTCGTGGAACACCACGGGTGTGCCGTCGCGCAGCACCCGCGTGTCAAAGTCCAGTACCTGTGCCGTACCGCGCGCGTAGGCGGTCATCAGCCCCGTCATGCTGTTCTCGGGTACCTCCCGGGCACCGCCGCGGTGGGCGACGTACGTGACCCGGGGGAGTGCCGCCACGGTCAGGGGGCCCGCCCCCCACTCCAGCGGGGCCGGGGCGCGGACGCCGGGTCCCGTGAGGGCCAGCGAGACCAGGGAAGCCGCGGAGGCCAGGCCCGTCAGCGCGATCCTTGTGACCATGGCGACCACGGTAGGACGCCATGTCATGGCATAGCGGGCAATGACACCCGATCACGGTGTGAAGGGCGTTTCGCCCCGTGGGCATATGCCTCGCCCCACCGGTGCGTGTCTCTGCCCTCCTGCCCCGGATGTGGGCACTGGCCCCCCGGTGCGGGGGAAGATGGGACCATAGGGCATGCTGTTCCGCACGACGGCGAGGCGAGGGGATAGATGAGCGCGGAGTTCGGCGGCCGGACCGGCCTGCAGGGCAAACTCACCCAGTGGCTGCGCGCCGGGCGCCGGCCGAAGGAGACCGCCGGGGACGGCGGACGTGAGTCCCTGCTGCTCGCCGCCGCCGGGGCGGGACTGCCCCTGGCGCCCGCCGCCCACCCCACCGGTTACCGCTGCTCCTGCGACCGCGTCGGCTGCCCCACTCCGGCCCGGCACCCGGTGTCCTTCGCCTGGCAGACGCAGTCCACCACCGACCGCGGCCAGATCGAGCGCTGGGCCCGCCATCAGCCGCAGGCCAACTTCATCACAGCGACCGGCATGGTGCACGACGTCCTCGACGTGCCCCTCGACGCCGGTCGCGACGCGTTGGAGCGGCTGCTCTCCGAGGGCATCGAGGTCGGGCCGGTCGCCGAGAGCGACGACGGGCGCATGCTGTTCTTCACCCTCACGCGCGGTACGCCCGAGGACGAGGACGAGTGGTGGCCCTGCGAGCTGGACTGCCACCCCGAGACGATGGACGAGCACCCCGGACTGCGCTGGCACTGCCGGGGGTCCTACGTCCTCGTCCCGCCGGCCCGGCTGCCCGGTGAGGGGCATGCCGTGCGCTGGGTACGGGGGCCGGAGCACGCGCTGCCGGATCCGCTGAGCCTGCTGGAGGTGCTCACGGAGATCGGTACGCGGTACGCCGGGGACGAGGCCGATCACGCGGACGCGAACTGGCCACTGCGGAACTGAGTTTCCCGCCCCCCGGTCCGAGGACCCGGGCTTACGAGCCCTCGGCCGATGTCAGTCCCTGGATCCTGCCCAGGATCCTCACCTCGCCCTGGCCCTTCGGGTCCAGTGCGACCTCGTTGGAGACGAACTCCATCGTCAGGGACTGCTTGATCTCGCCCTTCGTCAGGGCGAGGACGTCCTTGTTGGGAGTGGGGACCGACGTGCCCGAGTGGGCCGTCTGCTTCTCGTAGTGCCGCGTGGTGAAGAACACCAGCGCGCCGCCGTCCGTCGTGCGCAGGGCCAGCGGTGCGTAGTCGCCGTCCGTCAGGGGCTCGTCGATGTACTGGGTGACCATGCCGGGCTTCTCGGAGTTCTTCTGGCGCAGGGCACGCCACTGGCTGGTGTGCGGGCCGTCCGCGAAGGTCTCGCCGCCGCTCTTCAGATATGTCGCGTACGTCCGGCTCAGGTCGCCCGGGTCGGTGGCGAGGTCCGTCGGCTTCGCGGGGACGGATTCGGCCCAGCCGTCCGCGTCCTTCTTGAACTGCGGGACCTTGCCCGGGGCGACGAGCGTCAGGTAGGCCACCTGGAAGGGGTCGTCCAGGCTGCTGCGGGTGAACACCAGCAGCCAGCGGGCGGAGCCGCCCTTGTTGCCGGCCGCGTCCACCAGGAACCAGCGGGGCCAGCCGGCCTTCTTCGGGATCGTGAACTTCGCGTCCGTCAGCCGCAGCGGAGTGTGGTTCGGATTGCCGTCCGGGTTGTTCGCCTTGCCGGCCTTCAGACGGGCCGAGTCGATGTCGGCGAGGGCGCCGGTGGTGCGGTCGGCGTCCAGAGAGCCGTCGTAGGCCTTGTCGGCCTCGTTGTACGCGGTAGTGAACTCCTTGAGGGCCTCGGCGGCTTCGGCGCGGCTGGTGGACGGGAGGACCTCCCGTTCGCCGTGCACGACGACGCATCCGCCGGCCGTCAGCGACAAAGCGGTCACCGAGGCTGCTATGAGGGCGCTCCGGGCGGGCCTGTGGAGCGTTCGAGGGTCGCGATCCCTGCTCATCGGGTTCCTTCACCTTCCCCTTTCCGGAGGCGAACCCTACCGGGTGCCTCCGGCGGTCGGGCCGGGGCGGGGTGGCAGTGCGCGCCGCCTCGGCGGCCACGCCGTCACACCCGGTCGCCACCGGTGCTGTCGAGGTCCGTGCCGGGGCCGGGAACAGGGCCAGGACGCTCAGGGCCGGGACCAAGTGCGGCTCCCGCGCCGGGACTTGGAGGGTGGCCGGGGGCGGGCTGGAAGTTGCCTCCCCGAAGAAGACTCGGAGAAGAGCGTCCGCCCCACCAGTCGTCCCTGTCACGGCCGCCCGGTGGGATGGCGAGAGCGGGAGCGCCGAATCCGCCTGCTGGATGTACTCGTTGAGCGCGCCCGTCGCCGGGCTGCGCTGGAACGGGATGAAGCCCTTGCGGACGCCCCGCTGGCAGGCCAGGAAAAGCAGACCCGCTTCCAGGCGGCCCAGGCCGTCCGTGCCCAGCGGCTGGACGAAGGCCTCCCGGTCCTCGGTCGTCACGTCGAACGCGGGGCGAAGTGCGGGCGGTCCTGGGCCGGGTGGCGGTGCCCGCCTGGCGGGGGCCGTGGAAGGCGGTCGCCGTGCCGGTTCCCGCGGGGTCTCGTCGTCCGTGCGGGCCGGGGCAGTGCCCGGGCGATGCTTGAATGCCCCTGTGACTGACTACGACGTGCTCCGCGTCTTCTGCGGGCCGAACGGCGGATACGGCAACGAGCTGGGGGTCGTCCGCGAGGGGTCCGTGCTGCCCGAGCGGGAGGACCGGCAGGCGTTCGCCGCGAAGGTCGGGTTCAGCGAGACCGTGTTCGTCGACGACCCCGAGCGCGGTGTGATCGACATCTACACGCCCACCCTGCGGCTGCCCTTCGCCGGGCACCCCTGTGTCGGGACGGCCTGGCTGCTGGACGTGCCCGAGCTGGTCACCCCCGCCGGGGTGGTCGGCGCCCGGCAGGACGGGGAGTTCTGCTGGATCGAGGCACGGGCGGACTGGGTGCCGCCGCGCACCCTGCGGCAGTACGGCGGTGCCGCCGAGGTCGACGACCTGCCCGTGCCGCCGCCGGGGGAGTGGATCTACGCCTGGGCGTGGGAGGACGAGCCCGCCGGGCGGATCCGGGCCCGGGCCTTCCCCGGCCGGGGTGACGGCATCGACGAGGACGAGGCGACCGGGGCCGCGGCCCTGCTGCTCACCGACCGGCTGGGCCGGGCCCTCAACATCACCCAGGGCGCGGGCTCGCAGATCCTCACCGCGCCCCAGCCGGGCGGCTGGACCGAGGTCGGCGGCCGGGTGCACCTCGAACGCTGACCCGGGCGGCGCGCGGCCGTACGGGTGGAACCGCGTGTGTGCGGCGGCGAACGGGGACCTCTGGACGTGATCAAGCGCCACCGCGAGAGGATTCTCATGCGTATTCGATCCGCTCTGGCCGTAGCCGCCCTGACCGTCGCCGTGACCGCCGCCGGGGCGGCGCTGTCTGCCACAACGGCCCGTTCGACATCTGAGCAGGACCGGCCTGACGCTCTTCCGGTCCGCTTACGCCGTCAGGGGGAACTCCTCGCCCAGCGCGAGGAACACCGCGTTGTTCAGCCCGTACGCCCGCTTGCACTCGGCCACGATCCGCTGCCGCTCCAGCTCGCCGCCGGGCACCGCGTCCAGCAGCTCCCAGTAACTCCGCTTGAAGGCGGCCGGGTTGGCGATCCCCTCGAAGACGTAGAAGCGCACGCCGTCGCCCTTCTTCGGGAAACCCCAGGTCTTCTCGGCCGTGTCGCGGATGATCTGCCCGCCCGAGAGGTCGCCGAGGTAGCGCGTGTAGTGGTGGGCGACGTAGCCGGCCGGCCAGGCGCGGGCGCACTCCGTGATCCGCTCGGCGTACTCCAGTGTGGCCGGCAGCGCGCTGACCTCCGTGCGCCAGCCGGGGCCGCGCAGGTACTCCAGATCCTGCTCCAGCGCCTGCGTGCGGAACAGCTCCGGGCGGACGAAGGGACCGGCCACCGGGTCCCCGGCAAGCCGCTCGGCGGCGGACTCCAGCGCCCCGTACACGAACCACAGCTGCTCCGTGTAGCGCGCGAACGCGTCGACCCCCAGTTTGTGCCCCAGCAGGTCACTCAGGAAGGTCGAGCCCCTGACCTCCTCGTGCTGCTCGCGGGAAGCGGTCCGGATGAGGGTCGAGAAGGAATCCATGGGCACACCTTCTATGGTTAGGTTTACCTAAGTCCACGTCTTGCCGACCGGCTGTCGGTAACCTTCCCGACGCGGTGTCGGTAAAAACCCGTGCAGGAGCCCGCGCAACAGCCCGTCGGGCACGAGAAAGGCCCGCCCTCCGAGGAGAGGCCGCCGGCCGGTGCGGTTGGCGCTACGGCAGCGTGAGGATCTCCGCGCCGGTGTCCGTCACGACCAGCGTGTGCTCGAACTGGGCCGTCCGCCTGCGGTCCTTCGTCACGACCGTCCAGCCGTCGTCCCACATGTCGTACTCGTGCGTCCCGAGCGTCAGCATCGGCTCGATCGTGAACGTCATCCCGGGCTGGATGACCGTCGTCGCGTGCGGGCTGTCGTAGTGCGGGATGATCAGCCCGGAGTGGAAGGACGAGTTGATGCCGTGTCCCGTGAAGTCGCGGACCACCCCGTAGCCGAAGCGCTTGGCGTACGACTCGATGACCCGGCCGATGATGTTGATCTGCCGGCCCGGCTTGACCGCCCTGATCGCCCGGTCCAGGGACTCCCGGGTCCGCTCCACCAGCAGGCGCGACTCCTCGTCGACATCCCCCACCAGGTAGGTGGCGTTGTTGTCGCCGTGCACACCGCCGATGTAAGCCGTCACGTCCAGGTTGACGATGTCGCCGTCGCGCAGAACGGTGGAGTCCGGGATGCCGTGGCAGATGACCTCGTTGACGCTGCTGCACAGCGACTTCGGGAACCCGCGGTAGCCGAGCGTCGAGGGGTAGGCGCCGTGGTCGCACATGTACTCGTGCGCCACCCTGTCCAGCTCGTCCGTGGTCACCCCGGGCGCGATCAGCTTCGCGGCCTCCGCCATCGCCCGGGCGGCGATCCGGCCGGCCAGGCGCATCGCCTCGATCGTCTCGGGCGTCTGCACCTCCGATCCGGTGTACGGCGTCGGCGCCGACTTGCCGACGTACTCGGGGCGGCGGATGTTTCCGGGCACGGAACGGATGGGGGACAGCTCCCCAGGGACGAGCAGCGACTGGCCAGACATGCCAGCGAGTCTAACCAGCGGCCAGGGGGGAACATGACGATGGCGAGAGGAGCTGGTCATGGCCCTGTTCAAGAAGCGGACGGTCGGCAAGCCGGGCGAGTGGTACTACTGCCTGGACCACAAGAAGGTCGAGGAGGGGCCGGAGTGCCCCGGCAAGGACCGCTTCGGCCCGTACGCGAGCCGCACCGAGGCCGAACACGCGATGGAGACGGCCCGCGAACGCAACCTCCAGTGGGAGAACGACCCGAAGTGGCACGACGCCCCGGCGGGCGGCCGCGAGGAGAACTGACGCACCTGGACGCCCGGGGCCGACGCCGCCCCGGGCGTTCCTCACGCCCGGGCGCACGCCCCGGCGTCACCAGCGGGCCGGCGGGGGCGCCGTCAGGTGCTCCACCAGCCTGGACACCCGGTCCCGGAAGCGGCGCCGGCCCCGGGGTGTCGGCAGGGCGTTCTCGCCGGCCGCCGCGCTGACCAGGTGCTGCACCGTGTCGAGGTCGAGCTCCGCACCGGCGGGGACGGCCAGCGCCTCGTGGGACATGGAGGCCAGTTCGCCCCGCCCCGGCCCCAGGGCCAGCAGGGTCGCCCCGGCGCGGCGGGCGTCCGAGACGCGTTCCAGGAGGGGGGCCGCCGGGGCCTCGGGGGCGACCACCAGGAGGGTCTCGCCGCGCCGGGCCGCCTCCAGCCGCCCCAGGCCCACCGCCAGGTGCGCCGGATCAGAGGGGCGCGCGTCGTGCCGTACCAGCGTCGGAGCCAGTTCCGGCGTGCCGGACCACGCCGCCTCGTCCACCAGGTGCGCGGCGAGATGCCACGGCTCGTACTCCGGCGTGCCGACGAGCAGCAGCCCGCCCCCGTGCGACACCACCGACCCGCGCAGGGCCCCGCCGAACCGGCGCGTGGCCCCCAGCCATTCCGTCCCGGCGAGCACTTCCCGCAGCAGCGCTACCCGTACCGCATCCATGGGGCCGCATCCTGCCCGGACCGGTCACCCGTCACGCGGAGTTCACCCCGCATTCGCCCGGCCTGGGTAGGCGGACCGGTCATCCGTACCGTCGTCGAACGGAGGAACCCCCGACACGTACCCGGATCTCGTCCGCGTCGACGCGGACACCGTGGGGCTGCTGTACGAGACCGGCGACTGTACGAGACCGGCGACTTCGGCGCCTGCGAGACGATCACCTTCCGGCGGGTGCCCGTGACGGAGCCGACCTGGGCCGACCTGGCCGACCTGAGCCGACCTGGGCCGACCTGAGCCGATCGGGGAGGCGCCGCGGTCGTAGAGTCGGGGCCATGACCTCTACCGACAGTGCTGCCACCGACAACGTCCAAAAGGCCCCCGCCAAGGACCCCTGGGACCTGCCCGACGTCTCCGGACTCGTCGTCGGAGTCCTCGGCGGGACCGGGCCGCAGGGCAAGGGCCTGGCCTACCGGCTCGCCCAGGCCGGCCAGAAGGTGATCATCGGGTCTCGGGCGGCCGACCGCGCCCGGGCCGCCGCCGACGAACTCGGCCTCGGCGTCGAGGGCGCCGACAACGCCGAGACCGCGCGCCGCAGCGACATCGTGATCGTGGCCGTCCCGTGGGACGGCCACGGCAAGACCCTGGAGTCCCTGCGCGAGGAACTGGCCGGCAAGCTCGTCGTCGACTGCGTCAACCCGCTCGGCTTCGACAAGAAGGGCGCCTACGCGCTTCTGCCCGAGGAGGGCAGCGCCGCCGAGCAGGCCGCCGCCCTGCTGCCGGACTCCCGCGTCACGGCCGCCTTCCACCACCTGTCGGCCGTGCTGCTGCAGGACCCGGAGATCGACGAGATCGACACCGACGTGATGGTGCTCGGAGAGGTCCGCGCCGACGTCGAGATCGTGCAGGCCCTCGCCGGACGCATCCCCGGTATGCGCGGCATCTTCGCCGGCCGGCTGCGCAACGCCCACCAGGTGGAGTCGCTGGTGGCGAACCTGATCTCCGTCAACCGCCGGTACAAGGCGCACGCCGGGCTCCGCGTGACCGACGTGTGAGCCGGTGAGGCCCATGGGGGACACTGGACGGCAGCAGCAGTGCCGCAGTGTCCCCCGACAGGAGTCGACCCCATGCCCCTCTTGCTCCCGCCCGACCCGGCCCGGCGACTCGCCCTCTACGCCCTGATCGTCTGCGTCCTCTCCGTGGCCGCGGCCGTCGTCTCCTTCACGCGGGGCAGCTTCCTGGGGATCGTGTGGGTGCTGCTGGCGGGCCTGTCGTCCAACATGTGCTGGTACTACGCCAGGCGCGCCAGGCAGCAGAAGTCCGTCACGGGCTGATCCGTCAGGGGGCGGCCGAGCAGAACTCGTTCGAGCCCTGCCAGAAGCGGTACAGCTCCTGACCGCAGTACGTTTCGAAGTCACTGATCCCGAGCGACTTCAGGATCGAGTCGACCACGTCGAAGAACACGCCGTTCACCGCCGGCAGCCACAGCAGCGCGAACACGAACAGCAGGCCGAACGGCGCGAACGGCTCCACCTGGCGCCGGATGCCGTACGACAGCCACGGCTCGATCACGCCGTAGCCGTCCAGGCCCGGCACCGGCAGGGAGTTCAGCAGCGCGGCCGTCACCTGGAGCAGCGCGAGGAAGGCCAGCGCGAACCGGAAGTCGCTCGGCACGCCGTCCAGCGCGTCCAGCCAGAACGGGGCGGTGCAGACGATGGCGAACAGTACGTTCGTCAGCGGGCCGGCGGCCGAGATCAGGCTGTGCTTCCAGCGCCCCCGGATCCGCCCGTGCTCGATGAAGACCGCGCCGCCGGGCAGCCCGATCCCGCCCATGATCACGAAGATCACCGGCAGCACGATGCTGAGCAGCGCGTGCGTGTACTTCAGCGGGTTCAGGGTCAGGTAGCCCTTCGCGCCGACCGAGATGTCGCCGCTGTGCAGGGCGGTGCGGGCGTGCGCGTACTCGTGCAGGCACAGCGAGACGATCCACGCCGCCGTCACGAACAGGAACACGGCGACGCCGGGCTGCTCCGCGAAGCCGGTCCAGGTCGCCCATCCCGTGACCGCCGTCACAGACAGGATCCCGATGAACACGGGACTGATCCGCCGTTCGCTGTGGCGGGTGGTGGCGGTGGTCATGGGGCTCCCTGCACTGTCGGACACGGGGTGGGACGGCCCGACCGTACCGGGCGCGGGTGAAAACGTCTCGCGCGGGCGGCCGGTTCCGGGGAGGGTGGGCGCATGGGGCTGTGGCACGTGTTCTACGCGGACTGGCAGATGGAGTGCTGCGGTACGCCGTTCTCGGTGGGGGACGAGGTGAGCTGGCCGCTGATGCTCCTCGACCCGGACGACCTCCTGGGCGGTGGCTGGCACGACCAGCTCACCAAGGTCGCCGGGCCGGTGGAGGACGTGGCCGGCGTCCGGATCGTGCGGGAGGAGACGGGCCTCACGGCGGCCCTGGCCGCGCACCCCGACGCCGAGGACGACCGGCGGCCGAAGCCGGGGGACCGGACCCGGTCGGTGGGCCTGCTGTCCGTCGAGCGGCACGGGGCGGTGTGGCCGCAGGCCCAGGGGCGGGTACGTGCGGTGCAGGTGCTGTCCCAGGTCTACGCCGAGAGCGCGCCGGGATCGCGCTCCTGGGAGCCGGTGCGCGGGGAGCGCGGGCTGCGGGCGGTGGACCGGTGCCCGAAGTGGTTCGCCGAGACCGAGGGGGAGCGGGGTGCCGACGGACGGGCACGCCGGTCGCGCGAACCGGGGGTGGTGGTGGCCCTGGACGTGCCGGGCACGGACTCCTGGCTCTCCCACGCCGTCCGTGCGGCCCGGGGCATCCCGCACCAGGACGCGGAGCCCGGCGCGGAGACGCAGGGGCTTTCGGTGTCGGACCTGGCGGACTTGCTGGAGACGCTGAGCACGGTAGCGGTTCCGCGACGGAGTCGGGCCCGGGCCCGGTACCGGCGATGAGCCGGGCGCACCCACCCGGCACCAACCGGTGTGTGGGTCCGGCGCCCCGCACGCGGTCGTGGCGCCAACCGGTGTGTGGGGTGCGGCGCCCCTGCATACCGGCTCACGGCACCGCACCGGCCTGGTGCGGTCCGCCGCACCGCACACCGGCCTGTTGAAGTCCGCCGCACCGCACACCGCCCTGATCCGCCGCGCCGTCGAACCGTCGTGACCCGCCCTCGTACCACCGGAGACAATGGACCCCGTGCATTACCGCATCCTCGGCACCACGCAAGCGCTCCGCACCGACGGCACGGTCGTCCCGGTCGGCGGGGCGCGGCTTCGTGCGCTGCTGACCGTGCTCGCCCTGCGGGCGGGCCGTACCGTGCCCGTGGGGATGCTCGTCGACGAGGTGTGGGGCGCGGACCCGCCCGCCGACGCGTCAGGGGCGCTGCAGGCGCTGGTCGGGCGGTTGCGGCGGGCGCTCGGGGCGGACGCGGTCGCCTCCGCCGAGGGCGGGTACCGGCTCACGGCCGCGGCCGACGAGATCGACCTGCACCGCTTCGAGCGACTGTCCGGTGAGGGGCTGCGGGCCCTGGCCGACGGCGACCCCGCCAAGGCCGCCGTGGTTCTCGACGACGCCCTCGCCCTGTGGCGCGGCCCGGCCCTCACCGACCTGCCCGACCGCACCGCCGAGGCGGCCCGCTGGGACACCCGCCGCCTGGACGTGCTGCGCGCACGTCACACCGCCGCCCTCGACCTCGGCCACGCCGAGCAGTCCCTCCCGGAACTGACCGCCCTGTGCGACAGCCACCCGCTGGACGAGCTCCTCCAGGCCCTGCGCCTGCGCGCCCTGCGGGATGCGGGCCGCACGGCGGAGGCGCTGGACGCGTACGAGGACGTACGGCGGCTGCTCGCCGACCGTCTGGGCACCGATCCGGGCCCCGAACTGCGCTCCCTGCACGGGGAATTGCTGAGCCCGTCGGACGGTCCCGCAGCCGCGCGGGCCGCCGGGGAGCCTGGCAGGTCCGTCGGTAACCTCCGCGCCCGTCTCACCTCCTTCATCGGCCGCGAAACCGACATCGAGACCCTCCGGGGCGATCTCGCGACGGCCCGGCTGGTCACCCTGCTCGGCCCCGGGGGCGCCGGCAAGACACGGCTGTCGCAGGAGGCCGCCGAGGCCTTACGGCAGGCCATGCCCGGCGGGGTGTGGCTGGCCGAACTCGCGCCGGTCGACGACCCCGAGGCCGTGCCGGAGGCCGTGCTCACCGCCGTAGGGGCCCGCGAGACCGTGCTGTACGGCGCCGGTGCCGAGGGCATCCGGGCCGCCGTCGCCGAACGGCCGGACGACCCCGTCGAGCGGCTCGCGGAGCACTGCTCCCGGTCGCGCATGCTGCTGATCCTCGACAACTGCGAGCACGTCGCCGACGCCGCCGCCCGGCTCACCGAGGAGCTGCTGGCCCGCTGCCCGAACCTCACCGTCCTCGCCACCAGCCGTGAACCGCTCGGCGTCCCGGGGGAGTTGCTGCGGCCCGTGGAGCCGCTGCCCGAGCCGGTCGCGCTGCGGCTGTTCGCCGACCGGGGCGCGGCGGCCCGCCCCGGCTTCCGGGTCGAGGACGACGCCGAGGCGTGCGCCGAGATCTGCCGCCGCCTCGACGGCCTGCCCCTGGCCATCGAACTCGCCGCCGCCCGGCTGCGGATGCTCACGCCCCGCCAGATCGCCGACCGGCTCGACGACCGCTTCCGTCTCCTCACCTCGGGCAGCCGCACCGTCCTGCCCCGCCAGCAGACCCTCAGGGCCGTCGTCGACTGGTCCTGGGACCTGCTCGACGAGGACGAAAGGGACGTCCTGCGGCGGCTGTCGGTGTTCGCGGGCGGCTGCGACCTGACCGCCGCCGAGGCGGTGTGCGGGCCGGTCGCCCTGGAGGCGCTCGGCTCGCTCGTCGACCGCTCCCTGGTCGTGGCCGCGCCGCCCGGCGATGCGGCCGACGGCGACATGCGTTACCGGCTGCTGGAGACCGTCGCCGAGTACGCCTCCGAGCGGCTGGAGGAGTCCGGGCGGCGCGCCGAGGCCGAGCGCGCCCATCTGACGTACTTCCGCGAACTCGCCCGCGTCACCGACCCGTTGCTGCGCGGCTCCGGTCAGCTCACGGCCATCCACCGGCTGGAGCGGGAGTACGAGAACCTGCGTACCGCCCTGCGCCACGCCGTCGCCCTGCGCGACGAGCAGGAGGCACTGTGCCTGACGCTGTCCCTGGTCTGGTACTGGCAGATGCGCGACCTGCGCATCGAGGCCCGCAACTGGTGCCGCGAGGTCATGGCCCTCGGCCCCGACCCCTTCACCGAACCCGTCCGTCCCGCCGCCCCGGTGTGGCAGCGCTGCACCGACGCCCCGCCCCCGATGACCGGCGAGGTCCTCCAGGAGGCCCGGCGCGGCGTCCACCTGTCCCATCTCGCCTGCATGGACACCGAACTGGACGCCTGGCAGAACCCCCGCTCCCAGCAGAAGCTGCGCACGATCGCCCGGACCTACGAGCCGGGCCTGCCGCAGAACTGCCGGCTCCCCGGCCTGCTGTGGTTCTTCGCCGTGATGCTGACCGGCGACATGGACCGGCTGCGGATCATCATCGACGCCTCCATCCGCACCTGCCGGCAGACCCCCGGCTTCGAATGGGAACTCGCCGTCGGTCTGCAGATGCGGGCCAACTTCCTCGCCAACCGCACCGACTGGGCCGGTGACGCCGCCCGCGACGCCGACGAGTCACTGGAGATCTACCGGCGTCTCGGCGACTCCTGGGGCACCGCGGAGGCGCTCTCCGCCCGCGCCGAGGCCCACGAACGCCAGGGCGCCTGCGCCCTGGCCGCCGCCGACTACGAGGCGGCCATCGGCCACGCCGAGCACCTCGGTGCCCGCGCCCAGGCGGCCGTGCTCAGTGCCCGGCTGGGCAACGCCCTGCTGGAGGCGGGCGAGGGGGAGCGCGGGGAGCGGCTGCTGCGCGAGGTCATCGCCCAGCACGAGGAGTCGCACAGCGAGGCCATGCCCGCCGCCCGCCTCTTCCTGGCCGGCTGGCTCGGAATGACGGGCCGCGTCCCCGAGGCCCGCGAGCACCTGCGGCGGCTGCGCCAGGACTTCCGTATCGCCCACTTCATCGTCTTCGACGCGTTCATCCTCGGCGCGGAGGCATGGCTGGACGCCACGGAGGGCCGGTACGAGGAGTGCCTGGGCCGGCTCCGCGAGGGCCTGCAACGGGCCGCCGACCCGCTGTCCGAGGCCATCGCGCCCCATACGCGCTCCGGGTACCTGATCATCGGCGCTTGGGCCCTGGCCGCTCTCGACGGCGGGCGGCGCGCCGTCGACGCGGCCCGCTGCCTGGGCGCCTTCGACGCCCTGCTGCCGTCCGGCCACGTCGCCCAGCGGCAGGAGCGCGAGACCCGCGAGCGGACGGAGCGGCAGGCCCGGGCGCTGCTCGGCGGCCCGGCCTACGAGGCCGCGTACGCGGAGGGCGGCGGCCTCTCCCTGGAGGAGGCCACCGCCCTGCTCTGACGCGGACCCGTGCCGACCGTCAGTTCTTCGTGCGGAACTTGTGGATCGCGACGGGCGCCATCACCGCCGTGATCACCGCCGACCAGCCGAGCGTCATCCACAGGTCGTGGGCGACCGGCCCGCCCACCATCAGACCGCGCGCGGCGTCCGCCAGCGTCGACAGCGGGTTGTAGTCGGTGAACGCCTGCAGCCAGCCCGGCATCGACGTCGTCGGCGCGAAGATCGACGAGCCGAACTGGAGCGGGAACAGCACCAGGAAGCCCATCGCCTGCACGGACTGCGCGTTCTTCAGGATCACGCCCAGGGTGAGGAACACCCACATGACCGACGAGGCGAACGCCGTGGACAGGGCCACGGTCGCGAACAGCCCCGGCCAGTTCGTGATCTCGAACCCGACCGAGACGGCCACGATCATCAGCACGGCGGTCGCGAACAGCATCCGCAGCAGCTCCACCGAGATCTTCGCGAACAGCACCGAGCCGCGCCCGATCGGCAGGGACCGGAAGCGGTCCATGACACCGGAGTTGAAGTCCTGGCTGAAGCCGGTGCCGACGCCCTGGGACAGCGTCATGCTCATCATCGCGATCATGCCGGGGATCACGTACTGCACGTACCGGTCCTGCCCGCCGCCCAGCGCCTGCCCGATCGAGCCGCCGAAGACGAACACGAACAGCAGGGTGAAGATGACCGGCATCAGCAGCGCGTCGGCCATCGACTCCGGGTCCTTGCGGATCCACAGCAGGTTGCGTCGGATCAGGGCTCCGGTGTGACGCAGGTGGCCGCGCGGCGAGATGCGGGCGTCCGCCTCGGCGTCGTTGACGGTCACGGCGCTCATACGGCGGCCTCCTGAAGGTCTTCGGCGGGCACGGTGTCCTGCGGGGCACTGGCGCGGTGGCCGGTGAGGGACAGGAACACCTCGTCCAGACTGGGCAGTTCGGTGGTGATGGAGGAGAGCGTGATGCCGCGCGAGGTGACCGCGCCGACCACGGCGGTCAGCTGCTCGTCGCTGAGGACCGGCACCAGGACATCACCCCGGTCGGTGTCCACGGTCGTGGTGGCGAGCCCGGTGATCCCCAGCTCGTCCAGCGCGGCGGCGAGGGCCCGCAGGTGCGCCGGTTCGGCCGGGCGGATCCGCAGCGCCCGGCCGCCGACCTTCGCCTTCAGCTCCTCGATGGCGCCGCCCGCGATGACCTGGCCGCGGTCGACGACCGTCAGTTCGGAGGCGAGCTGCTCGGCCTCCTCCATGTACTGGGTGGTGAGCAGCACGGTGACCCCGTCGCCGACCATGCGCTTCACCTCTTCCCACACCTCGTTGCGGGTGCGCGGGTCGAGCCCCGTGGTCGGCTCGTCCAGGAAGAGCACGGCCGGTCGCCCGATCATGGACGCGGCCAGGTCCAGCCGCCGCCGCATCCCCCCGGAGTAGGTCGCCGCCGGCCGCTTGGCCGCCTCGGTCAGGGAGAAGCGCTCCAGCAGCCCGTCGGCCCGGCCGCGGGCGTCCTTGCGGGGCAGGTCGAGCAGCCGCCCGATCATGTACAGGTTCTCCCAGCCCGAGAGCTTCTCGTCCACGGAGGCGTACTGCCCCGTGAGACCGATCACCCGCCGCAGCTGCCGGGGCTGCCGTACGACGTCGTATCCGGCGACGGTGGCCTGACCCGTGTCGGGAGCGAGCAGCGTGGACAGGATCCGCACGAGGGTCGTCTTCCCGGCCCCGTTGGGCCCGAGCACCCCCATGACGGTGCCCTCCCGCACCTCCAGGTCGACCCCGTCCAGTGCCCTGGTCTCGCCGTAGTGCTTCACCAGCCCCCGCACGGTCACAGCGGCGCTGCCGGTTCGTGTGTCGATTCGCGTCATGGGGGAGACGGTTCCAGGGCCCGCCGACAAACCACCGACAAGCAACCGACAGCCACCGACAGGCCGCCGACAAAGCCACCGACAGCCACCGGCATCCCGCCGATGAGCACCGCGACCACCGCCTGAGGACCCACGACGGCGAGCGCCACGTCCGCGAAAGCGGCGCCGCTCCAGGCGCACAAAGGGGCCGGCCCGCCGACGGGGGAAGATCGGCGGGCCGGCCGTGGTACCGCAGTGGCTTCTAGTGGACGGAGTGCTCCTCCTGCGGGAACGTTCCGCCGACGACCTCCTCGGCGAACGCCTTGACCGCGTTCCCCATGACCTCGCGCAGGTTCGCGTACTGCTTCACGAACTTCGGCATCCGCCCGCCGGTCAGCCCGAGCATGTCGGTCCACACCAGCACCTGCGCGTCGGTCTCGGGGCCCGCCCCGATCCCCACCGTCGGGATGTGCAGTACCCGCGTCACCTCGGCCGCCAGCTCCGCCGGGACGAGTTCCAGGACGACCGCGAACGCGCCGGCGTCCTGCACGGCCTTGGCGTCCCGCAGCAGCTGATGGGCCGCCTCCTCGCCCCGTCCCTGCACGCGGTAGCCCATCGCGTTGACGGACTGCGGGGTCAGGCCGATGTGCGCCATGACCGGGATGCCGGATTCGACGAGCAGCCGGATCTGCTCGTGCGACCGCTCGCCCCCCTCCAGCTTCACGGCCTGCACGCCCGCCTCCTTCACCAGCCGGGTCGCCGAGCGCAGCGCCTGCACCGGGCCCTCCTGGTAGGAGCCGAAGGGCAGGTCGCCGACGATCAGGGCGCGCGAGGTGCCCCGCACGACCGCCGCCGACAGCATGGTCATCTCGTCGAGGGTGACGGGCACGGTCGTCTCGTACCCGAGGTGGCAGTTGGCCGCCGAGTCGCCGACGAGCATCACCGGGATCCCGGCCTCGTCGAAGACGGAGGCGGTCATCGCGTCGTACGCGGTGAGCATCGGCCACTTCTCGCCGCGCTCCTTGGCGGCGGCGATGTCGCGCACGGTGATGCGGCGGGTGCTCTTGCCGCCGTACAGCGCCTTGCCGCCGTCGGCGGACTTCGTCTGAGCGGTCTGGGCAGCAGGAAGCTGCGTCATGGCACGGCTCCTAACACGTCATCTCGAGGCGCCCTGACGGCGTCCCCGGACCACGTCCATGGTGGCACCTCGTGTCATCGAGGGCTAGGGGAGCCCCTGTGAGTTCCCCCCGGGGGCCCGTAAGTGAGTACTGCGCAGGAGCTGTCAGTTCGGTTTCCCGCAGGCCCCAGTGTGCGCGTTTCGTCACAGAGCGCGCTTTCGGCGGGCGTGACCGGAACTCGCCGCGGGGGCTCGAACGTCCTCGCCCCCGTACGGCCGTCGAGGGACGGCTGGAACGGAACGGATCATCCCCTAGGGTCGTAACGGCACGGGGGCGATGGTGTGCACGGCGGGCAGTGAGGCGACGGTATGGCGCAGCAGGCGTACATGACGGAGACGGAAAACAGCGGCTCGGGGCCCGAGCGGCGGGGAACCCGGCTTCGGCGCCTGCTGGACCGGCTGGTGGGCCCCTGGCGGGGCGACCCACGGATCTGGCGGCGCGGGCTCATCGTGGCCGCGTGCGCGGTGCTGTTGGCCGTGGTCATGCTGCTGCACGCGCAGATCCCGAACGCCGTCGGCAACCTGGGCAGCCTCGTCGAGACGTTCCTGCCCTGGCTGGGACTGCTCATCCCGGTACTGCTCCTGGTCGCCGCTGTCCGCAAGTCCGCGACCGCGCTGATCGCGGTGGTGCTGCCGTCCGTCGCCTGGCTGAACCTCTTCGGCGGCCAGCTCAGCGACAAGACCGCCACCGGCGGGGACCTCACCGTGGTCACCCACAACGTCAACGCCGACAACCCGGACCCGTCCGGCACCGCCCGTGACGTGGCCGCCTCCGGCGCGGACGTGGTGGCCCTGGAGGAGCTGACACCGGCCGCGGTCCCGACGTACGAGAGGGCGCTGGCGTCGACGTACCGCTACCACTCGGTGCAGGGCACGGTCGGGGTGTGGAGCAAGTACCCGCTGACCGGCGTGCGGGACGTCGACATCGACCTGGGCTGGACGCGGGCGATGCGCGCCACCGTGACCGCCCCGGCCGGTCAGGTCGCGGTCTACGTCGCCCACCTGCCCTCGGTGCGCGTGAAGATGGAGGCCGGGTTCACGGCCCGGCAGCGCGACCGGAGCGCCGACTACCTGGGCGAGGCCATCGCCCGCGAACCGCTGCGGAACGTGGTGCTGCTCGGCGACCTGAACGGCACCATGAACGACCGCGCGCTCAACGCCGTCACCTCCCAGATGCGCTCCACGCAGGGCGCGGCCGGAAGCGGCTTCGGCTTCAGCTGGCCGGCCGCGTTCCCCATGGCGCGCATCGACCAGATCATGGTCCGGGGCCTGGAGCCGGAGAGCTCGTGGACGCTCCCGCAGACCGGAAGCGACCATCTGCCGATCGCGGCCCGTGTGAAGGTCACCACAACTGCGTCTTGAGAACCGCAGGTCAGGGCGTTCTCGGCTGAGACCGGCAGCCGGGGCTTCACTTCGCGGAATAGTGCGCCTGCGAGACTTTGTTCCGTACTTGAACATAAGACGTACGGATCTCCAAGCAAGTCTCGAAAGGTTCTTCATGCCCCTGGCCCTGCTCGCCCTCGCCGTGGGTGCCTTCGGCATCGGCACCACCGAGTTCGTGATGATGGGGCTGCTGCCCGATGTCGCGGACGACCTGAACATCTCGATACCCAGCGCCGGCCACCTGGTGTCGGCGTACGCGCTGGGCGTCGTCATCGGCGCCCCACTGCTGGCCGCGGTCACCGCCAAGATGTCCCGCCGGACGGTCCTGATCGGCCTGATGGGGCTGTTCGTGGTGGGCAACGCCCTGTCGGCCCTCGCGCCCGACAACGGCTGGCTGCTGGCCGCCCGCTTCCTGAGCGGACTGCCGCACGGCGCCTTCTTCGGCGTGGGCGCCGTCGTGGCGACCGGCATGGTCGCCCCCGAACGCAAGGCACGCTCGGTGTCGCTGATGTTCCTCGGCCTGACGGTCGCGAACGTCGCGGGCGTGCCGGTCGCGACCCTCATGGGTCAGCACCTCGGCTGGCGGGCGACCTTCCTCGGTGTCAGCGCCATCGGCCTGGCGGCGATCGCCGCGCTCGCGTTCCTCATCCCGCACGACCACCAGCACGCCACCGCCCAGGGTCTGCGCGGCGAACTCGCCGCCCTGCGCTCCGTCCCGGTCTGGCTGTCGCTCGGCACCACCGTCGCGGGCTTCGGGGCCCTCTTCGCGGCCTACAGCTACATCACGCCGATGCTCACGGACGCCGCAGGCTACGCCGGCGCCAGCGTCACCCTGCTCCTGGCGCTGTTCGGCGTCGGCGCCACCGCCGGCAACCTGCTCGGCGGCCGCCTGGCCGACCACTCCCTGCGGGGCACGCTGTTCGGCGGTCTGATCTCGCTGGTGGCGGTGCTGGCCCTGTTCCCGCTCCTGATGCGCACGGAACTCACCGCCGCCGTCGCCGTGGCCCTGCTCGGCATGGCCGCCTTCACGACCGGCTCCCCGCTGCAGCTGATGGTCATGGAGAAGGCATCCTCGGCCCCGTCCCTCGCCTCCTCGGCCAACCAGGCCGCCTTCAACCTGGCCAACGCCGGCGGCGCCTGGATCGGCGGTCTCGCCCTGGTGGCGGGCTTCGGAGTCACCTCCCCGGCCCTCGCCGGCGCGGCCCTGGCCGTGCTCGGCCTGGGCGTGGCGGCCCTGGCCACCGCGGTGGACCGGCGCCGGGCTCCGGTCGCCGGGCGCGAGCGGGTCGTGGCGAGCCATGTCCCGCGGGAGGCGGAAGCGGTGCACCACTGACAGCCGGTGCCGTGCCTCGGACGGCAGCCCGCGGGGATGACCCGGGGGCTGCCGTTGTCGCTTCGCGGCAGCGGCCGTGCGGAGCAGCCCGCCCACCTCACGGATGCGGCCCTTCTCGAACCCGGCCTCGGCGGCCAGCCGCTCCACGCTCAGAGCGCGCGGCGGAACAGCACGCTCAGCCATGGCCAGGCCCTCCTCCACGGAGGCCTGACGCTTCCTGACCGTCTGTCAGGGTGCGGATCAGGTGATCGAGTTCGTCGACCCGCCCGTCGAAGTCGTCGGAGCCCGCGGGCGGATCCCCGACCGGCCGGCGGACGTGGGCGGTCCGCATGCCGACCGCCTGTGCGCCGCGCAGGTCCGAGGCGTGGGCCGCCACCCTCAGCACCCGTTCCGGCGGGCATCCGGCACTGTCCAGGGCGAGCCGGTGGACCTCCGGCGCCGGTTTGCGGGCCGGGCGCGGCCGTCGGCTACTGCGGCTCGGTCGCGATCTGGATCAGGTTGCCGCAGGTGTCGTCGAAGACGGCGGTGGTGACGGGGCCCATTTCCTGGGGCTCCTGGGTGAAGCGGACGCCGAGGCCGCGCAGGCGTTCGTACTCCGCCCGCACGTCGTCGACGGCGAACTGGGCGAGCGGGATGCCGTCGCCGACGAGCGTGTCGCGGTAGGTCCTGACGATCGGGTGGCCGACGGGCTCCAGCAGGAGTTCGGTGCCGCCGGGCTCCTCGGGTGAGACGACGGTCAGCCACCGGTCCTTCTCGCCGACCGGCACGTCGTGCTTCTTCACAAAGCCGAGGACCTCGGTGTAGAAGCGGAGGGCCTTGGCCTGGTCCTCGACGAAGACGCTGGTCAGATGGATCTTCATGGCGTGCTCTCTTCCGGTCGGGAGGGCTCGGGCGCCGGCCGGCGCCCGGCGGTCTGCCGGAGCGCGGCCGGGTTCAGCTCGTGGAACGTGCAGCAACCCTCCCGCCGGGTCCCGAGGGCGGCCTCCCGGCATCTCGCCGTGCTGGAGGCCGCCGGGCTCGTCAGAGCGACTCCCGCCATCCGTTCGTGATCGGCAGCCGCCGGTCCTTCCCGAAGCCCTTCGCCGAGATCTTGGTCCCCGGCGGGTACTGCCGCCGCTTGTACTCGGCCGTGTCGACCATGCGCAGGGTCTTCGCGACCAGTTCCGGGTCGAACCCGGCCGCCACGATCTCGTCCGCGCCCCGGTCCCGGTCGACGTACAGCTCCAGGATCGCGTCCAGCACCGGGTAGTCCGGCAGCGAGTCCGTGTCGACCTGGCCCGGGCGGAGTTCCGCGCTCGGCGGCTTGGTGAGGGAGTTCTCCGGGATCGGCGGGGTCTGGCCGCGCTCCCGGGCGGCCCGGTTGCGCCACTCGGCCAGGCGGAAGACCGACGTCTTGTAGACGTCCTTGATCGGGCCGTACGCGCCGACCGAGTCGCCGTAGAGCGTGGAGTAGCCGACCGCCAGCTCCGACTTGTTGCCGGGCGCCAGGACGATGTGGCCCTCCTGGTTGGAGATGGACATCAGCAGCGTGCCGCGCAGGCGGGACTGCAGGTTCTCCTCCGCCAGCCCCGTCAGGCCCAGTGAGTCCATGTACGCGTCGAACATCGGCTCGATGGCGACCGTGCGGTAGTTCAGGCCCGTGCGGCGGGCCATTTCCGCCGCGTCGTCCTTCGAGTGGTCCGAGGAGTACTTCGACGGCATCGACACGCCGTACACGTTCCGCGCGCCCACCGCGTCGCACGCGATCGCCGCGACCAGCGACGAGTCGATGCCGCCCGACAGGCCGATCAGGACCGACGTGAAGCCGTTCTTCGCGACGTACGCCCGCAGGCCCACGACCAGCGCCGAGTAGACCTCCTCGTCGTCGTCCAGACGGTCCGCGTAGCCGCCCGTGAGGTCCGGCTCGTACGGGGACAGCGGCTCCTCCGAGAGCACCACGCGGTCGATGCGCAGGCCGTCGTCGACCACCCCCTCCGGGGCGTCCGGGGCCGCCGCCGGCAGGTCCAGGTCCAGCACCACGCAGCCCTCCGAGAACTGCGGCGCCCGCGCCACGACCTCGCCGTCCTTGTCGACCACGATCGAGTCGCCGTCGAACACCAGCTCGTCCTGGCCGCCGATCATGGCCAGGTACGCCGTGGTGCACCCGGCCTCCTGGGCGCGCTTGCGGACCAGCTCCAGGCGCGTGTCGTCCTTGTTGCGCTCGTAGGGGGAGGCGTTGATCGAGACCAGCAGGCCCGCCCGCGCCGAACGGGCGGCGGGGACGCGGCCGCCGTCCTGCCAGAGGTCCTCGCAGATGGCCAGGGCGACATCCACGCCGTGGACGCGCAGGACCGGCATGCTGTCGCCGGGCACGAAGTAGCGGAACTCGTCGAAGACGCCGTAGTTCGGCAGGTGGTGCTTGGCGAAGTTCAGGGCCACCTCGCCGCCGTACAGCACCGCCCCCGCGTTCTGCGGGGCGCCGGCCGGCTGGCCGTACTTCGGCTGGGCGCTCTCACTGCGGTCGAGGTAGCCGACGATCACCGGCAGGTCTCCGAAGCCCTCCTCGGCCAGGCGGGCGGCGAGCGAGCGCAGCGCCGCGCGCGAGGCCTCCACGAAGGACGACCTGAGGGCCAGGTCCTCGACGGGATACCCGGTCAGCACCATCTCCGGGAACGCCACGAGGTGCGCTCCCTGCTCGGCGGAGTGCCGGGTCCAGCGGACGACCGACTCGGAGTTCCCGGCGAGATCGCCGACGCTCGAGTCGATCTGGTTCAGGGCGAGACGTAGTTGAGGCACGGGGTCAGTGTAATCGTCAGAGCGACGCAATGGGGTGGTGTGGGTCACCCACCCCACCCCGGTCAGCGGCGCCGCGCTCTGCCCGGGCCAGGAAGACCCAAGGAGCCGCAGGGCAGGGCGGGCGTTGTGAGGCAAAGGACCCCTTATGCCCTACGCGGGCGGTGCGGCACCGCGGGCCTTGAGCATGTCCGTCATCAGCGCGATCTCCGACCGCTGCGCGTCCACCATGCCCTGCGCGAGCCGCTTCTCCACGCCCACCGTGCACTGGTCGACACAGCCCTGGGCCATGTGGACGCCGCCCTGGTGGTGGTCCGTCATCAGCTGGAGGAAGAAGATCTCCGCCTTCTTCCCGCTGAGCTCGCCGAGCTTCTTCATCTCGGTGTTGGTCGCCATGCCCGGCATCAGCGCGCCGTCCTTGCCGGAGGCCATGTCGCCCATGTCCATCCACGTCATCGGCGGCTCCGAGGACACCTTGGGCAGGCCCCACAGGTCGAGCCAGCCGAGCATCATGCCGCGCTGGTTGGCCTGCGTCTGCGCGATGTCGTAGGCGAGGCGCCGTACCTCCTCGTCCTCGGTGCGGTCGCGCACGATGTACGACATCTCCACGGCCTGCTGGTGGTGCACGGCCATGTCGCGTGCGAACCCGGCGTCCGCGGACTCGGCGGAGGGGGTGGTGCCGCCGCCGTCGTCGCCGGCGACGGCGTACGTGATCGCGCCGGCCGCGACCAGCGCCGCCGCCGCGGCCCCGGCGATCAGACCGACGTGCCTCACTGCGACAGCCCGTTCGTGCAGGCGGCGCCCGGCTCGGGGGTCTGCTCGCCCTGGACGAACTTCTCGAAGAACTTGTCCACGTCCGGGTCCTCCGCGCCCGTCACCGTGCGCTGGTGTCCCCACGCCGAGAGCATGATCGGGTCCTTCTGGCCGTCCACCGGGCTCATCAGCGTGTACGGCGTCTTCTTCACCTTCGCCGCGAGCGCGTCCACGTCGGCCTTCTTCGCGGCGGCGTTGTACGTCACCCACACCGCGCCGTGCTCCAGTGAGTGCACGGCGTTGGTGTTGTCGATCGCCTTGGTGTAGACGTCGCCGTTGCAGTTCATCCAGACCGGGTTGTGGTCACCGCCGACCGGCGGCTGGGAGGCGTACTTCACGGCCTTGGTGACGTGGTTGCGGGCCAGCTTCCCCTCCCAGGTCTTCACGCCGTCCTCGCCGGTGACGAACTTGCCCGTGCCCGAGGAGTCGCTCGCCACGGAGCCACTGCCCTTGTCGTCCTGGGACCGCACGAGCACGACACCGCCGACGACCAGACCACCGACGACCACGGCGCTGGCCGCGATGGTGAGGATCCGGTTGCGGCGCTCACGGGCCTGCTCGGCGCGACGCATCTCCTCTATTCGCGCCTTGCGGTCCGTGCTGCTCTTCTTGGCGGAGCCCATGAGGTGTCCTTCGTGGGATAAGTGACGGTCGGGTGGGCTGAGCGTAATGGGGGAGACGGGGCGCCCCGTAGGGCGGCCGCCGGATTGGGCTGAATCGATACGGCAACGACAGCTGCCCGACAGCTTCGCGGGGGCCGGCGGGCCGGCCGGGGCCCGGTCGTGTGGACCTGCATTCCCATTATCTCCGCTGCGAGCATGTGGCTGCTGCGCTCCACCGACCTGGCCCTGCGGGTCCTGATGCGGCTCGCCGTCGCGGGCGCGTCGAGTCCGACGACCCGGGAGGTCGCGTACGGCATGGACATGGCGTACACCCCCCTGGCGAAGGTCGTCGCCGAACTCCAGCACATGGGCCGTTACGGATGCGGGGGCGAGCAGGCACTATGGGCGGAAGAGCAGTTCACCCGCCCCGTGCGAAGTGTTCGGACCCGTACCGGCCGGGCGATCATGGTCCGCAACGCGTACGAAATGGTGGTGTGGTGGGATGCTCAGGTGCCCGACCGCCTCCCGTGGTACGGAAGACAGGCGGCCTGACCAGCAAGGATGGGGAAGCGGAAGATGGACAAGCAGCAGGAGTTCGTGCTCCGGACGTTGGAGGAGCGCGACATCCGGTTCGTACGCCTGTGGTTCACGGACGTCCTGGGCTTCCTCAAGTCCGTCGCCGTGGCCCCGGCCGAGCTGGAGCAGGCCTTCGACGAGGGCATCGGGTTCGACGGCTCGGCCATCGAGGGCTTCGCCCGGGTCTACGAATCCGACATGATCGCCAAGCCGGATCCGTCGACCTTCCAGATCCTGCCCTGGCGCGCGGAGGCCCCGGGCACGGCCCGCATGTTCTGCGACATCCTCATGCCGGACGGCTCCCCGTCCTTCGCCGACCCGCGCTACGTGCTCAAGCGCTCCCTGGCCCGCGCCTCCGACCTGGGCTTCACCTTCTACACCCACCCGGAGATCGAGTTCTTCCTGCTGAAGGACCGGCCTCTGGACGGCAGCCGCCCGACGCCCGCCGACAACTCCGGCTACTTCGACCACACCCCGACCAACGTCGGCATGGACTTCCGCCGCCAGGCGATCACCATGCTGGAGTCGATGGGCATCTCGGTCGAGTTCTCCCACCACGAGGGCGCGCCGGGCCAGCAGGAGATCGACCTGCGCTACGCCGACGCGCTCTCCACGGCCGACAACGTCATGACCTTCCGCCTGGTCATGAAGCAGGTGGCGCTGGAGCAGGGTGTCCAGGCGACGTTCATGCCGAAGCCGTTCTCCGAGCACCCCGGCAGCGGCATGCACACCCACCTCTCCCTCTTCGAGGGCGACCGCAACGCCTTCTACGAGTCGGGCTCGGAGTACCAGCTCTCCAAGGTGGGCCGCTCCTTCATCGCGGGCCTGCTGCGGCACGCCGCGGAGATCTCCGCCGTCACCAACCAGTGGGTCAACTCCTACAAGCGCATCTGGGGCGGCGCGGAGCGCACGGCGGGCGCGGGCGGCGAGGCCCCCTCGTACATCTGCTGGGGCCACAACAACCGCTCGGCGCTGGTCCGCGTCCCCATGTACAAGCCCGGCAAGACGGGCTCGGCCCGCGTCGAGGTCCGCTCCCTGGACTCCGGTGCGAACCCGTACCTGTCCTACGCCGTCCTCCTCGCCGCCGGCCTGAAGGGCATCGAGGAGGGCTACGAGCTCCCGCCGGGCGCCGAGGACGACGTCTGGGCCCTCTCCGACGCGGAGCGCCGCGCGATGGGCATCGAGCCGTTGCCGCAGAACCTGGGCGAGGCCCTCACCCTGATGGAACGCAGCGACCTCGTCGCCGAGACCCTGGGCGAGCACGTCTTCGACTTCTTCCTGCGCAACAAGAAGTCCGAGTGGGAGGAGTACCGCAGCGAGGTGACGGCCTTCGAGCTGCGGAAGAGTCTGCCGGTGCTGTAGGCGCGGGCCGGAGCGGTCGCCCGCCGGCCGGTGAGGGGGGCGCCCGCTCCCCTCACCCCCCCGCGCATCCCGGCCCCGCCGGTCACAACGACGCGGGCTGCGACGCCGTCGTCCACGCGAACCCGTCCGGGTCGGTGAACGGCCCGGCGTCGCTGCCGATCACGAGCCGGTGCGACCCCGTGCCGTCGGCGGGGACGCCGGCGACCTTGGCCAGCCCGCGGCGCTTGTACAGCGCCAGCTTGACGGGCCCCTGGCCGGTCGCGAACTCGACGTACTTGCTGCCGAAGCTCTTCGCCACGGCCAGGCCGTGCTCGACGTAGAACTGCTTGCTGGCCCTGACGTCCTCGACGCCGAGCAGGAGCACGAGATCGTCGGCCTTCCCGGTCGCCCGGCCGGTGTTCTTCTTCGACGACGAGGCGACCTGCCAGATCGTCCCGTCCGGGGCCTGTACGACGCCCCCGTAGCCCCAGAGCGACTTGGCGGCGGGCTTCAGCGTCGTCGCACCGGCCCGCACGGCCGCGTCGACGAGGGCGTCGACATCGGCCGGCTGGGAGACCACGAGCGACAGCGTGAAACCACGGAAGCCGGTCGTCGGGGCCTTTGAGGCCCGCAGGCGCAGCTGACTGCCGAGGTCGAAGGCGGTGGAGTAGAAGCGGTCGGCGGCGGTGGGGTCGGCCACCTCGAGGGTGACGCACTCGATGGAAGTCATGGCAGTGACGCTAGGGGGCTTCTGATGGATCTCCGCGGCGTCGCGACGCCCGGCACGCTCCCCCAAGCTCTTCGAGCAGGGGGGACCCCCATTCGCCGCACCGGACAAAAGGCCTGGTAGCTCCGCTACAAGGCCTTCCGCCCGGCACGCCGAGAGCACGCACCGAACGCCGCTCCTTCTTCCACGGAGATCCATCAGAAGCCCCCTAGCCGCGGACCGGGACCCGGGCTTCTCGAATCCTGACCGGTGTCGAGGCCCGGCCGCCGCCCTCGCCGTCAGCCCTGCTGCCGCTTCGGATTCGCCAGCACCTCGTGCAGCGGCTCCGTGGCGCGCCTGCGGTACTCCTGCACCGCCCAGCCGTTCCCGTCCGGGTCCTGGAAGTGCATGAAGGTGGCGCCGTCGTCGGGGGCGTACCGGACCGGCTCCGAGACGTCGAGGCCGCGGGCGACCAGCTCCGCGTGGGCCGCCTCGATGTCGGCCACGCACAGTTGCAGACCCTGGTAGGAGCCCGGGGCCGGGGTGGGGCCGGGGGTCATCTCCCAGATCGACGGGCCCAGGGCGATCGAGCAGCCGGACCCCGGAGGCGTCAGCTGGACGATCCGCATGCCGGGCATGACCTCCTGGTCGATGTCGACGTGGAAACCGACCTTGTCCCGGTAGAAGTCCCGGGCCCGGTCGATGTCGGTCACGGGCAGCGGGATGACCTCGAGAGTGATGTCCATGGCGAGACTCCTTCGTCCGGCGTCATGACGAACCGCCACCTCGTACGGCTGAACGGCTCCCCCTCACCGAAGCCGAAAACGGTGCGCGGCGCCACCAAGTATCGGCCGCGTGGCCCGCGCCGGGGCGGAAGGACAGCCACCCTCTGCTCTCCCTGACGCAGAGCCGTCCGCCTGCCGAACTCGTCGGCGCCCGCCCGGCCCACTCCGGTTAGGCTCAAAGCCATACGACCTTGATCCGATGCGAGTCGGATGCAAGTCCGAGGAACAGTGCGAGGGAGGCCCGGATGACGGCGGCGCCGGGGCGCAGGAGCAGTACCTTCACACGGCTGCTGCGGCACGGCTTCACCGACGCCTCCGCCGCCGAACGCCTCCTGGACAGCGAGGAACTCGTCCCGCTGCGCGACGACCCCGTCCTGCTGGACGCGCTGGGCGCCACCGCGGACCCCGATCTCGCGCTGCTCGGCCTGGTCCGGCTGCTGGAGGCCCAGCCGCACCCCGGAGCTCGCCAGGAACTGCTCGACACGCTGATCGCGGCCAAACCCCTGCGCGACCGGCTCCTCGGCGTACTCGGCGCCTCCACGGCCCTCGCCGACCACCTCATCCGCCACCCGGACGACTGGCAGGCGCTCGTCACCTACGAGGCGCGGGACCTCCACCCGGGGGTGGAGGAGTTCGAGGCCGGTCTCGCGGAGGCCACCGACCCCGTCTCCCTGCGCGTCGCCTACCGGCGCTGCCTGCTGTCCATCGCCGCCCGCGACGTGTGCGGCACCACCGGCGTCGCCGAGTCCGCCGCCGAGCTCGCCGACCTCGCCACCGCCACCCTGCGCGCCGCCCTCGGCCTGGCCAGGGCGGCCGCGCCCGAGGACGACGCCCTGTGCCGGCTCGCCGTCATCGCGATGGGCAAGTGCGGCGGCCACGAGCTGAACTACGTCTCCGACGTGGACGTCATCTTCGTGGGGGAGGCCACCGAGGGCACCGACGAGACCAAGGCCGTGCGGGCCGCGACCCGGCTCGCCTCGCACATGGTGCGGATCTGCTCGGAGACCACCGTCGAGGGCTCCATCTGGCCCGTCGACGCCAACCTGCGCCCCGAGGGCCGCAACGGCCCCCTCGTGCGGACCCTCTCCAGCCACCTCGCCTACTACCAGCGCTGGGCCAAGACCTGGGAGTTCCAGGCGCTGCTCAAGGCCCGCCCGGTGGCCGGCGACCTCGACCTCGGCGAGGAGTACGTCGCCGCCGTCCAGCCCCTGGTGTGGAAGGCCGCCGAGCGCGAGAACTTCGTCCCGGACGTGCAGAAGATGCGCCGCCGGGTCGTGGAGAACATCCCCCTCGCCGAGGTCGACCGCCAGCTCAAGCTGGGCCCGGGCGGCCTGAGGGACGTCGAGTTCGCCGTGCAGCTCCTCCAGCTGGTGCACGGCCGCACCGACACCTCCCTGCGCAGCGGCACGACCCTGGACGCGCTGAGGGCCCTCGCCGCCGGCGGCTACGTCGGCCGGGCCGACGCCGCCCAGCTCGACGAGGCGTACCGCTTCCTGCGCTCCCTGGAGCACCGCATCCAGCTGTTCCGGCTCCGGCGGACCCACCTCGTCCCGGAGGACGAGGCCGAGCTGCGCCGCATCGGCCGCTCCCTCGGCCTGCGCGCCGACCCGGTCGCCGACCTGCACCGCGAGTGGCGGCGGCACGCCACGGCCGTACGCCGGCTGCACGAGAAGCTTTTCTACCGGCCACTGCTCGACGCGGTCGCGCAGCTCGCCCCCGGCGAGGCCCGGCTGAGCACCGAGGCGGCCCACGAACGCATGGTCGCCCTCGGCTACGCCGACCCGGCCTCCGCCCTGCGTCACCTGGAGGCGCTGGCCTCCGGCGTCACCCGCAAGGCCGCCATCCAGCGCACCCTGCTGCCCGTCCTGCTCGGCTGGTTCGCCGACTCCGCCGACCCGGACGCGGGCCTGCTCAACTTCCGCAAGGTGTCCGACGCGCTCGGCAAGACCCCCTGGTACCTGCGGCTGCTCAGGGACGAGGGCGCCGCCGCGCAGAACCTCGCCCGTGTGCTGTCCGCCGGCCGGCTCGCGCCCGACCTGCTCATGCGCGCCCCGGAGGCGGTCGCCCTGCTCGGCGACGGGGACGGCGGAGGGCTGGATCCCCGGAGCCGCGCCCACCTGGAGCAGGAGATACTCGCCGCGGTGAAGCGGGCCGACGGCGCCGCCCAGGCCGTCACGGCCGCGCGGGGCGTCCGCCGCCGCGAGCTGTTCCGTACGGCCGCCGCCGACATCGTCGGCTCCTACGGCACCGAGGAGCAGCCCGCCGAGGCCGACCAGGGCGCCCTGGTCGACCGGGTCGGGGGCGCGGTCTCGGACCTGACCGCCGCGACCCTCGCCGGCACGCTCCGGGCGGTCGTCCGGGAGGGATGGGGCGACAGCCTGCCCACCCGGTTCGCGATCATCGGCATGGGCCGCTTCGGCGGCCACGAACTGGGCTACGGCTCCGACGCGGACGTGCTGTTCGTGCACGAGCCGCGCGACGGCGTCGACGAGCGGGAGGCCTCCCAGGCCGCCAGCAAGGTCGTCTCCGAGATGAGCCGCCTGCTCCAGATCCCCAGCGCCGACCCGCCCCTGCTCATCGACGCCGACCTGCGCCCGGAGGGCAGGTCCGGGCCGCTCGTGCGGACCCTCACGTCGTACGCGGCGTACTACCGCAGGTGGTCCCTGACCTGGGAGTCGCACGCGCTGCTGCGGGCCGAGCCCGTAGCCGGCGACGAGGACCTGGGCCGCCGCTTCATCGAGCTGATCGACCCGCTGCGCTACCCGGCCGACGGACTCGGCGACGAGGCCGTCCGCGAGATCCGGCGGCTGAAGGCCCGCATGGAGTCCGAGCGGCTGCCGCGCGGCGCCGACCCCAAGCTGCACGCCAAGCTGGGGCCGGGCGGCCTGTCCGACGTCGAGTGGACCGTGCAGCTGCTGCAACTGCGCCACGGCTCGCAGGAGCCGAGCCTGCGCACCACCCGCACCCGGGAGGCCCTGGCCGCCGCGCGCACGGCCGGGCTCATCACCGTGGAGGACGCCGAGATCCTCGACGAGGCCTGGGTCCTCGCGACCCGCGTCCGCAACGCGGTGATGCTGGTACGCGGCCGGGCCGCCGACACGTTCCCCTCGGACCCGCGCGAACTGGCCGCCGTGGGACGGTATCTGGGCTACGGCCCGGGCCACGTCGGCGACATGCTCGACGGATACCGGCGCACGGCACGCCGGGCCCGGGGCGTGGTGGAGGAGCTGTTCTACGGGGCGGCCGAGCGTTAGCGAGGGCCGCCCGGCCCGGGCCGGGGACGGCCGGTCGGTTCGCGGGTGACGGTGACGGCTGGAGCACGCGCGGGATCGAGGTCCATGACCCGGCCCTCGGCCCGTGCCACCGCTCTGCCCGGCTCCACGGGCCTGCCCGGCCCCCGGGACCCGTCCGGCTCCACGGGCCTGCCCGGATCCACGGCCCCGCCCGGATCCACGGATTCGTCCTGCTCCACGGGCCTGCCCGGATCCACGGATCCGTCCTGCTCCACGGACCCGCCGCCCGGCCCCCGGGACCCGCCCGGCCGCCGCCCCGGCCTCGGCACCACGCTCGGCACCACGCTCGGCACCCTCGGCAACGCGTACGGTTGCCTCCCGTACCAGACACGCGCCACCGCGAAGCCGAACGCCAGGCACAGCAGGCCACCGACCGCGTCCAGCCAGAAGTGATTGGCCGTGGCGACGATGACCACCAGCGTCAGCGCCGGGTACAGCAGGCCCAGCACCCGCACCCAGGGGATCGTCGCCAGGGCGAAGATCGTCAGGCCGCACCACACGGACCAGCCGATGTGCATCGACGGCATCGCGGCGTACTGGTTGGACATGTGTTTCAGGTCGCCGGACGCCATCGAACCCCAGGTCTGGTGGACCATGACGGTGTCGATGAAGCCGCCGCCGTTCATCAGCCGCGGGGGTGCCAGCGGATACAGGTAGTAACCGGCCAGGGCGACTGCGGTGGTCGCGAACAGCACCAGGCGGGTGGCCGCGTAGCGGCCGGGATGGCGACGGTACAGCCACACCAGCACACCCAGCGTGACCACGAAGTGCAGCGTCGCGTAGTAGTAGTTCATGCCGATGATGAGCCAAGTCGCCGAGTTGACGGCGTGGTTGACGGTCTCCTCGACGGCGATGCCCAGCTGGTGCTCGGCCTTCCAGATCCAGTCGGCGTTGCGCAGCGCCTCGGCCTTCTGCTCGGGCACGGCGTTGCGTACGAGCGAGTACGTCCAGTAACTCACCGCGATCAGCAGGATCTCGAACCAGAACCGGGGCCGGCGCGGGGTGCGCAGCCGGTACAGCGGACCCGGCCCGGTCTCGGCCGTGGCGGGGTGCGGAAGGGACGTTTTCCGCCCTTCCAGCGTCGTCACGGTCGTCTCACCCATAGGCACAGAGTTTGCCAGAAAAGGACTTCCCCACCGATCATCCCGCGACCCGGTCCGGGCCGCATGTTCTCCGGCGGATTCAGGCCGCGGACCTCAGGAGCGACCGCGTTCCCCGGGGGCCGAGGCGGTCGAGCCGCGCACCACCAGCTCCGGCATGAACACGAACTCGCTGTGGGGTGCGGGCGTCCCGCCGATCTCCTCCAGCAGCGCGCGCACGGCCGCCTGCCCCATCGCGGGGACCGGCTTGCGGATCGTGGTCAGCGGCGGGTCGGTGAAGGCAATCAGCGGGGAGTCGTCGAAGCCGACCACGGAGATCTCCTTCGGCACCCCCAGGCCCCGTTGCCGCGCCGCCCTGATCGCGCCCAGGGCCATCATGTCGCTGGCGCACACCAGGGCCGTGCAGTCGCGCTCCATCAGTGCCGTGGCGGCGGCCTGCCCGCCCTCCAGGGTGTAGAGGGAGTGCTGTACCAACTCCGCCTCCACGGTCTCGGCGCCCAGGCCCAACTGGTCCTGCATCGTGCGCACGAACCCCTCGATCTTGCGCTGCACCGGCACGAACCGCTTCGGCCCGAGGGCCAGGCCGATCCGCGTGTGCCCCAGGGACACCAGGTGCGTCACCGCCAGGCTCATCGCCGCGCGGTCGTCGGGGGAGATGAACGGCGCCTGCACCTTCGGCGAGAAACCGTCCACCAGCACGTAGGGCACGCCCTGCGCGCGCAGCCGGTCGTAGCGCTGCATGTCGGCGGTGGTGTCCGCGTGCAGCCCGGAGACGTAGATGATGCCGGCGACGCCGCGGTCCACGAGCATCTCCGTGAGCTCGTCCTCGGTCGAGCCGCCCGGCGTCTGGGTGGCCAGCACCGGCGTGTAGCCCTGCCGCGTCAGCGCCTGGCCGATGACCTGGGCCAGGGCGGGGAAGATCGGGTTCTCCAGCTCCGGGGTGATCAGGCCCACCAGGCCCTCGCTGCGCTGGCGCAGACGCACCGGGCGTTCGTAGCCGAGCACGTCGAGCGCGGCCAGCACGGACTGGCGGGTGGTGGCGGCGACGCCCGGCTTCCCGTTGAGGACGCGGCTGACGGTCGCTTCGCTCACCCCCGCCTGCGCGGCGATGTCGGCAAGCCGTGTGGTCACAGGACCGGACTGTAGCGGCCGGGATTCTGCTTGCACACCGACGGGACGCCTGGTGCGCGCCGTCGCGCGGCCCGCTGCGGGTTGGTGGGTCATCGCGGTCCCCAAAAAGGTCGTGGTCGGCGTCCGGTCCGCAACGGATGATTCCCCTGACGGAAACGGATAGCAAGTGCTTGCAGAGTCTTGCACAGCTGTCCGACTCCCTGTCGAACAGCCGGAAGTCCGGGCTTCAGGGGGTCGAGGGAGGTCACGGCCGGATAACCATCCACACCTCTTGCGTCATCTCTTGCATCTTTTTGCTGCAAGGTCTTTCGCGACGCGTTACGGCGCCGTTAATGTCACCGACGCCCGGCCTCCCCCACCGCCTCAACGGCGCGGGGCGCCTCATCGGCGTAGTCGGCAGCACGGAACGGGCTTTCACCCTCAAGGAGAACTCATGCGGCGTGGCATAGCGGCCACCGCGCTGGTGGCGTCCCTCGCCCTGGCGGCGACGGCGTGCGGCGGAAGCGACAGCGGTGACGAGGCCGACGGCCCGGTCACCATCACCTGGTGGGACACCTCCAACGCGACCAACGAGGCGCCGACGTACCAGGCCCTGGTCAAGGAGTTCGAGGCCGTCAACAAGGACGTCAAGGTCAACTACGTCAACGTCCCCTTCGACCAGGCGCAGAACAAGTTCGACACCGCCGCCGGTTCCAAGGGCGCCCCCGACGTGCTGCGCTCCGAGGTCGGCTGGACCCCCGCCTTCGCCAAGAAGGGCTTCTTCGCGCCCCTGGACGGCACCGAGGCCCTCGCCGAGCAGGACAAGTTCCAGCCCAGCCTGATCGAGCAGGCGAAGTACGAGGGCAAGACCTACGGCGTCCCCTTCACCACGGACACCCTCGCCCTCGTCTACAACAAGGCCCTGTTCGAGAAGGCCGGCGTAGAGGCCCCCAAAACCTGGGACGACCTGAAGAAGGCCGCCGCCACCATCAAGGACAAGACCGGCGTCGACGGCTACTGGGGCTCCACCCAGGGCTACTACGCCCAGTCCTTCCTCTACGGCGAGGGCACCGACACCGTCGACGTCGACGCCAAGAAGATCACCGTCGCCTCGCCCGAGGCCAAGAAGGCCTACGGCACCTGGCAGAGCCTGTTCAAGGGCAAGGGCCTGCACAAGGCCGACACCACCGCCGACGCCTACGCCCACATCCAGGAGGCGTTCGTCAGCGGCAAGGTCGCCTCGATCGTCCAGGGCCCGTGGGAGATCACGAACTTCTACAAGGGCACGGCGTTCAAGGACAAGAACAACCTCGGCATCGCCACCGTCCCGGCCGGCTCCACCGGCAAGGCGGGCGCCCCCACCGGCGGGCACAACCTCTCCGTGTACGCGGGCTCGGACAAGGCCCACCAGGAGGCCTCGCTGAAGTTCGTGAAGTTCATGACCTCGGCGAAGGCCCAGGAGACCATCGCGCTGAAGAACTCCACGCTCCCCACGCGCGAGGACGCCTACACCGACGAGGTCAAGGCCGACCCGGGCATCGCCGGCTACCAGGGCGTGCTGTCCGCCGCCCAGCCGCGCCCGGCCCTGCCCGAGTACAGCTCCCTCTGGAGCCCGCTGGACGACGAGCTGATCAAGATCGCGGGCGGCAAGGTGTCCCTCGACAAGGGCATCGGCAACGCCGAGACCGCCATCGCCAAGCTGGTGCCGGACTACAGCAAGTGACCGCCGCGTGGCCGCCGGATCCCCCTGTCATGGGGAAGGGGATCCGGCGGCCACCGGCCCGCGCCCGGAACCGGTCAGCCTCCTCCGACCTCCCTTCGGGCTCCATCCGAAACTCCATCCGAACTCCTTGAACCTCCAGAAGGTGCCGAACCATGACAGTCGCCATCGACCGAGCGACCGGCAAGCGGCGCGGTGAGCGGGAACCGCGACCCGGACCGGTCCAGCGGCTGAAGAACGGCCTCCACAAGCACTGGTACGCCTACGCGATGATCGCCCCGGTGGCGGTCGTCCTCGGGGTCCTCGTGCTGTACCCGCTGGCGTACGGCCTGTACCTCACCCTCACCGACGCCACCAGCCTCAACACCGCCCGCACGATCGGCGCCAACCACATCGACGCCACGTACCAGTTCATCGGCCTGGACAACTACGCCGACATCCTGTGGGGCCCGACGGCGTACGACCGCTTCTGGTCGCACGTCCTGTGGACGGTCTTCTGGACGGCGGCCTGCGTCGCCCTGCACTACGGCATCGGTCTCGGCCTCGCCCTGCTGCTCAACGAGAAGCTGCGCGGCCGCACCTTCTACCGGATGATCCTGGTGCTGCCCTGGGCGGTGCCGACCTTCGTCACCGTGTTCGGCTGGCGGTTCATGCTCGCCGACGGCGGCATCATCAACTCCGGCCTGGACTTCCTCCACCTGCCGACGCCGCTGTGGCTGGAGGACACCTTCTGGCAGCGCTTCTCCGCGATCATGGTCAACACCTGGTGCGGTGTGCCGTTCATGATGGTCTCGCTCCTCGGCGGCCTGCAGTCGATCGACGCGAGCCTGTACGAGGCCTCCGAGATGGACGGCGCCGGCGCCTGGCAGCGCTTCCGGTACGTCACCCTGCCCGGCCTCAGGTCCGTCAGCACCACGGTCGTCCTGCTCGGCGTGATCTGGACGTTCAACCAGTTCGCCATCATCTTCCTGCTGTTCGGCAACACCGCCCCGGACGCCCAGATCCTCGTGACCTGGGCCTACCAGCTGGGCTTCGGACAGCAGCCGCGCGACTACGCCCAGTCCGCCGCCTACGGGATCCTGCTCCTGTCCATCCTGATCGTCTTCACCTCCTTCTACCGCCGCTGGCTGAACCGCAACGAGCAGCAGCTCGCGATCTGAGGCAGGAGTCCGAAATGAGTACGACCACCGTCGAGACCTCCGCCCCTGCGGCCGAGCGGCGCCCCGCGCACGCCCCCGGCAAGGTCCGCCGCCGCGGCGAGCGCGGCCGCGCGGCTTCCCTCGCCGCACACGCCGTGCTGATCGGCGCGAGCCTGACCGCGCTCTTCCCGATCGCCTGGCTGGTCTTCCTGTCCCTTGGACCGGACAAGGACGACTACCTCCACCCCGGGCGCATCTGGGGCAAGATGGCGCTCGACAACTACGCCTTCGTCCTTCAGGACACCAACTTCTTCCACTGGCTGAAGAGCACCCTGATCGTGGGGCTGGGCACGACGCTCATCGGCGTCGTCGTCGCCGCGTCCACCGGCTACGCGGTCTCCCGCATGCGCTTCCCGGGCTACCGGAAGCTGATGTGGGTGCTGCTCGTCACCCAGATGTTCCCGATCGCGGTACTCATCGTGCCGATGTACCAGATTCTGTCGGATCTGCAGCTCATCGACAGCTACCTTGGTCTCATCCTTGTCAACTGCACCACGATCGTGCCGTACTGCGCCTGGCTGATGAAGGGCTATTTCGACACCATCCCGTTCGAGATCGACGAGGCCGGGCGCGTCGACGGGCTGACCCCCTTCGGCACGTTCGCGCGGCTGATCCTGCCGCTCGCCAAGCCGGGACTCGCGGTCGCGGCGTTCTACAGTTTCCTCACGGCCTTCGGTGAGGTCGCGTTCGCCTCGACGTTCCTGCTGAGCGACGACAAGTACACCTTCGCCGTCGGTCTGCAGACGTTCGTCAGCGAGCACGACGCCCAGCGCAATCTGATGGCCGCGACGGCTGTGCTGATCGCGATACCGGCTGCCCTGTTCTTCTACCTCGTGCAGAAGAACCTGGTCACCGGGCTCACCGCCGGTGGCACCAAGGGGTGACCCTGTTCGAAGGCCGGCCGCGGCGCCGTCGTGGCCGGTCGCGCAGTTCCACGCGCCCCTGCCGGGGTGCGTGGGGGCGGCCGCGGCGCCCATCCGACCCCGCTGTGCCGCGGCAGCCCGAACCCCACCCACGCTTCCCATGACCGACATCCTGTGACGCATCAAGGACGACATGAGCCAGCACTCAGCTGCACCTGCCCCCACCTCCACCCCCACGTCCGCAGTGGCCGTCGCCAAGCGGCGCGACTGGTGGCGGGACGCGGTGATCTACCAGGTGTACCCGCGCAGCTTCGCCGACAGCAACGGCGACGGCATGGGTGACCTGGAAGGTGTCCGCACCCGCCTGCCATACCTGCGCGACCTCGGCGTGGACGCCGTGTGGCTCAGCCCCTTCTACGCCTCGCCGCAGGCCGACGCCGGCTACGACGTCGCCGACTACCGGGCCGTCGACCCCATGTTCGGCAACCTCCTGGACGCCGACGCGCTGATCCGCGACGCCCACGGCCTGGGCCTGCGGATCATCGTCGACCTCGTGCCCAACCACTCCTCCGACCAGCACGAGTGGTTCAAGCGGGCCGTCGCCGAGGGCCCGGGCTCCCCCCTGCGGGACCGCTACCACTTCCGCCCCGGCAAGGGCGAGAACGGCGAACTGCCGCCCAACGACTGGGAGTCGATCTTCGGCGGCCCGGCCTGGACCCGGGTCACCGAACCCGACGGCACGCCCGGCGCGTGGTACCTGCACCTGTTCGCCCCCGAGCAGCCCGACTTCAACTGGGAGCACCCGGCCGTCGGCGACGAGTTCCGCTCCATCCTGCGCTTCTGGCTGGACATCGGCGTCGACGGCTTCCGGATCGACGTCGCCCACGGCCTGGTGAAGGCGGAGGGGCTGCCCGACCTTGGATCCCACGACCAGGTGAAGCTGCTGGGCAACGATGTCATGCCGTTCTTCGACCAGGAGGGCGTGCACGAGATCTACCGGCAGTGGCGGCTGGTCCTCGACGAGTACGCGGAAAGGAAGGGGCCCGAAGGGCCTTCGTCAGAAGGGCGGTGGCGGGAGACGGGCGGGCGGATCTTCGTCGCCGAGGCGTGGACGCCGACCATCGAGCGCACCGCCCACTACGTCCGCCCGGACGAGCTGCACCAGGCCTTCAACTTCCAGTACCTCAGCACCCACTGGGACGCCGGGGAGATGCGCGAGGTCATCGACCGCACCCTGGAAGCCATGCGCCCGGTGGGCGCCCCCGCCACCTGGGTGCTGTCCAACCACGACGTCACCCGGCACGCCACCCGGTTCGCCAACCCACCCGGCCTCGGCACCCAGATCCGCCTGGCCGGCGACCGGGAACTGGGGCTGCGCAGGGCCCGGGCCGCGAGCCTGCTGATGCTGGCGCTGCCCGGCTCGGCCTACGTCTACCAGGGCGAGGAGCTCGGCCTGCCCGACGTCGTCGGCCTGCCCGACGAGGTGCGCCAGGACCCGGCCTACTTCCGGGGCGCGGGCCAGGACGGCTTCCGCGACGGGTGCCGGGTGCCGATCCCGTGGACCAGGACGGGATCGTCGTACGGCTTCGGCGACGGGGGGAGCTGGCTGCCGCAGCCGGAGGGGTGGGGCGAGCTGAGCGTCGAGGCGCAGACCGGTGTGCCCGGCTCGACGCTGGAGCTGTACCGGGCCGCGCTCGCCGTGCGCCGTGAGCAGCCCGACCTCGGCGCCGGCGCGTCCGTGGAGTGGCTGCGGGCGCCCGAGGGCGTGCTCGCCTTCCGGCGCGGGGAGTTCGTGTGCGTCGCGAACACCACCGGCGAGTCCGTGGCCATGCCGGCGTACGGCCGGGTGCTGGTCGCGAGCGGGGAGATCATCCAGGTCGATGACGAGGCCAAGGTGCCGGCCGACACCACGGTGTGGTGGACCACCGCGGTCACCGCCTGACTTTCCGTTGAATTTCGCACGGCCCGCTGCCCTTTCGGGCAGCGGGCCTTTAACATCTGCGTCACCGCAAGGTTTCTGAACCTTGCAGCAAAAACCTTCAAAGACGAAGGGAACCCCACATGGTACGCAGACACCTCTCCGCCGCCGTCGCGCTCGCCGCGGCTGTGGTTGTCATGAACCCGACTAGTGCCCAGGCCTCCCCACCGGGCACCAAGGACGTCACCGCCGTCCTCTTCGAGTGGACGTTCGCCTCCGTCTCCCGGGAGTGCACCAGCACCCTCGGCCCCGCCGGATACGGCTACGTCCAGGTCTCCCCGCCCGCCGAGCACATACAGGGCCCGCAGTGGTGGACCTCGTACCAGCCGGTCAGCTACAAGATCGCCGGCCGGCTCGGTGATCGCGCGGCCTTCCGGAGCATGGTGAACACCTGCCACGCGGCCGGTGTGAAGGTCGTCGTCGACACGGTCGTGAACCACATGTCGGCGGGCAGTGGCACCGGCACCGGCGGCTCGTCGTACACGAAGTACACCTACCCCGGCCTGTACTCGTCGTACGACTTCGACGACTGCTCCTCCCGGATCAGCGACTACCAGGACCGCTGGAACGTCCAGCGCTGCGAACTACTCGGCCTCGCCGACCTCGACACCGGCGAGGATCATGTCCGCAGGGCCATCGCCGGCTACATGAACGACCTGCTCTCCCTCGGCGTCGACGGCTTCCGCATCGACGCGGCCAAGCACATGGACGCCGCCGACCTCGCGAACATCAAGTCCCGGCTGAGCGATCCGTCGGTGTACTGGAAGCAGGAGGTCATCCAGGGCGCCGGCGAGGCCGTCCAGCCCGCCGAGTACACCGGTAACGGCGACGTCCAGGAGTTCCGCTACGCCTACGACCTCAAGCGGGTCTTCACCCACGAGAACCTCGCCTACCTGAAGAACTACGGCGAGGGCTGGGGGTACATGAGCAGCGGCGTCTCCGGCGTCTTCGTCGACAACCACGACACCGAGCGCAACGGCTCCACCCTCAGCTACAAGGACGGCGCCACCTACACCCTGGCCAACGTCTTCATGCTGGCCTGGCCCTACGGCGCCCCGGACCTCAACTCCGGCTACGAGTTCACCGACCACGACGCCGGTCCGCCGAACGGCGGCCGGGTGAACGCCTGCTGGCAGGACGGCTGGAAGTGCCAGCACAACTGGCCGGAGATCAAGTCCATGGTCGGCTTCCGCAACGCCACGCGGGGCCAGCCGGTCACCGACTGGTGGGACAACGGCGGCGACCACATCGCCTTCGGCCGGGGCGGCAAGGGCTTCGTGGCCATCAACCACGAGTCGGGCTCGCTGAGCCGGACCTACCGGACGTCGCTGCCGGCGGGGGCGTACTGCGACGTGCAGAGCAACACCCCGGTGACCGTCGACTCCGGCGGGCAGTTCACCGCGACGCTCGGCGCGCACACGGCTCTCGCCCTGCACGCGGGCAAGTCGACCTGCTGAACGCGAGCGCGCCGAACAGCCGCCCCTCGGGCACCCCGAGGGGCGACTCCCGGTCCCCCGAGGGTCGTTGAAAATTCTTTCTCATGGTTTCAGGACTCTTGCTGTAAGCGTTTCGGCGGCGATACGGTCGCGCGGGGTCGGACCCGAGAGAGCCGCAATCGCAAGGAGTTCACGTCAGTGATACCGAGATGGCCGGTGCCGTCCAGGCGCCGAACCTCCCGTGCCGGGCGGGTCGCCGCGGTCACCGCCACCGCGCTGGCCGCAGCACTCGTCCAGCCGCTCGCCGCCGGGGCCGCCACCTCGCCGGCGCCCCCGTCCGACGCCAGGCTGGCCGCCGAGCCCGCCCGCCACGACGCCACCCGTGAGCAGTTCTACTTCGTCCTGCCGGACCGTTTCGCCAACGGCGACCGCCGCAACGACGAGGGCGGCCTGAGCGGCTCCCGCCTCGCCACCGGCTACGACCCCACCGACAAGGGCTTCTACCAGGGCGGCGACCTCAAGGGCCTGACCCGAAAGCTCGACTACATCAGGGGCCTCGGCACCACCGCCCTGTGGATGGCCCCGATCTTCAAGAACCAGCCCGTGCAGGGCACCGGCGCTGGGGGTACCTCCCAGGCGTTCGGCACTGGGGGAGCCTCCGCCGGCTACCACGGGTACTGGATCACCGACTTCACCCAGGTCGACCCGCACTTCGGCACCAACAAGGACCTCGAGACCCTCATCGACAAGGCTCACGACAAGGGCATGAAGGTCTACTTCGACGTCATCACCAACCACACGGCGGACGTCGTCGACTACGAGGAGAAGTCCTACGCCTACCTCTCCAAAGGGGCGTTCCCGTACCTGACGAAGGACGGCGTGCCCTTCGACGACGCCGACTACGCGGACGGGCGCCGGGACTTCCCCCCGGCCGACCGCGGCTCCTTCCCGCGCACGCCCAACGTGACCAGGAACAACAAGGTCCCGTCGTGGCTCAACGACCCGACGATGTACCACAACCGCGGCGACTCCACCTTCGCCGGTGAGAGCTCGGCCCACGGCGACTTCTCCGGGCTCGACGACCTGTGGACCGAGCGGCCCGAGGTCGTGCGCGGCATGCAGCGGATCTACCAGCGCTGGGTGCGGGACTTCGACATCGACGGGTTCCGGATCGACACCGTGAAGCACGTCAACATGGAGTTCTGGACGCAGTGGGCGACCGCCCTCGACGCGTACGCCGCCAAGCGGGGCCGGGACGACTTCTTCATGTTCGGCGAGGTCTACTCGGCCGACACCTCCGTCACCGCCCCCTACGTCACCCAGGGCCGGCTCGACGCCACGCTCGACTTCCCCTTCCAGGAGGCGGCCCGCCAGTACGTCTCGCAGGGCGGCAGCGCCCAGAAGCTCGCGAAGGTCTTCGGCGACGACTACAAGTACACGACCGGCAGGGCCAACGCGTACGAGCAGGTCACCTTCCTCGGCAACCACGACATGGGCCGGATCGGGACCTTCCTCAAGCAGGACGACCCCAAGGCCACCGACGCCCAGATCCTCGCCAAGGACCGGCTCGCCAACGAGCTGATGTTCCTCAGCCGCGGCAACCCCGTCGTCTACTACGGCGACGAGCAGGGCTTCGCCGGCGCGGGCGGCGACAAGGACGCCCGGCAGACCATGTTCGCCTCACGTACCCCCGACTACCTCGACGACGACCGGATCGGCACCGACCGCACCCACGCCGAGGACGCCTACGACACGAGAGCACCGCTCTACCGCCACATCAGCGCTCTCGCCGAGCTCCGCAAGGCCAACCCCGCTCTCACCGACGGCGTCCAGCAGCAGCGGTACGCGGCCGACGGGCCGGGCGTGTACGCCTTCTCCCGCACGGACGCGAAGCAGCGCACCGAGTACGTCGTCGCCTTCAACAACGGGGCCGAGGCGAAGACGGTGACCTTCCCGACCGGCTCCACCCGCATGGCCTTCAAGGGCATCTACGGCACCGACGCCGCCCTGAGGAGCGACGGGGACAAGAAGCTCACGGTCACCGTCCCGGCCGGTTCGGCGATCGTCCTCAAGGCGGCCGGAAGGCTCGCCAAGCCCGTCACCGCGCCGACGATCACCCTGGAGGCCCCGGCCGCCGGCGCCACCGGCACCGTCGAACTCGCCGCGGACGTCGACGGCGGACAGCTCAACCGTGTGGTCTTCGCCGCCCGGACCGGCAACGGCAGGTGGCAGCCCCTCGGCTCCGCCGACCACGCCCCGTACAAGGTCACCCACACCATCGGCAAGGACGTGGCGGCCGGCACGGCCCTGCGCTACAAGGCCGTCGTGGTCGACTCGGCCGGCCGCACCGCGAGCGCCCTGGCCGCCTCCACCACCGGCACCCCGCCCGTCGACGAGCCGCCCACGGCGTCCTCCCGCGACTACGCGATCGTCCACTACAAGCGCACGGACGGGGACTACGCCGACTGGGGACTGTACGCCTGGGGCGACCTCGCCGAGGGCGAGGCCACACCATGGCCCGACAGCCACCCCTTCACCGGCCGGGACGCCTACGGAGCCTTCGCCTACGTCAAGCTCAGGCCCGGCGCCTCGAACGTCAACTTCCTCGTCGTCGACAAGGACGGCGACAAGGACGTCTCCACCGACCGCACGATCGACGTCACCCGGACCGGCGAGGTCTGGATCGAGCAGGGCAAGGAGACCGTCACCACCGAGCGCCCCGCCTATCCGGCGCCCGACAAGAGCAAGGCCGTCCTGCACTACCACCGGGCTGGGGGTACCTCCCAGGCTTTCGGCTCTGGGGGAGGGAACTACGACGGCTGGGGACTTCACGTCTGGACCGGCGCCGCGAACCCCACCGACTGGTCGACCCCCCTGAAGCCGGTGAAGACTGACTCCTATGGCGCGGTTTTCGAGGTGCCGCTCACCGAGGGTGCCACCAGCCTCAGCTACATCGTCCACAAGGGCGACGAGAAGGACCTGCCCACCGACCGCTCCCTCGACCTCGGGGCGGACGGCCACGAGGTGTGGCTGTTGAGCGGCCAGCACAAGCACCTGCTCCCGCAGCCCGCGGTCAGTGCCGCCGCCCTCGACCTGACCACGTCCAAGGCCGTCTGGATCGACCGGAACACCGTCGCCTGGAACGGCTCCGAGGCCGCCGCCTCCACCCAGTTGCTGTACTCCCGCGACGGCTCGATCGAAGTGAAGGACGGCACCCTGACCGGGGACGCGAAGTGGCTGCGGCTGTCGAGGACCGAGTTCAGCGACGCCCAGAAGGCCGCCTTCCCGCACTTGAAGGAGTACGACGCCTTCAGCGTCGACCCACGCGACCGCGACCGGGTCCGCGAGGCCCTGCGCGGCCAGGTCGTCGCCACGCAGCGCGCCGCGAACGGCGCCGTGCTCGCGGCCACCGGCGTCCAGATCGCCGGTGTCCTCGACGACCTGTACGACGCCACGCGGGCCGACCTGGGGCCGACGTTCTCCCGGGGCCGCCCCACCCTGTCCGTGTGGGCGCCCACAGCGCAGTCCGTCGCCCTGGAACTCGGCGGCAGGACCGTCCCCATGCGCCGCGACAGCACCACCGGCGTCTGGTCCGTCACCGGCCCGAAGTCCTGGAAGGGCAAGCCCTACCGGTACGTCGTCAAGGTCTGGGCGCCCAGCGTCCGCGAGGTCGTCGTCAACAAGGTCACCGACCCCTACGCCCTCGCCCTCACCGCCGACTCCGAGCGCAGCCTCGTCGCCGACCCGGACGACAAGGCGCTCAAGCCCGCCGGCTGGTCGACGTACACCAAGCCCGAGGCCGTACCGCTGCGGGACGCCCAGATCCAGGAGCTGCACATCCGGGACTTCTCCGTCGAGGACCGGACGGCCAAGCACCCCGGCACCTACCTGGCCTTCACCGACAAGGCGAGCGACGGCTCCCGGCACCTGCGCGAACTGGCGAAGGCGGGCACCTCGTACGTCCATCTCCTGCCCGCCTTCGACATCGCCACCATCCCGGAGCGCGAGGCCGATCAGGCGAAGACCGACTGCGACCTCGCCTCCTACCCGCCCGACTCGGACCGGCAGCAGGAGTGCGTAGGGAAGATCGCCGCGAAGGACGCCTACAACTGGGGCTACGACCCGTACCACTACACGGTCCCGGAGGGCTCCTACGCCACCGACCCGGACGGCACGGCCCGCACCGTCGAGTTCCGCAAGATGGTCAAGGCCCTCAACGACGACGGCCTGCGGGTCGTCATGGACGTCGTCTACAACCACACCGCGGCGAGCGGCCAGGACAGGACGAGCGTCCTCGACCGGATCGTGCCCGGCTACTACCAGCGGCTCCTCGCCGACGGCTCGGTCGCGAACAGCACCTGCTGCGCGGGCACCGCCCCCGAGAACGCCATGATGGGCAAGCTGGTCGTCGACTCGGTCGTCACCTGGGCCAGGGAGTACAAGGTCGACGGCTTCCGCTTCGACCTCATGGGCCACCACCCCAAGGCCAACCTCCTGGCGGTCAGGAAGGCCCTCGACGCCCTCACACCGGAGAAGGACGGCGTCGACGGGAAGAAGATCATTCTCTACGGCGAGGGCTGGAACTTCGGCGAGGTCGCCGACGACGCCCGCTTCGTCCAGGCCACGCAGAAGAACATGGCCGGTACCGGCATCGCCACCTTCTCCGACCGGGCCCGCGACGCCGTGCGCGGCGGCGGCCCCTTCGACGAGGACCCCGGCGTCCAGGGCTTCGCCTCCGGCCTGTACACCGAACCCAACTCGTCGAAGAACAACGGCACCCCGGCCGAGCAGAAGGCCCGTCTGCTGCACTACCAGGACCTCATCAAGGTCGGGCTCTCCGGCAACCTCGCCGGCTACCGGTTCACCGGCACCGACGGCAAGGAGGTCAAGGGCTCCGAGGTCGACTACAACGGCGCCCCCGCCGGATACGCAGACGCCCCGGGCGACGCCCTCGCCTACGCCGACGCGCACGACAACGAGTCCCTGTTCGACGCCCTCGCCTTCAAGCTGCCTTCCACGACGAGCGCGTCCGACCGGGCCCGGATGCAGGTCCTGGCCATGGCGACGGCCGCCCTCTCGCAGGGCCCGGCCCTCTCCCAGGCGGGCACCGACCTGCTGCGATCCAAGTCCCTGGACCGCAACTCCTACGACAGCGGCGACTGGTTCAACGCCGTCCACTGGAGGTGCGAGGACGGCAACGGCTTCGGCCGCGGACTGCCTCTGGCGGCCGACAACGCCGGCAAGTGGCCGTACACCCGGCCGCTGCTGACCAAGGTCAAGGTGGGCTGCGAGCAGATCGAGGGCGCCTCGGCGGCCTACCGCGACCTGCTGCGGATCCGGACGAGCGAGCGGGACTTCTCCCTCGGCACGGCCGAGCGGGTGCAGGCCCGGCTGTCCTTCCCGCTGTCCGGCACGGACGAGACGCCCGGAGTGATCACCATGCGGCTCGGTGACCTCGTCGTCGTCTTCAACGCCACCCCCCAGCGGCAGGAGCAGCGCGTCCCCGCACTCGCCGGGACCGGCTACCGCCTCCACCCGGTGCAGGCGGCGGGAGCTGACGCCACCGTCAAGTCGTCGTCCTACGCGGCGGAGTCGGGCACGTTCGCCGTTCCGGCGCGCACGGTCGCCGTCTTCACCCGGGCCGCCGGATAACGCACCGGATCAGGTGGGGCGGACCGCGACCGGCGGCCCGCCCCACCTGCGGCTAGGGTGAACCCATCGACCTGGAACAGGAGTGCTGATGCCGCAGATCACCGTCGACTATTCCGCCGACCTCGCGGACGATTTCGACCGGCCCGGGTTCGCGAAGGCGCTGCACGAGGCGACGGTCGAGATCGCGGCCGCCAAGCCGCCGGCGTGCAAGACGCGGTTCCGCCCGACCGAGGACATCGTGGTGGGTGCCGAGGCCGAGGGGCACGCCCATGTGCACATCCACATCGCGCTGCTCGCCGGCCGCACCGGCGAGACCAAGGCCCGGCTCACCGAGGCCGCGCTGGAGCTGCTGCGCCAGCACCTGAAGCCCACCGGGGGACGGGCGCTGCACGCCTCCGCCGAAGTCCGTGACCTGGACGCCTCGTACCGGAAGTACGAGAGCTGAGAGACCTCGTACCGGACGTACGGGAGCTGAGGGGCCTCAGCCCGCCAGGGCCAGCAGCCGGCCGGCCAGGTCCGCGAACGGGCCGTCGGCCGGCTCGTCCTCGACGATGCCGCGCAGCAGCGCGGCCATCTCCTCGTCGTAGGCGGCGCTGACCGCGGCGAGCGCGGCGAAGTCGTTGACGAGCTGGGGCTCCAGCTCCTCACGCGGGATGCGGCGGCCGTCCAGCCAGATCAGCGCCGTCGACTCGGCGAGCGAGATCCACGACCGCACGACCAGTTCGAGACGCGCGGGCGGATCTGTCACGCCCAGGTGCGAAAGGATCTGGACATACGCGGCCTGCCGTACGGAGTCGATGAGCGCGTTGGTGGTCGACGAGCCGACGGCCGGGCCGCCGCGCATGAGGGCGGAGAAACCAGGCCCGTGCTCGTCCACGAAGTCGAAGTAGCGGTGCATCACGCGCAGCAGCCGCGTCCCCAGCGGGCCTTCGCGCGGTTCCACGAATCGGGCCGCGAGATCGTCCGAGGCCCGCTTCAACGCGGCCTCGTACAGGCTGAGTTTGCCGGGAAAGTAGTGGTAGACCAACGGGCGTGAGATGCCCGCGGCCGACGCTATCTCGTCGATGGAGACCTCGTCGGGCGAGCGGCGGCTGAACAGTTCGAGGGCGACGCCGATCAACTGCTGCCGCCGCTCCTCGACTCCCATTCTGCGGCGTACCCCGGTAGTCATACGAACACCTTACCGATCGATTCCAGCCTCGAACGGGCCGGATCGATCGCCAAGGAGCACGCGAGTCCACCGGGCGGCTTTGGGAACCGCCCGTCAGCTCAGCCGGTCAGCTCAGCCCGCCGAGGGAACGCCCGTCCTTGAGCGTGCCCTTCAGCTCGGCCCGTGCCCCCTGCTCGGCCGGCACGGTCAGCAGGCTGCTCCGCGCGGCCCCGTCGACTCCGCCCGTCGCCCGGATCGAGGCGGTCTCCCGGCTGCCGGCGGCCAGCATGTACCAGTCGCCCGCCTTCGACTTCCACAGCACCCCGGCCAGGACGTGCGGGTCGCGCGGCCCGCACGCCGGGACGTTCTCGGCCTTCGCCGCGACCGCTCCGTACGTCCCGCCCGGCGTGTGGAACTGCGCCAGCACCCGCGCCCCGCCGCCCCGCCAGGTCTCGGCCCGGGTGCACACCCACGCGGCGGAGCCGCTCGCGTCGGGCAGTGGCTGCTTGTTGAACGCCCAGGCGTTGACGGTCCGCACCCCCGCGGAGCGCACCGTGCCCAGCGAGCAGGCGAACGGCTCCCAGGTGCGCAGCGCCGCCGCCCCGGACGCCTCGCCCGGCGACCCGGGCCGTCCGGCGGTCAGCCGGGCCGGGACGAGTTCGCCGAGGTCGGTCAGCAGCCGGGTCCGGGTGCCGTCGGTCAGCTGCAGCACGTTCCACGAGGTGCACGGGCCGGACCGCAGGGCCGGGCTGGCCAGCGGCGCGGTCACCCCGTCGGTGAGGGTGAGGTCCATCGCGCCGGATCCCGGCTTCATCAGGTCCCGCTCGCCCGCCCTCGCCACCCAGGGGGCCGTCAGATAGCGGACGTTGCCGTCGGCCCGGCCCAGGACCACGGCACCGGCCTCGGCCCGCCCGGCGCCGTCGACCCGGGCGAAGTCGAGGGCGGCGCCCTGCGTGCCGTCCTTGGGTTCGGCGTACCGGGCGATGCGCAGACCGTCGTGGAGGATCACCACGCGGGCCGCGTCGACCGTCCCCGCGTACAGCAGCTGGGGCGGTCCGGCCGGGCCGCCGGACGGGGTGCCGGGTGTCACGGAGACCTGCACCGTCTCGCCGGGGCGGGCCCAGACCGCGAGGGCGCGGCGCAGCAGGGCGTTGTCGCCGGTGAGATCGCCGCGGGCCGGCCACACGGAGAAGTCGGTGCGGGCCGAGCCGCGCCACGCCAGGGGAGGGACCCTGGTCAGTTTCGCCGGGTTCAGGGCGGCCTGGGCGGCCGGGTTGCGCGCGTACGGGGGCGCGGCGGCGCCGTCGGGTCCCCAGCCCTCGCCGGGCAGTCCGAGCAGCGCCCCGCACACCAGCAGGGCCGCCCCGGCGGCCAGCGCGGCCTTCAGGTGCTGGCGGCGGCGCATCAGGTCGGTGGGGCGGGCCTGGAGCGAGCAGGGGTCGAACTCGGGGGAGTCGAGCAGTCCGTACTGCGCGGGCACCCCGCCGGACTCCAGCAGCGCACCCTCCGGGTCGGCGACGCCCGCGGCCGCGAGCACCTCGCACACGCCGTCGTCCGTGAGCCGCTCCAGGCCGCGCAGGGCGTACGCGGCCCGGGCCGGGCCGGACAGGGTGGACAGCCGCTGGTCGAGGGCGAGCTCGTCGGCGCCGCCGGAGCGCGGGAACAGCTTCAGCCCCCACACCTGCGGCAGCAGCGGCGGCAGCTGGGACCTCCTCGGCCACGCCCTGAGCCTCAGCGGCAGCCCCGCCTCCAGCGCCGTACGCAGCACCTGCAGACGGATCAGTGCGTAGCCCGGGTCACCGTCCCGGCCGGTCGACTGCGCCGGGATCACCGGGGCCGGGGTGCGGTTGCGGGGGAGTGCGCGCTGGGTGAGGGCGTGTGCGGTCAGGACGCGCCTGCTGCGGCCCAGGCCCGGCGGCAGCACCAGGTAGGCCAGGCGGACCAGCCGCGGGTAGTGCTCGACGAGAGCGGCCTCGGCCTGCTCGACGTCGACGACCGGGCCGGCGGCGGAGGAGGGGGGTGCGGGGCGCTGGGCGACATCCTGTGACTGCACGTTCAGCAGAACGAGCGAATCGTTGGATGGTCACCTGCCCCCTAAGCCCCCGGCCGCGCCTCGGGCTCCACGAGCAGCCGGGCGTAGTCCGCCATCGACCGCTGGTAGCGCGGCAGATGCGGGGCCAGGGCGCCCAGGGCCAGCGACAGTGCCTCGCGGTCACGGCCCAGGCCGGACAGACACAGGGCGAGACAGGCGCGCACGGCGTCGTCCAGCTCGTCGGACGGGGCGTCCAGTTCGGCTTCCAGCAGCTTGACGCCCTCCTCGGCCTGCCCGATGTTCCGCAGCGAGCTGGCCAGCTGGATCTTCGTGCGGCGGGCCTTGTAGGGGCTGACGTCGGCGAGGCCGAGTTCCAGCGCCTCCCGGTACAGCGGGACCGCCTTGTCCGAATGGCCCGTGGAGTCCCAGGCGCAGGCCCGCTCGAACGGTCCGTGCGGGCTGCCCTCGGGCAGTTCGGCGACGAGGGCGTCGACGTCGGCACGGAAGCGGGCCTCGTCCGCCCCGGTTTCGGCGTAGTCGTCGTACCGGTCCCACAGGGCGGCCACGCGGTCTTCCCAGTCCTTGTTCACCGGGACACCCTCGCACGGGAGTGCCCACGGTTTCAGGAGAACGTGAGCGCTTCGGGCGCCGCGGCCGTATCGATGGCGAGAGCCTCGTGCCGGGGCTCCGTGCGGCATGTGTCCGGACCGTGCCGTGGCAGGGACCGTGCCGTCACTAGGACCGGAGGAACAGATGAGGGTGACCCGACCGATGCTCGCGCTGAGCGGGGCGGTGGCGATACTGGCGCTGGCCGGCTGCGGATCCGGCGGCAAGGACGAGGCGGCCGTTCCGGAGACGGTGACCGGCAGCCTGGAGCACATCGCGGCCGAGGCCGAGTGCGAGCCGAACATGCAGACCGACGCGGACACCATCCGCCAGGCCCTGTGCAAGAAGGGCAAGGAGAAGTACGTCCTCGCCACCTTCGCGACCGACCGCGGCCAGCGCGAGTGGATCAACACGGCCAAGGACTACGGCGGTTACTACCTGGTCGGGCGCAAGTGGGTGGCCGTCGGCCATGAGGACGTGCTGCGGACGCTGCGCGGCACGCTCGGCGGCACCGTGGAGGTGGGGCTCAACCACGCGAGTCACGCCCCCGGCGGCGGCAAGAGCGACGAGCCGGCGCACTCCGGTCACCACGACAACTGACCGCGTCGCTTCGGCGGACACGCGAAAGCCGGCGGTGGGAGAACCCACCGCCGGCTTTTCTCTAGCGGTTCGTCACTCGCAGTCCTTGCCGCTGTTGATGCACTGGACCACCTTGTTCATCAGGTTCTCGTCCATGACGTTGATGAAGTCGTTGTGGTCGGTGATCGGCTTGTGCAGCTGCTCCGGGAAGCCGTCCACGGCGTACGGGTTCTGGACCTGACCGTTCTCGATGGTCGGGGCCGGCACGTCGTACACCAGGCGGGCCTGCAGCTGCGGGATCGCCTGGAAGCCGTTCGGGCAGCTGCCGTCGGCCTGGACGAACGCCACGTGGTCACGGTGGTTGGCGCTGTCGATGTTCTGTCCGTCCCAGCAGCTCTGGAAGTTGGACGTCCGCACCACCTGGCTGCCCTCGGGGCAGATCACGTACTTGTCCGTCACCTGCCGGTCCTCGAAGCCGGTGCAGCTGAACGAGGTGTTGGCGTTGGCGAGGCCGTTGGTGAAGGCCTTGGCGTCACCGGTGATGATGCGCAGGAACTTCGGCATCGCGACGACGTCGCTCTTCTTGTTGCCGACGAACTTGAGCTCCGCCTGGCTTGCCTTGAGGATCTTGCCGACGTTGCCCTCGGCGCCACCGCCCAGGTCGCCCGCGTCGAACTCCTGGGTGCCGTCCTGGAGACGCAGCACGGGCCAGTAGTACGTGGACTTGTCGGCCTGGTTCTGGCACGAGGTGGCGGCGTTGGCCAGGTCCTCGTCGCTGGAGAAGGCGTCGTTGTCCTGGTTGCCGACGTAGTCGTGCGTGTGGTGCGCGCCGTTGTCGACACCCGGGGCGACGATCAGGTTGTCGCTGTTGAACAGGTTGTTCTCGTTGACACCGCACTTCGCGGTGAAGGTGCCGGTGGAACCGGAGTCGCCGTTGGCGGCCAGCCCGTTCGGCAGGTCCCGGGAGTTCGGCTGGACCTGGTTGATGTCGACGAAGTCGGCGGCCACCGGGCCCGCGGCCCCGTTGCCGTTGTCGCCGACCTGGCCGCCGCCCTGGTCCTGGCCGTTGTCCTGGCCCTGGTCCTGACCGCCGTCGTTCTGGCCCTGGTCCTGACCACCGTCGTTCTGGTCGCCGCCCTGGCCGTTGCCGTCGTTGACCTCCGGCTGGTCGGCGGCCATGCCCTTGCAATCGGCGAGCTGGTCGAGCCCCTGCGGAGCCTGGCCGCCCACGCGCCGGATGTTGATCCCGATCCGGTCGATGACGGCGACCCGCTTCGACTTCAGCGGGCCGAGGATCGCGTTGTTGACGAATCCCGGGTCACCGGCCTGCGCCTGACGGGTGGAGGCGAGACGGGTGTAGGCCTCGGTGATCTGCTTGTCGAGGTTCGCCAGCTCCTTGTCCACCCCCTGGCGAGCACCGTCCGGCACGTCGGACAGCTTCTGTCCGACGTCCGGGCACTGGATCGTGGCGATCTGAGCGCCCGCGGACTTAGTCTGGTTCGCCGAGTTCTCCTCGTGCGCCGAGGCGTAGAAGTTTGCCCAGATCAGCCCGCCCCCACCGAGCGCTAGGGCCGCCGATGCGGCTACGGCCTTGGTGGCCAGCGGCGTACGGCGTTTTCTTGTGTTGCGTCCCATGGAACTCCTCTGACTTCCTTTTTCGGGGGCATCGAGGCGCCCGACAGGAGTGAAGCGGCGCCCTTTCATACGCAGGGCGTCCCACGGGTGTTCAGAGGTCCCGGAAACTGATGCGAGATTCGTGTGGACTCTGTGTCCTCAACAGCCCCTGGAGCACCGGGAGTTGTTGATCACCCACGGTGGGTGAGGAGACGAGTCCGGTTTCACCTGCCGTGGTCGAGATGCGCGAGAACCGCCAGCACGCGCCGGTTGTCGTCGTCCGAGACCTCGAGTCCCAGTTTGGCGAAGATGTTCGCCGTGTGCTTGGCGATCGCCCGTTCCGTCACGACGAGTTTCCCGGCGATCGCCCCGTTGGACCGGCCCTGCGCCATCAGCTCCAGCACCTCCCGCTCCCGGGGCGTCAGCCGCGCCAGCGGTTGGTCCTCGCCCGACTGCCGCGCCAGCAGCTGCTGGATGACCTGCGGATCCATCGCCGTACCCCCGGCGGCGACCCGCCGTACGGCGTCCACGAACTGCTCGGCGTCGAACACCCGGTCCTTGAGCAGATATCCGACCCCGCCGGCGCCGTCGGCGAGCAGCTCACGCGCGTACAGCTGCTCCACGTGCTGGGAGAGCACCAGCACCGGCAGGCCGGGCCGCTTCCGGCGGGCGTCGAGCGCGCACTGCAGGCCCTCGTCGGTGTGCGTCGGCGGCAGGCGTACGTCGACCACGGCGACGTCCGGGTCCAGCTCGGCCAGCGCGGCGGCCAGTTCGGGCCCGGACTCGACGGCCGCCGCGACGTCGAAGCCGTGCGCCCGCAACAGGCGGACGAGGCCGTCGCGCAGCAGGAAGAGGTCTTCGGCCAGCACTACGCGCAAGGGATCTCCACGGTGACCATGGTGGGACCGCCCGCGGGGCTGCTGACGGCCAGGACGCCGTCGAATGTACCGAGTCGCCGCTCGACCCCCGCCAGTCCCGAACCGGCCCCGATCACCGCGCCGCCCTTGCCGTTGTCGGTGACGGTCGCCCGCAGACAGCCGTCGGTGTGGTGCAGGTCGATCCAGATCCGGTCGGCGCCGGAGTGCTTCACGGCGTTCGTGAGCACCTCGCTCACCGCGAAGTAGGCGGCCGACTCCACGGGCGCCTCCGCCCGCCCGGGCAGGTCCACGCTCACCTCGGTGGTCACCGGCAGCCGCAGCGCCAGCGCCCGTACGGCGTCGCCCAGTCCGCGCTCGGCGAGGACCGGCGGGTGGATGCCCCGCACCAGCTCGCGCAGTTCGGACAGCGCCTCGACCGAGGACCTGCGGGTCTGCGCGATCAGCTCCTTGGCCTGGGCCGGGTCCTTGTCGAGGAGTGCCTCGATGGTGCCCAGGTCCATGCCGACGGCGACCAGCCGGGCCTGGGCCCCGTCGTGCAGATCCCGCTCGATGCGCCGCAGTTCGGCGGCGGAGGCGTCGACCGCGTCGCGCCGCGTCTCGGTCAGGACCCGCACCCGCTCGGCCAGTTCCTCCTGGCTGCCGCCGAGCACGGCCCGGGTGAGCCGGAAGTGGACGTCCAGCAGGCGCGGGGTGAGGAAGTGCGCGAAGAACAGCAGGATGACGGCGAGGACTCCGGCGCCGAGCGCGGACGCCTGGTCATGGACCCGCACGAACCCGTACCAGTACCCGCCTCCCCCGTCGAGGACGCGCCACAGCCCGGCCGCGATCGCGAACCCCTCCAGCGGATAGAGGAACAGCACGGCCGGGAGCAGCGCCGTGACGAACCCGGCGGTCATGTCGACCGGCAGCCAGCGCAGGTCCCGCCAGGTCGCCGGGTCGCGCAGCATCGCGACGGTGCACGTCCACGGGGCGGCGTCCTCCGGCAGCGGCCGGTACGCCGGCGGAATCCGCACCCCGCCCCACTCCGCCGCGAGCACCCGCCGCCGGTTCGCGAATGTCCGCACCCCCGCCAGCACGTACGGCGTCGTGACGAGCCCGACCCCGATCGGGATGAGCGCGAGGGAGACCAGGGCCAGGCAGAAGCACAGCACCGCCCCCGGCAGGGAGACGAGGGCCAGCGCCAGCCCCCGCACCGCGGCGACCCCGATGCGCCGCCCCGTCGTCCGCCCGTCGCTGTTCTGCGTGTCGATGGTCATGGCGTCAGTCTCGCCGAGCGGGAGTGCCCGGTCACGGGGCCGGGACACCCGGTCGGAGGGTGGTGCTGGGTACACCTCCGGGGCAGCGTGCGGTGACTCACGCGTCCGTGCCGGCTGCGAGCACCTTCGCCTCCACCTCCGGGTCGAGGCCCTTCCGCGTCCGGTCCGTCCGCTGGGGTGCGACACCGCCGATGCCGCGCAGCCAGTCCCAGGTGTCGGCCACGGTCTCCTCGACGGGTCGGCAGCGCAGGCCGGTCGCGAGCGCCCCTGAGACGTCGGCGCTGTGCAGTGCGTCGTGCAGGTCGCTGCCCGGCGGCACCCACACCGGCAACTGGACCCACGGTTCGATACCCGCGCCCAGGATCACCTCGGGCTCGGTCCACCGCAGCTCGGGAACGTCGCCCGTGACCCGCGCGCACGCCTCGAGGAACGTCCCCATCGTGGCGTGGCCCTGGGGACCCATCAGGTTGTACGGGCCGCTCAGCCCCTGCTCCACCGCGCCGAGGATCCATTGGGCCAGGTCCCGGACGTCGACGTACTGCAGGGGGAGGTCCCGCGGCCCCGGAGCCAGGACCGGGCCACCGCGCGCCATCCGGGTCAGCCACCACGGGAGGCGGCCGACGTTCTCGTACGGGCCGAGGATCAGCCCGGACCGCACGAGCACCGACCGGTCCTCGCCGAAGGCGTTCAGGACGGCCAGTTCACCGCCGCGTTTGTCGCGCGGGTAGTCGGTCCCGTCCGCGTCGGGGGACGCGCCCTCCACCAGGGGCGCGTCCTCGGTGTACCCGGCGGGCGGCGCCCACGCGTACACCGAGCAGCTCGACACGTACACGTACCGGCGGGCGCGGCCCCGCAGCAGCCGCGCCGCGTCCCGCACCGCGCGGGGCGCCGCCGACCAGGTGTCGACGACGACGTCCCACTCGCCCGCGTCCCCGGCGAGGGCGGCGAGCCCCCCGGGCGCGGTGCGGTCGCCGAGCAGCGACCGCACGCCCGGCGGCGCCGCGTGCCGCCCCCGGTGGAAGACGGTCACCTCCCAGTCCCGCCCCAGCGCCGCCTCCACGACGGCCCGCCCCACGAACTCCGTCCCGCCCAGCATCAGAAGCCTCATGCCGCAGACTCTGCCCGGCGGGGCGAGGGGCCGGAACGGTGATCTGCTGTCAGCAGACGGACCGGCCGGGGGAGGGAAAGGCAGGGGGAGGGGAGGGAAGGGGCCTCGGGTAAGCCGTCGGTGCACCAGGCAGCACCGGGCAACGCGAAGGGCGCCCACCGTGCGGATGGGCGCCCCTCGAGAGCTGTAAGCCGTCGAGCCGTCAAGCCGTCGAGCCGTGTGGCGTCGGTCAGACCTGGCCGGCCTTCTCCAGCGCCGTGCAGCAGGTGTCGACGATCAGGCGGGTCACCACGTACGGGTCGACGTTGGCGTTGGGACGGCGGTCCTCGATGTAGCCCTTGCCGTCCTTCTCGACCTGCCACGGGATACGGACCGAGGCGCCGCGGTTGGAGACGCCGTAGGAGTACTCGTTCCACGGGGCGGTCTCGTGCAGACCGGTCAGGCGGTCGTCGATGCCGGCGCCGTAGTTCTTGACGTGGTCGAGCGGCTTGGAGCCCTCGCCGAGGGACTCGCACGCGGTGATGATCGCGTCGTAGCCCTCGCGCATCGCCTTGGTGGAGAAGTTGGTGTGCGCGCCGGCGCCGTTCCAGTCGCCCTTGACCGGCTTGGGGTCGAGGGTGGCGGCGACGTCGAAGTCCTCGGCGGTGCGGTAGAGCAGCCAGCGGGCCACCCACAGCTGGTCGGAGACCTCCAGCGGGGACAGCGGGCCGACCTGGAACTCCCACTGGCCGGGCATGACCTCGGCGTTGATGCCGGACAGGCCCAGACCGGCCTTCAGGCAGTTGTCGAGGTGGGCCTCGACGACGTCACGGCCGAAGATCTCGTCGGCGCCGACACCGCAGTAGTAGCCGCCCTGCGGGGCCGGGAAGCCGCCCTTGGGGAAGCCGAGCGGGTAGCCGTCCTTGAAGAAGGTGTACTCCTGCTCGATGCCGAAGACCGGCTCCTGGGCCGCGAACTTCTCGGCGACCTCGGTCAGCGCGGCACGGGTGTTGCTGGCGTGTGGGGTGAGGTCGATGTTCAGGACCTCGCACAGCACCAGGATGTCGTCGCCGCCGCGGATCGGGTCCGGGCAGGTGAAGACCGGCTTGAGGACGCAGTCCGAGGAGTGGCCCTCGGCCTGGTTGGTGGAGGACCCGTCGAAGCCCCAGATCGGCAGCGCGTCGAGACCGGCGGGGGAGCCCGCGATGATCTTGGTCTTGGAACGCAGTTTGGCCGTCGGCTCGGTGCCGTCGATCCAGATGTACTCAGCCTTGAAGGTCACGGGCCACATCCTTCGGGGGTGTGTCTGGGCGCGTATCGCGGGTGCTGCGGCGCTGCGGCACTGAGGCGCCGCGATGTGTCGCCCGGCAGCCTGGCAACAGGCGATTTCCCGGCCATTGCTCGAATGTGAACCCCGTGTTACCGGGTGACGTTGTGCCGCACCTCACGCTGTGAGGGCGTTTCGGCGGCGCCGGGCGCCGGTCACCGGCTCCCCTCCGTCGAGCCGGTGACCGGCGCCTTGCGGACCTCACGCGCCGGTCCTGGGGGGGGGAGGGGGGGGGGGGGGGGGAGGGGGGGAAGGGGGGGGGGGGGGGGGGGGGGGGGGGGGGGGATGGCCCCGTTTTTTTTTGTTCTTTCT
>NZ_JBVIPD010000028.1:108886-114032 GCF_055578235.1 Streptomyces sp. NPDC033136
CCCTCTCTTTGGCGTTTCTTTTCCTACCTTCCTTCCCCCCCCCCCCCCCCCCCCCCCCCCCCCCCTCCCCCCCCCCCCAGGACCGGTGACACGTACGAGGGGGCGGCCGAGGGGTGGGCCGCCCCCTCATGGATTCATCCGGTCGTCCGGCCTCACCCCACCTTCTCGATCAGGGCCCGGCGGATCAGGAACTTGCCGGGCTCACGGACCTGTTCGAAGGCCGCGTCGTTGAGCAGCGCACAGCTGCCGGAGACCGAAGTGACCTCCACCGTCGTGGACTTGTCGTTGTCCAGGTTGGTGACCTTCAGCTTCGTGCCGACCGGGAACTGGTTGCTGGACGCGGCAGGCGCACCGCCCTCGCCGGAGAGCGTGACCGTGGAGCCGTTGCACACCTGCTGACCGGAGGCAGCGGCACCACCGCCGGGGTTTCCCCCGGGGGCGGACGCGGCGGGCCGCGAGGGCTGTGCACCGCCGGCCTGCTGACCGCCTCCGGCCTGCTCGCCGCCCTGTGTGGGCTGCGACGGCTGCGCGGCCTGGGAGTCCTGAGCCGACTCCCCCACCGCGCACCCCGACGCCTCCTGCTTCCGCTTGATCTCCGCGACGACCGCCTCGCGATTGGCGATCCGCGCCTCGGACTGTGCGTCGGGGTCGGCCCGCTGGTCCGCGATGAACTTCTGGTTGTTGCCGAGGGCGGTGGCGAGGCCCAGGCAGACCGTCGATTCCGACGCCGACCTGGGGGTCTGCGCGGCGTTCGACGTGCTCGCCATGACGAAGGCCCCGCCTCCCGCCACGGTCGCCGCGCTCACCAGCAGCGCGATCTTCTTCTTCGTGCCGAGAGTTCTCCTACGCGACATGCGCGCCTCCTGAAGAGGTAGGGGAGCGTACGCCGCTATGTACGAGATATCGAACGTGACGACTCAGTGGTCGCTGGATTCCCCGAAGTGACCTGCATCACGGGCGAGTTGGCGAGCCGTCAGCGCGACAGGGCGTCCCGGACGGCCTCGTCGGTGCGGGCCACCACGGCAGTACCGTCGTCCGCGGTGATGATCGGGCGCTGGATGAGCTTCGGGTGCTCGGCGAGCACCGTGATCCACCGCTCCCGCGCACCGGTGTCCCGCGGCCACTCCTTGAGCCCGAGCTCCCTGGCGGCCGCCTCCTGGGTGCGGGTGATGTCCCACGGTTCGAGCCCGAGACGCGTCAGCACCTCACGGATCTCGTCCTCGCTCGGCACGTCCTCCAAATAGCGGCGGACGGTGTAGTCGGCACCCTCGGCGTCGAGCAGCTGCACGGCACTGCGGCACTTCGAGCAGGCCGGGTTGATCCAGATCTCCATGGGACGCACAGTACGCGCCATCGGCTCTGTTCGATTTCTCCCGGCTCACGCGTCCCTCGCGGACCTGCCGTGACGCACTGCCAATATGCGTCCCCACCAGGGCATTTGATGACCCCGGCGGACTCCCCGTTGTCAGTGCCCGGCGGTAAACTGTAAGCAGTGTTCGAGGGTGGCGCCGGAGACGCCGAAGTCTCCGTGAGCCGCCCGACCGCGACAGGAGGATCCTGTGCCCGCTGCCGCTCTGAAGTCGAAGCCGTCGCCCACCCAGTCCACCGCGAAGCGCCCTGTCCTGCTCGACCTGCCGTACGCGCCCGTGGAGAAGCGGCCGCTGCCGCCGGGCCGGCCGCGCGAGTGGTACGTCACGCACAACCGCCGCCTCAAGGCGATGCGGCTCGCCATCGCCCTGCTCGACTCCGGCGTCTACATGCCGAACGCGGCTCGCAACGAGACCATCCGCGACACGGCGGAGCTGATCGGCGTCCACCCGCCGTCGGACACGACGTGCCACATGGTGCGGGCGTTCATGCGCTACGCGCGCTGACCCGACCCGACTGACCCGACCTGACCTGTCCCGATCCTGAGCGCCGGGTGCCCTGTTCCGGGGAGCCCGGCGCTTCGTCATGCCGCCCGGTCCGGTGCCGCGAACACCGGCGGGTTCAGGCGGGCGAAGCCCCCCTGCCGCTCGTAGGGGAAGTAGGGGTACGGCGCCGGGCGGTGGCTCACCGCGTCGAGCCTCGCCACCTGCTCGGGGGAGAGGCCCCAGCCGACGGCACCGAGGTTCTGGCGCAACTGCCGCTCGTCGCGGGCGCCGATGAGCACGGAGGACACCGTCGGCCGCCGCAGCAGCCAGTTGAGGGCGATCTGTGGCACCGCCCTGCCCGTCTCCTCCGCGATCTCGTCCAGCGCGTCGATCACGCCGTATGCCCGAGGGCACCGATGCGCACGAGGTGGTCCGTGCCGTCTCCGCCCCGCTCTACTACCACCTGCTGATCAGCGGCGGACGCCTCGACGAGACGATGGCCGGCCGGGCGGCAGAGGCGGCGGCAACCGTGGCGCGGGCGGGGTGTACGTACGGGCCTGAAGGGGCGAGGACCCGACGCCCCTCCCGGCTAAGCCGCCAGCTCCTTCTCCAGTGGCGTACGGAAACGCGGGGTGATCCTGGTCGGCCCCACCCACCCGGTCAGCCGCTCCGCCTCCGCCTCGATCGCCGTGAGGGCCTCGCGGCCGATGCCCTCGTCGTCGAGGATGCGCCAGGTGATCTCCCCGCCGGGCCGCTGGGTCCAGCCGCCGATCACCCGGCCGTTCCACCACACCGTCGGCCCGGCATTGCCGCTGCGGTCGAACAGCCACCGTCACCGTCACAGTCACGGACTCCGGCCGCCCCCCGACCGGCACCGCCCCGGCAACCGCCCTCAGGCGTAGCGCTCCAACAGCCCCTCCACATACGCCTCCAGCCGTCCGCCCACCACCTCAGGCGTCAGGTCGGTCCGGCCCAGTTCCCGCCAGGGGCCCGTCAGCTTGGCCGCGTCCGGGGCGTAGGCCAGCGCGTCGAGCAGCCGCCAGTACAGATGGTCCGGGCCCTCGGCCAGGCGCCGGCCGCCGTGGGCCTCGTAGCGCTCCCGGAAACCGAGGCCACACTCCGGGCCGTGCAGCAGTGCGAGCGCCGTCGAGCAGTGGGAGACGTCCAGGTCGGCCGGCCCCCAGGAGGTCTCCACCCAGTCGACGACGCCGCTGACCCGCAGCTCACCCGCCGAGCCCGTGAACAGCACGTTCCCGGGATGGAAGTCCCGGTGCAGGAAGCAGCCCTCGTACGGCGGAGGGGCCCGGCGGATCACGTCCACGGCCCGCTCCCACATCACACCCTCCGGCGCCGTCACGTGCTCCGGGGACGTCCACGCCTGGTACGGACGCGGGCGCTCGCCGGGAACGACCCGGTGGATGCGGGCCAGCTGAGCCGCCAGCAGGTCCACCCGTGCGTCGAGTTCCTCCTCGTCGACCCGGACCCGCCCCGGCAGCACGGACATCAATAAGGACGGATGGTCACAGTGCTCCCCGGTCGCGTCCACGCCGATCAGGCCGGCGGCCGGCACGCCCTCCTGCTCCGCCAGCAGCGCGAGAATGCCCGCCTCGCGGGCCAGCAGCCCGGGCGCGTGCCGCCGGAAGAAGGGCTTCACGAAGGTCCGCAGCGCCAGCGCGGTGCCGTCGTCGAGGGTGAGCCACCGCATCTGGGCACTCCACCCACCGCTCAGGAAAGCCGACTTGTCGACCGTACGGCCTTCCGGCAGCTGTTTGGCCACCCACGCGCGCGTGGCCGTCCAGCCCTGCTCGCCCAGCCCGGTCAGCACGGCCGTGACGAACTCCCGCCGGTCGTCGGGACGGTCACGGAACCACAGCCCCAACCGGTGCTGGGCCTCGGGCAGTTCCCAGTGGGTGAACTGCGCACGCCGGGCCAGCGCCTCCGAGACGGCCTCCGCCACGGCGGGCGGAATGACGTCGTCGGTGCCCGGCACCGCGAGCACCGCCCGCCCCTCGTACGCCCGCAGGACGTCGAGCGCGGGCGACGCGCGCCAGCTCCCGGGCCGTCGGATGATCTCGCTGAACCGCCCGTCGCCGTCGCCGAACGGCACGTCCCACGCCTCGGCCGCGTACACCGCCGGCGCGCACAGCCCCAGCGCCGCCACCCGGTCCCCGTAGTGCCGGACGAGATCCGCCACCGTCTGGCCGCTCATGCTGAACCCGACCAGGACCAGCGGCCCGTCCACGGGCGCGTGCGCGTCGACGACCGACACGGCCTGCTCGAAACGGCGGCGCAGACTCAGCTCCCGCAGCAGGCCGGTGCTCTCGCCGTGCCCCGAGAAGTCGAAGGCGACGGCACGGCAGCCGTGGTCCACGAACTCCTCCAGCAGCGGCAGCAGCCGCTCCGCACTGCCGTTGCCCGCGCCGTGCAGCAGCACGGCCGTCGCCTTCGCGGACGCACCGGTACCGCCGAACCACCCACTGAGTCGTTCACCGTCGGCCTCGTGCGTGACAGGGATCAGCTCACTCATCCGGCCATTCATTCACGCGGAGCCGCCCTGTGCGGGACGATCACAGGCCCCGCCCGTGAAACCGGCCGCGATCACCCCCGGCCCTGTGAGAGCCGTCAGCCGCCCCCGCCCACCGCGTAGCCGGGCACGGACGGCCACCGCACGGTCAGCACCACGGACTCCTCCTCCGCGCGCCACGAGTGATCGACCCCGCGCCCCCACACGACGTAATCCCCCTGCCGCTCCAGCAGCACGCTCCGCCCGGGCAGCTCGACCCGGAAGCGCCCACTGACGAGCACCAGCAGCGCGGTACGTTCCTCACCCCGTACCCACTGCGACCGTTCGTCACCGGCCGGATGGACACCCCACTTGATCTCCACGGCGTCGCTGTGGCGAGGATCCCCGACGTCCTTGAAATGCCCGAGGATCCACCCCCGGTCCAGCGCCGCGTCCCGCCCGGCGTTCCCCACGTACACACTGTCGCTCACGGGGGCGGACGCTAGCAGCACGTGCTCCGGCGGAGTCTCAGGGCCCGTGATCAGTACAGCTGGTGCCTGTCAAAGGTTGTGAGCTGTTGTTGGTTGAGTGCGTATGAGCCGTGTTCTGGCGTGTGCAAGTGATCCCTCCGGGCTGCGGCGTGCGCCGTTTCCGGGGAGAGGGAACGGGGATTCGCGGATCGGATGCGTGACCTTTCCCAGGGGTGGTCGTTGGGTGGGTGACAGGCGCGCCTGGGGTGTGGGGAAGGGGCGAGGGGGGTGAGTGTGCCGCGTGAGCTTTCGGCGCCGTT
>NZ_JBVIPD010000029.1:0-42155 GCF_055578235.1 Streptomyces sp. NPDC033136
TACTCATGTTGCTCTTGCTACTCACTACCTGTGACTGCTTCCTCCGGGACCATCCGTCCCAGTATCAAGCTGTCCGGCTGGCAGGGGGAGCCTCACCCTGACCTGCGGGGCCGGGTGATTCGCGGGTGAGGCTTTCCAGGGTTTGGAAGATCACTTCCCGCAGGCTGCCCGTCCACGGTCAACTGCCGTGCCGTAGGGCGAGACCTAGCTCGACGCCTGCTTCACCAGCGCGGCGATCCGCTCCTCAACCTCTGGCGTCACCTCGGTCAGGGCGAAGGCTGTCGGCCACATCGGGCCGTCGTCCAGCTGCGCCGGATCGTTGAACCCGAGCGTGGCGTAGCGGGCCTTGAACTTGGCCGCGCTCTGGAAGAAGCAGACGACCTTGCCGTCCAGCGCGTAGGCAGGCATCCCGTACCAGGTCTTGGGTGTGAGGTTCGGGGCGTTGGCGGTGACGATGTGGTGGACGCGCTCGGCGAGGACCCGGTCCTCGTCGGGCATCTGGGCGATCTTGTCGAGCAGGTCCTTGAGCGCCAGCGCCGCTTTGTCCGCGCGTGAGCTTCGACGCGCGGCCTTCTTCTCTTCCTGGGCGTGCTCCTTCATCGCGGCCCGCTCGTCGGTGGTGAATCCCTCGTAACCGCTGTTGGTCCTGCTGCTCATCTGTCGGTCTCCCTCAGGTGTGTGTGGGTGTGCTGGGTTTTGGCGGGTCAGGCGGCTGCGGTCTCCCAGGTGAAGCCGTCCAGGTCGGTGAAGGTCTCGGCGGCGCCGCCGAGCACGATCCGGTGCGATCCGTCGCCCTCCTTGGTCACACCGCTGTCCTTGGCGAGGGCGTGCCGGGGGTAGAGGGCCAGCGTGATGTGGGACGACGGGGTGTCGAACTCGACGTACTTGCCGCCGAAGCTCTTGGCCACGGCCAGGCCGCGGTCGACGTAGAAGCGCTTGCTCGCCTTGACGTCGTCCACGCCGAGCAGCAGGGCGAGTTGCTCGATCTCCCGGACGGCCGGGCCGGAATTCTTCTTCTTCGAGGAGGCGATCTTGCAGATCGTTCCGTCCGGGGCCTGGACGACGCCGCCGTAGCCCCAGAAGCTCTTGGCCGCGGGCTTCAGCGTGGTCGCCCCGGCCTCGACCGCGGCGACCATGAACGCGTCGACGTCGGCGGGCTGGGATGTCACGAGCGACAGGGCGAAGCCGCGGAAGCCTGTGGTCGGCTCCTGCGAGGCACGGACATTCACGTGCTGGCTCACGCCGAACGCCTGATAGAAGGCGGCTGCGGCCGTGGGGTCGGAAACTTCCAGGGTGACGGTCTCGAACGCGGTCATGATGGGTTCCTTTCGTGTGGGAGTGCGCCGGCTGGGAGGCGTGGGGGTTCAGTGGTCCTGGATCAGGCCCAGGACGTTGCCGTCGGGGTCGGTGACGGTGGCGACCACCCGGCCGGCGCCGACTTCGTGCGCGGCCTCCTTCACCACGGCGCCAGCGGCGGTGAGGTCGGCGAGCTTCGCCTCGATGTCCGGCACGTGCCAGTAGGCCACCGGCGAGGTCATGCCCTGCGGCCCGCCGTCCGGCACCAGGCCAATGTGCTGGCCGCCGGTGTCGAAGCCGACGTAGTAGGGGGTGTCGGTCTGCGGTGGGCCACCGAGGAGGGCGGCGTAGACCCCCTTGGCCTTCGCCAGGTCGGACACGGGGTGCAGCACGGTCCTGATGCTCTGGTGGGAAACGTCGCTCATCGTCACTCCTGGGGCCGGTGCCTGTCGTCGAAGTGCTCTCAGCTTCGCTCTCCTGCTGGTAGGACCACATCCGTGGTGACCACGGAGCCGACCACGGAACGCGGCACGGAGCCGGTAGTCTGCCGGTCTCCAAGGGGTACGCAGGGGGCGTACCGCAGGGCGGGGGGCAGCGGTGACGACGATGGTGGACACGGAGATCTCGCCTCGGGAGGCCGATGTCCTGGAGCTGATCGGCGAGCACCTCAGCAATGCCGAGATCGGGGCGCGTCTGTTCATCTCCGTGCGGACGGTGGAGAGCCATGTCTCCTCGATGCTGCGGAAGTTGGACGTGCCGGATCGGCGGGCGCTCGCCGCACGGGCCGCGGCCAAGCCGGTCGCGGCCGGGGGGATGGCCGGGGCCGGGCACGCCATGCCGGTCCTGCCGGCGCCGTTGACCTCGTTCGTCGGCCGGGTCGGCGAGTTGGACGAGCTGACCGAGCTGATCAGGACCTCGCGGCAGGTGACCGCGGTCGGCCCCGGCGGGGTGGGTAAGACCCGGCTCGCGCTATCGGTGGCGGCGGATGCGGCCGGGACGTACACCGACGGCGTGTGGTTCGTCGACCTCGTCCCGGTCACCGGCCCGGAACTGGTCGCGCCCGCGGTCGCCGGTGCGCTCGGTCTCGGCGAGCAGCCCGGTCAGGACCTGACCGAGTCACTGATCTCCGCGCTGGCCGACCGGCACGCCCTGCTGGTCCTGGACAACTGTGAGCAGGTCCGGGACGGGGTGGCGCTGTTCCTGGAGCGGTTGCTGGCAGCGTGCCCGCGGCTGGCGGTGCTGGCGACCAGCCGGGCACGGCTGATGGTGCCGTTCGAGCGGGTGTACCAGGTGCCGCCGCTGTCACTGACCGCCGGCGGCGAGTCGGACGCGGTCGCGCTGTTCATGGAACGGGCGGCGGCAGTCGGCCGGCCGCTGGACCCTGCGCAGCGGGCCCAGGCAGCCGTGATCTGCGACCGGCTGGACGGGATGGCGCTGGCGATCGAACTGGCCGCCGCCCGGTACCCGACCCTCGGCCTTGACGGCCTCACCGCCGCCCTGTCCCACCCGCTGCGGATGCTGACCGGCGGCTCCCGCGCCGAGGACCGGCACCGCTCGGTGCGGGCCGCGCTGGACTGGAGCCACGCCCTGCTGGAACCGGCCGACAGTGCGCTGCTGCGCCATGTGTCGGTGTTCGTGGCGCCGTTCACTGTCCCGGCAGCGGCGGAGGTGGCCGGGGTGGACGAGGGAATCGTCGCCGACGGGCTGGCCCGGCTCGCCGAACAGAGCCTGCTGGTGGTGACGGCCACTCCCGGCGGGACCGGCTACCGGGCGCTGGAGACCATCCGGCAGTACGGAGCCGAGCGGCTCGCTGAGGCCGGTGGGTCCGCCGAGACGCGGTCCCGGCATCTGCGCTGGTGCCTGGCCAGGGCCGCCGGGCTCGCGGCGGTGGGCCCGGACTGGCGGGCCGACTTCGACGCGGTCGCCGATGACCTGCGCGCCGCCTTGGCGTGGGCGGCCGGCCAGGCGGAGCACCGCGCGGGCGCGCACCGCCTCGCCCGTTCGCTGGCGGAGATGGCCTTCACCCGTCACCTGGTCGGCGAGTCGCAGGCCCGCTTCGAACAGGCCGCCATGCTCGCCGAAGACCCGACCGCCACAGCGTCGATGCTCCGGCAGGCAGCCGCGGTGGCCGGGTGCCGGATGCGCGGCGAGGACATGTACCGCCTGCATCGCCAGGCCGCACAAGCCGCCCGCCGCACAGGTGACACAGCGGGTGCCGCCGTGGACCTGGCGACGGTCGCGACGACGGCGTTCCGGTTCTCCAGCAAGTTCGTCCGCACCCCACCCCGCGAGGAGACCACCGCCCTGATTGCCGAGGCCCGCGACCTGGCCGGGGAATCCCAGGCCGGCCAGGCGGCAGTGGCCCTGGCCGAGGCCGGAATGGCCCTGTTCGACGCCTTCGACAGCGCCCAGAGCGGTGCCGAAGTTCCACGCGGCGCCGCGCTCACGGAGACGATGGCGCGAGCCGAGCGGGCGATGGAGCTCGCACGGCGGACCAATGATCCGCTCGTCGAATCCGCCGCTCTGGACACCTTCGCCGCCGTCCAGAGCTGGGCCGGGGATACGTTCGGCGCGGCCGAGACGGTCCGGCGCCGGGTGACGCTACTGGCCGCCGTTCCGAACACCCCGGCCGGCACCCACGAACTGCTCGACGCCCTCGCCGAGGCCGGCGAGGCGGCGCTCGGCACCGGCGATCTACCCGGTGCACGCCGGTGGGCCCAGCAGCTGGCGGATCATCCGCTGCTGGCAGAGGTCGGGCACCGTGCGACGAGTCTGCTGCTGGTGGCCGACACACTGGCGGGCAATGTCGAGGACGTACTCACCAACAGTGTCCGGTTCCTGGACGCCTGGCGGCGCGGTGGCGGTCGGGACACCCCGGTTCTCGGCGCTGCCGCGGCCGGGGTCACGATGCTCCACGGCCTCCGCCAGGACGACGAGGCCCGACGCGAATGGCAGGAGATCCTGAGCTGGCCCGGGGCCTCATCGGAGCACGCCCACGGCTACGCCGCGGTCTTCGACGCGATCCGCCTGCTCCACAACGGCCAGGCCGCGCAGGCGCTGGAGCGGATGGCGCCCGAGCCCGCCGAGGTCTGGCGCTGGATCACGTGGACCTGGCTCCACTGGTACGTAGCTCTACGTGCCGAGGCCGCCGTCCTCGCCGAAACCCCCGGGGCACGCGATCGGCTCGCCGACGCGCGGACCGTCGTGAGCGGCAACCCGGTCGCCACCGCCATAGTGGAACGAGCCGAGGCCCTGCTCGACAAGGACCACGAGCGCGTGCTCCTCACGGCGCAGGCGTTCGAGGCTGCCGGTTGCCGCTACCAGTCCGCCCGAAGCCTGATACTCGCCGGCGGCGAGCACACCGCCCACGGCGCGGTCGCGGTCGCCGGCCTTGGCCTGGCGCCTATGTCCGAGCCGACGGACCGAACATGGTGAGCGATCGTTTGGGCTCCGTAGCGGCGGCGAAATCGACCGGGGCACCGCTTACACCATCAGGTAAGAGCAGGTTGAGGGGTCCCGCCGGTGATGTTGCTGGGTTGAACGCTAAGGGATGGCCATGAGCATGGGGCAGCTCGTGCCCACGATCCGGAGTGTCGTCAAACGACCGTCTGCCGACACTCAGACCCGTGATGACAAACCCACAGGTGGGCACTGTCGGCAGCTCGCGCCGGAAATCAACGTCGGTGAACCGTCCCGCCGATACCCGAGTTCGACAGTTGGCGGGCACACAGCAGGGCTGAATCTGTGGGTTGACCTGCGGCGATGGGCATGAGGAGGCTCCGGGGTCGTGTGCCCACGGCTCCGGAGTGCGTTTTCCCAGGTCAGCGGCTATTCGGGGGGCTTGAGGCCGCTCATCTTTGGCGGGAGCGGGATGCCGCAGTCCTTGAAGAGTTTGGTCTGGGTGTCGGTGAGCCGGGTGGTCTGCTGGAGACTGCCGGCGGGGCCGGTGAGGGTGACCTGGTGGATCCGGCCGAGCTCGGCGGCGATCTTGGGCCAGATCTGCTCGGTGCGGCGCTCGGCGACGCGGATCAGCAGCAGGGCGAGCCAGCACAGCAGCACGTGGGCGCGTATCCGCTCGTCGAGGCGGTGGTAGACAGGCCGCAGGTCCAGCGTCGACTTCATCGTGCGGAAGGCACGTTCGGCTTCCAGCAAGTTCTTGTAGCCGAGCGCGATGTTCTCGGCGGACAGATCCGGGTCGCTGGTGGCCAGCAGGTACTTGCCGTCCAGGCGGGCCTCGGCGGTGACCTTGGCGGCGTCGATGGACAGCCGCCCGGTGGTGGGGTGCTGCTTGAGCCAGCGGCCCAGCGCCGGATGGTCGCGCAGCGCGCACTCGGCCTTGCGGTGCGGCGCGTCGGATGGTGCCGCGGGGCGCTTGCCGGTCTTGGCGGCCTTGGCGGCCTTGGCCTTCGCCTTCTTCGCGTCCGCCTCCCGTGCTGCCTTGATGCGTGCCAACTCGGCTCGGACCGCCACGAGTTGGTCTTCCCGGCGGGCGGCGTCGCGTTCGGCTTCGGCTGGGTTGTGGCAGATGATGAAGCGCCTGCCCTCGTCGCCGTCGAGGCGGACCTCCTTGACGCGCAGGTTGTCGCGCACTTCCTGGTAGCGGCCCTGGCGGGCCAGGGCCTGTTCGGCTCGGTGGGAGCCTTCGCGCATCTTGATGCCGGTGATGTAGTGGCCGCCGGCCCGGCGCAGGTATGCCTGGTTGGCTTCGGAGGAGAAGCCGGTGTCGCAGACGGTGATCACCCGGCCGAGCCGCCAGTCGCGCAGGCCGTCCTTGACCTCGGTGATCACAGTCTGGTCGTTGGTGCCGCCGGGCCAGGTCCAGCAGCGGACCGGGATGCCCTCGCGGGTGACGGCCAGCCCGATGACGATCTGCGGCAGGTCCTTGCGGTGGTCCTTCGAATGCCCGTACTGGCGCAGGCTGGTGCCCTCGCCGGCGGGGTCGTCGGCTTCGTCGCGCTCGAAGTAGGTGGAGGTGGTGTCGACCGACTACGTGCGGCTGACGCCGGGCGACGTGGTGGCGCAGGCCGCCAATCCCGCCTTCGACGCGGTCACCTTCGAGATCTGGTCGACGCTGGCCGCCGGTGCCCGGCTGGTCGGGCTGACGAAGGACACCGTGGTCGATCCGGCCCGCTTCGAGGGCGCGGTCGCCGAGCACGGCCTTTCGGTGATCTTCCTGACGACCGCGTTGTTCAACCTGATCGCGCGGGAGCGCCCGGCCGCGTTCGCCCCGCTGCGCACGGTGCTCTTCGGCGGCGAGGCGTGTGATCCGCGGCGGGTGCGGGAGGTGTTCCGGGCGGGTCCGCCCGAGCGGCTGCTGCACGTGTACGGGCCGACCGAGACGACGACGTTCGCGACCTGGCACGAGGTCGCGGAACCGGCCGAGGGCGACCGTACGATCCCCATCGGCCGTCTCATCGGCGCGACCGTCGCCGTCGTGGTCGGCGAGGACGGTGTCCCGGTCGCTCCCGGCGGCACGGGTGAGCTGCTGCTCGGCGGGCCGGGGCTGGCCACCGGGTACCTGGACCGGCCGGAGCTGACCGCGCAGCGGTTCGTGCGGGACGAGTTCACCGGCGGTGAGGGCCGGCTGTACCGGACCGGTGATCTGGTGGTGCTGCGCGAGGACGGCGCGATCGAGTTCACGGGGCGGGTCGACGACCAGGTCAAGCTGCGCGGTTTCCGCATCGAGCTCGGCGAGATCGAGTCGGTGCTGACCGCCCACCCCGCCGTGTCCGCGGCCACGGTGTCCGTGCACACGGCCGCGGACGGCGACCGCCGCCTGGTCGCCCATGTCGTACCGGCCGCGCAGCCCGCGGCGGCGGAGGGTGAGCAGATCACCGAGTGGAAGGAGATCTACGAGGCGCTCTACGACGACGCCGGGGCCGCCGAGTTCGGCGCCAACTTCGCGGGTTGGAACAGCAGTTACGACGCGCAGCCGATCCCGTTGGAGCAGATGCGGGAGTGGCAGGCGGCGACGCTGGAGCGCATCCGTGAGCTGGGGCAGCGGCGTGTCCTGGAGATCGGGGTGGGCACCGGGCTGCTGATGGCGCACCTGGCCCGGGCCGAGGAGTGCGAGGAGTACTGGGCCACCGATTTCTCGCCGTCCGTCGTCGCGGCGCTGCGCGCCCAGACGCAGGGCGACGCGGTGCTGCGGGAGAAGGTGCGGCTGAGCTGCCAGGGCGCGGACGACACCGGCGGGCTGCCCGTGGGGTACTTCGACACGATCGTCGTCAACTCGGTCGTCCAGTACTTCCCGGGCCTGTCCTATCTGCGGACCGTGATCGAGCGGGCGCTGCCGCTGCTGGCGCCGGGGGGCTCGCTGCTCCTGGGCGACCTGCGCAACCTCGACCTGGCGCGCTGCTTCCAGACCGGCGTGGAGCTGGCCCAGCCGGGCGCGGACACCGAGGACCGCGAGGCGGTGCGCCGCGGCGTCGACCGGCGGGTGGCGGGCGAGACCGAACTGCTGCTGTCGCCCGCGCTGTTCGCTGCCCTTGCCCGGGAGCTGCCCGGGGTGCGTACGGTCGATGTACGGGTCAAGCTGGGCGTCCACCACAACGAGCTGACCCGTTTCCGGTACGAGGCCGTCCTGTCCACCGCGGCACCCGTCGCCGATCTCACCGACGCGCCCGTGGTGACCTGGGGCGAGGTGCCCGCCGCGCTGGAGACGCTGCTGCGGCCGCTGGCCCGCACCTGGGCGGCGGAGCCGGGGCGGCTGCCCGGAACGGGGTCCGTGCTGCTGGCCGGGACCTACGCGCAGTTGCACGGGGACGAGGTGCAGCAGGTCGTGGCGGACGCGTATGCCGCGGGGCGGCCGCTGTTCCTGCTGACCGGTCGTGACGTGCACAGTCTGAGCTGGGTGGTGGCCAAGCAGTACGCCCGGGTGGTGCCGGGCGCGGCGGTGGGGGTCGTCTCCGAGCTGGACGCGGCCGAGCCGGTGCCGGGCGCGGACGTGTGGTGCGGCGCCGACGACGTGCGCCGCCTCGACATCAAGGAGGTGGCCCTCGGCCGGGTGTGGCGGCGGGTGCTCTTCCACGGCAACGGCAAGGACGACCAGCTCAACCTGGGCCAGTTCACGCTGTGCGGGGCGAGTCCGGTCGCGGCCCTGCCCGGTGCCGCCGGCCCCAAGTGCGCCTACGGGCTGGGCTGCACCAAGCCGATGGACAAGCTGATCCCGGCGCGCGGCATCCGCGCCGCCGAACTGGTCCTCGCCAACTGCTTCAGCGGCGCGCTGGCCGGGCACGCCATGTACGACCCGAAGTACCTGATCCTGCTGGACGCGCTCGACGGTCCCGCGCAGACCGTCGTCGCCACGCTCACCGCGTGCGACGGGCAGCGCCCCGAGAACCTGGCGTGGCTGACGTCGGCGGCCGCCGCGGGCAGCGCGGCCGGCGCCGTCAACGACGTGCTGCGCGACATCAACCCCTATCCGTCGTTCGCCCAGTTCGGCCTGTAGTCCTCGGGCCTGGAGGAGGAGGCGGCGGAGGCGGGAACGCAGCCGTCCACGGCGGAGCCGGTCCCGGCTCCCGAGCCGCACACGCTCGGTGCGCGGCTGGCGGGTCTGCTCGACAGCGGGCTGCTCGGGCCGGACTACCCGCTGCGGCCCCGGCTGCGGGCCCTGGCGGACACGCTGCTGCACGACGTGGTGCGCACGGTGGCGCTGGCACCGCCGGACGCGCGGCGGTCACTGGCGGCGATCGCCAAGGAGACCACCTCCCTGGATCTGGCGCTCGCCCACCGCTTCGCCAAGCACCACGACGATCCGGTGCTGCGGTTCCCCACCTACTTCGGTGAACGCAGCGTCGCCGACGCGCCGGTTGCCCTGGACTCCTCGTGCGCCTGCGGCCGGCCGCTCACCGCGTACCGGCGCCGCGGCCGGGTCCCCGTGATCACCGACACCGTCCAGGTGGTGTGCGCACGCTGCGGCGATGTCGCCAACTCCCTCGCCGGCGCGGCCGGGCTGACCGTGAAGGCGCCGGCCGAGACCGCCGTCGGCAGTGCCCTGCACGTGGTGGTGGAGGCGCGGGCGCGACGGGCGGGGACGGTGAACCTGGGTATCGTGCTGCCGCTGTACCTCGACGCGCGGGTCGGCCCCGTGCTGCGCCGCGTCGAGGCCACGCGCCCCGGCGAGCGGGTGCACGCGGAGTTCACCGTCGCCATCGCCCCCGGGGCGACCCCCCAGGCGTACTACTTCTGCCCGTACGCCGTTCAGGACCTGGGCATCTCGGTGTCCCGGGTGCACTTCACCCTGCGGCCCCCGGGCCCGGACGAGAGGGAGCGGCCGGCACCATGACGGACACCGACGCGCACGGCACGGCCGGCGCACAGACGTGGGCACCGCTGCGCCACCGCTCCTTCCGGCGGCTGGCAGGGGGGCGTCTGCTGGTGTACTTCGCCAACGCGATGGCGCCGGTGGCGCTGGCCTTCGCGGTGCTCGACGCGACGGGTTCGCTGACCGATCTGGGGATCGTCGTCGGTGCGCGTTCGCTGGCCAACGTGGCGCTGCTGCTGGTGGGCGGGGTGGTCGCGGACCGGGTGCGGCGCACGGTGGTGCTGCAGGGTTCGGCGCTCGCGGCGGCGGGTGTGCAGGGCGCGATCGCGGTGAGCGTGCTGCTGGAGGCGGTGTCGATCCCGCTGCTGGTGCTGCTCAGCGTCCTCAACGGGGCGCTGGCCGCGCTGTCGTTGCCGGCGTCGGCGGCGCTCACCCCGCAGACCGTGCCCGCGTCCCTGATCCGCCCGGCCAACGCGCTGATGCGCATGGGCACCAACCTCGGCGCGATCGCGGGCTCGTCCCTCGCCGGGATCGTCGCCGCCGTGTTCGGGCCCGGATGGGGGCTCGCCGGGAACGCGGTGGCGTTCTGCGGGGCGGCGGTGTGCTTCCTCGGGGTGACGGCGGCGCCGGTGGCCGCGACCGGGGAGCGGACCCGGCCGCTGCGCGAACTGCGGGAAGGATGGCGGGAGTTCACCGCCCGCAGCTGGGTGTGGATCGTGGTGGTGCAGTTCGCGGTGGTCAACGCCGTGGTGGCGGGGGGCATCCATGTGCTGGGGCCGGTCGTCGCCGACGACACGTTCGGACGCGGGGTGTGGGGCGTGGTGCTGGCGGCGCAGATGGCGGGGGCGGTGGCCGGCGGTGTCCTCGCCGCGCGGTCGCGGGCCCGGCGCGCGCTGCTGATCGGGGTGGCGATGGTGGCGGTGGAGTCGCTGCCGCTGGTGGTCCTCGCCCAGGCGCCTGGGGTGCTGCTGCTGGGGGTGGCGATGTTCCTGAACGGGGTCGCCCTGGAGCAGTTCGGGGTGGCCTGGGACGTGTCGCTGCAGCAGAACATCCCGCCGGACAAGCTGGCCCGCGTGTACTCGTACGACGCGCTGGGGTCGTTCGCCGCGCTGCCGCTGGGCGAGATGGCCGCCGGTCCGCTCGCCGCGCACTTCGGGGTGCGGGGCACCCTGCTGGGCGGCGCGGCGCTGGTGGTGTGCGCGACGGCGGCGGCGCTGTGCAGCGGTCAGGTGCGTGCGCTGACGACCGTGGCACCGGCGCGGGAGCCGAAGCCGGTGCCGGCGGCGGGGTGACCCTGCCGGGGCCGCCCCGCCGTCCGGCCGGCTCCTGGGTGCCCGGCAGGCAGCGTGTGCCCGTCGAGGAGCGGGTCCGGGCGGACGGCGGGACTTTGCGGAACGGCCCAGCGGGCTCCCGGGCTCCCGGGCCGCGGGCCGCGGGCCGCGGCGAACCGCGCGTCGATTCTGTTCCAGCGTGAACGGCCGAGTGGGGCTGGGCCCCGGGTGGGGGCCGCCGGGGCCGGTCGCGGCGGCGGTCAGGGCCGGGCGGCGGTGCCGTCCGGGGCCGTTTCGGGTTTGGTGTGCAGGACCTCGCGGGCCTGTTCCGCGGCGCGAATGGTGCTCTCCTGGACGAAGTCGAGGAAGCGGGCGGCGTTCTCCAGGCGGGTGGCGGCCGGGGTGCCGGGGCCGAGGACGCCGACGCCCTGCCGGGAGACCTCGACGACCTGGGTGAGGGACCGGGCGCTGGCGATCATCGCCTGGTACCAGACGTCGTCGTCGACGGCATAGCGCTCGCGGCGGCGTTCGTCGCGCGCCCGGCGGACCATGCCCTGGCTCTCCAGAAACGTGACCGCTTTGGAGATGGACGCCGGGCTGACCTGGAGGCGCTGGACGAGTTCGGATGCGGTGAGGCTGCCCTCGTCGGTGGTGTAGAGGCAGACCAGCACCCTGGACATCATCTTGGGCATGCCCGAGGCCATGAAGACGGTGGTGAGGGTCTCCTCGTACTCGCGCACGGCCTCGGCGTCGCGTCCGTGGGGCTGCTGGGGCGTCCGCTGTCCGCCCCGGGGCGCGGCCTGCCGGCGGCGGTGGGCGCGGCGTTCGGTGGCGCGGTGTGCCAGGTCGGCACGGTAGGCGGTGGGGCCGCCGTTGCGCATCACCTCGCGCGTGATGGTGGAGGTCGGGCGGTCGAGGCGCCTGGCGATCTCCGCGTAGGGGAGGCCGTCGGCCAGTCCCAGCGCGATCTGCTGGCGTTCCTGCTGGGTGAGTCTGCCTCCCGGCATCGCGATCTCCTTCGTGGTCCGTGATGCGGGCCAGCATAGCGTTCACCCCCACTCCATTGCAACGAGTCGACGTGCGGAATGTTGCGTTAATTTTGGATCCAGTGCAACGATTTCTCGGCTCTGAGCTGCGTTTTTAGGCATTGAGCGCAACGAGTTCGTTGCTAGATCTGTGAATGCAACGTAGCGTTTCTGTCATCGGAAACAACAAGCCGAGTCTAGGAGCCCGCGATGCAGAAGACCCAGAGCACGACGCGCACGTTCGACGCCCACGCCCCCATCGCTGCCGTCGTGGACGTCTCGGCGGGGCGCATCCGGTTCATCGCCGCCGACCGGGCCGACACCACCGTCGAGGTGCTGCCCGCCGACCCCGCCAAGAGCCGGGACGTGAAGGCGGCCGAGCAGACCACGGTCGACTGTCGCGACGGTGTCCTGCGGATCGAGACCCCGGTGAAGAACCAGTACTTCGGCCCCTCCGGCGCCGTCGAGGTCACCGTCCAGCTCCCCGCCGGCTCCCGCGTCGAGGCCAAGGCCGCCAGCGCCGAACTGCGCGGCGTGGGGCGGCTCGGCGACGTGACCTTCGAGGGCGCGCAGGGCACGGTCAAGCTCGACGAGACCGCGAGCGTCCGTCTGGCCGTCCAAGCCGGTGACATCACCGTGGGCCGCCTGAACGGCTCCGCCGAGATCAGCACGCGCAAGGGCGACCTGAACGTCGCCGAGGCCGTGCGCGGCACGGTCACCCTGCGCGCCGAGCACGGCGACATCACCGTCGGCACCGCCCGTGGGACCTCCGCCACCCTCGACGCCGGCACCAGCTACGGCCGGATCCACAACTCCCTCACCAACGCCGACGGCCCCGCGGCCGGCCTGACCATCCACGCGACCACCTCCTACGGCGACATCACCGCCCGCAGCCTGTAAAACACCCCGCCAGCACCCGGCCCTCGAGGAAGGACGCCGCCATGAAGTCGCCGCTCGCACACCAGCCCGATGTGGCGACCGAAGCCGGCCCCGGCCCCCTCGCGTCCTTCCTCCGGTTCGCGGCCCTCGGCGGCGGCGTCGGAGTCCTCTCCAGCCTCGCGGTGCCGCTGCTGGCCGTGACGATGCCCTGGGCGCTGGCGAACGCGGTCGTCACCGTCGTCTCCACCCTGCTGTGCACCGAACTCCACGCCCGCATCACCTTCGCCAAGGGACGCGGCGCCGGATGGCGTGAGCACTGGCAGTCGGCGGGCTCGGCGACGGCCGCCTACCTGGCCACCGGCATCGCCGTGTGGGTGCTGCACCTGCTGCAGCCCTCCCCCGCCATGCTGACCGAGCAGATCGTCTACCTCGGCGCCTCCGGACTCGCCGGCGCGGCCCGCTTCCTCGTTCTGCGCTGCTACGTCTTCGCCACCCGCAGCGGCTGGCCGGAACTGATTCCTCCACTCGACGTTCGCTTCAGGATCAGTCTCGCTCCGCCGGAGAATCCGGCCGTTTGACGGGCCTTTGGGCCACCGTGTGTGCATGTCAGAAGCCACCGCCCTGTTCTGATGCCGGGGCGGCCGGCCCCCTACGTTCCTCTGCCCCCCCACTCGATGGAAGTGCGGTTTTCCGTGGCTACCTTCCTGTACAAACTCGGCCGCTTCGCCTTCCGGCGACGTGGCCTCGTGACCCTGCTGTGGGTGCTGATCGTCTGCGGCGTCGGTGCCGCTGCCTCCAGTGCTCCCACCCCCCCGACCGAGCAGTTCTCCATGCCGGGCACCGAATCGCAGAAGGCGTTCGACCTCCTGGAGGAGAAGTTCCCGGACGCCGGCGCCGACGGTGCCACCGCCCGCGTCGTGATCCGCGCGCCCGAGGGCAAGAAGATCGCCGATGAGAAGGCGGCGATCGGCGAGCTCCTCGGCGAGCTCGGCAAGGCGCCCCAGGTGTCAGGCGTCGCCGACCCGTTCACCGCCGGCTCGATCAGCGAGGACGGCCGTACCGCCTACGCCGTGGTGACCTACGGCGTCGCCGCACCCGACCTCACCGACGAGGCGCACGACGCGCTCACCAAGGCCACGGACCGGGCCCGCGACGGCGGCCTGACCGTCGAGGCCGGCGGTGACGCCGTCGCGATCGAACAGACCATGTCCGGCACCGGTGAGCAGATCGGTGTGCTGATCTCGGCCATCGTCCTGTTCCTCACCTTCGGCTCGGTGCTCGCCGCCGGTATGCCGCTGCTCACCGCCCTGATCGGCGTGGGGGTCGGCGTCTCCGCCATCACCGCGCTCGGCTCCACCTTCGGGCTGTCGGCCACGACGTCGACGCTGGCGATGATGATCGGCCTCGCGGTCGGCATCGACTACGCCCTGTTCATTGTCTCCCGCTACCGCGCCGAGGTCGGCGAGGGGCGCACCCCGCAGGAGGCCGCGGGCATCGCGACCGGCACCGCCGGTTCGGCCGTCGTCTTCGCCGGGCTCACCGTCATCATCGCGCTGGGCGGCCTCGCCGTCGTCAACATCCCGATCCTCACCAAGATGGCTCTCGCCGCGGCGGGTACGGTCGCCGTCGCCGTACTGATCGCGGTCACCTTGGTGCCCGCCCTGCTCGGCTTCGCGCCGCGCCGGGTGCTGCGGGTCGCGGACCGCCGTCTCGTGCAGACCAAGAAGCCGTTGTCGGCGCGCAAGCTGCGCAAGTCGGAGAAGAAGGCCGCGAAGCTGGCCGCGCGGACCAAGCCGAGCCTGTCCACCCGCTGGGCCTCCTTCGTGGTGCGCCGCCCGCTCGGCGTGCTCTTCCTCGCGGTGGTCGGTCTCGGCGCGATCGCCCTGCCCGCCACCAAGCTGGAACTCGGCCTGCCCGGCGAGGGCACGATGGCGACCGACACCACCCAGCGCAAGGCGTACGACCTGCTGTCCGACTCCTTCGGGCCCGGCTTCAACGGCCCGCTGACGGTGACCGTCGAGGGCAAGGACGCGGCCGCCGCCGGTGACAAGGTCGGCGAGAGCCTGAAGAAGACCGCGGGCATCGCCTCGGTCTCCAAGGCCACCGCCAACAAGGCCGGCGACACCGCCATCTTCAGCATCGTCCCGAAGACCGGCCCGACCGACGGCGAGACCGAGCAGCTGGTCAAGGACATCCGCGCGAAGGCCACTTCGCTCGCGGCGTCCGCGGGGGCCACCGAGATCCTGGTGACCGGCCAGACCGCGCTGTTCATCGACTTCTCCCAGACCCTGTCCGACGCGCTGCTGCCCTACCTGGCCCTGGTGGTGGGCCTGGCCTTCCTGCTGCTGCTCCTGGTGTTCCGCTCCGTCCTGGTCCCGCTGAAGGCGGCGCTCGGCTTCCTGCTCTCGGTCAGCGCGGCGCTCGGCGCGCTGGTCGCGGTGTTCCAGCTCGGCTGGGCCGCCGGCTTCTTCGGCATCGAGCAGACCGGCCCCATCATGACCACGCTGCCGATCTTCATGATCGGTGTGGTCTTCGGCCTCGCCATGGACTACGAGGTCTTCCTGGTCACCCGCATGCGTGAGGCGTACGTCCATGGCGCCTCGCCGAAGGACGCGGTCGTCACCGGCTTCCGCCACAGCGGCCGGGTGGTCGTGGCCGCCGCGATCATCATGATCAGCGTCTTCTCGGGCTTCATCTTCGAGACCGACGACCTGGTCGCGATGATGGGCTTCGGCCTCGCCTCCGCAGTCCTGTTCGACGCCTTCGTGGTCCGGATGGCGATCGTGCCCGCCGTGCACTCGCTGCTCGGCGACGCCGCCTGGTGGCTGCCGAAGTGGCTCGGCCGGCTGCTGCCCAACGTGGACGTCGAGGGCGAGCGGTTGCGGCGACTGCAGGCCGCTCCGCCGTCGCCCGCGCCGCGGAAGACGCCGGATCACGAGGGGGACCTCGTGCACTGAGGCATGCGCGGTCTGAACTGCCGCGGCCCGGTGCGACCTTGTCCAGGTCGCGCCGGGCCGCCGTCCGTGTACGGGCCCGGGGGACACCGCAGCGCCGCGAACGCCGGGGCACCGCGAACGCCGGGGCCCGCAAGACCGCTTGAGAGCTGGTCGAGGTCCGGCCGAGGTCGATGGTCCCGGCCGCGGGCCTCCGGTTCACTGATCCCATGGCGACCCCGACTTCCGGCACCGGTCGCGTCCCGCAGCCGCGCGGCGCGAAGGGCCCGCGCCGCGCGGCACCGTCCCCCACCGGTACGCCGATCCCCCCACCGCCCGGCCGTCCGGCGTCCTCGCCCCGGGTCGGCACCTGCCACGCATGGTCCCTGCCCTGCCGCACGCCGCCCGCCCCGGCCGGATCGCCGCCCGGTGCGCCGGACCTCACCCGCACGCCACGGCCGCCGCGCACGCCGACGCCCTGCTCCGGCTCGACGCCCGCACCCGCCCGGTCCGGTTCCCGCCGGGTGGGTCCTCCTGCCCGCATCGCGGTTCCCCGCGCGCTCCGAGTGTCCCCGGTATAGCGTTCACTCTCTGTTCATTGCAACGGATAGGACGGATGTCATTGCATTAAGCCTAGACTCATTGCAATGATTTATCGAATCTACCTGCATTTATGGCGCAAATAAGCAACAACCGTGTTGCTAGTTCCGTGAATGCAACGTAGCGTTTCCATCATCAGAAACATCGGGACGCAGGAGCGCACACGATGCAGAAGAAGGAGTGCACGATGCAGAAGTTCGACACCCCCGCCCCCGTCGCGGCCGTCCTCGACATCCCCGCGGGACGCATCCGGTTCGTCGCCGCCGACCGGACCGACACCACCGTCGAGGTCCTGCCCGCCGACGCCTCCAAGAGCCGCGACGTGAAGGCCGCCGAACAGACCACGGTCACCTGCGCCGACGGCACCCTGCGCATCGAGGCCCCCACCGGCAAGAACCAGGCCCTCGGCTCCTCCGGCACCCTCGACGTGACCCTCCACCTGCCCACCGGCTCCCGCGTCGAGGCGAAGACGGCCGACGCCCAGCTCCACAGCACCGGACGGCTCGGTCACGTCTCCCTCGACAGCGCCCAGGCCACCGTCGAGCTCGACGAGACCGAAGGCGCCCGCCTCACCCTCGCCGCCGGCGACGTCACCGTCCACCGCCTGGACGGCTCCGCCGAGATCAGCACCCAGAAGGGCGACCTCCGCGTCACCGAGGCCGTGCGCGGCACCGTCACCCTGCGCACGGAGCACGGCGACATCACCGTCGGCGCCGCCCGCGGCACCTCCGCCACCCTCGACGCCGGCACCACCCACGGTCGTATCGAGAACACCCTCACCAACACCGACGGACCCGACGCCGCTCTCACCATCCACGCCACCACCGCCTACGGCGACATCGCCGCCCGCAGCCTGTAGAAGGAGCTCTCCTCATGACCAAGCCGGCCATCGCAGCGAACGGGCTGCGCAAGTCCTACGGCGACAAGACCGTCCTTGACGGCGTCGACCTGATCGTCCCCGAGGGAACGATCTTCTCCCTGCTCGGCCCGAACGGGGCCGGCAAGACCACCACCGTGCAGATCCTGTCCACGCTGATCTCCGCCGGCGGCGGGCAGGCGCAGGTCGCCGGTCACGACATCGCCGCGGACCCGCAGGCGGTGCGTGCCGCGATCGGTGTCACGGGGCAGTTCTCCGCCGTGGACGGTCTGATCACCGGTGAGGAGAACATGCTCCTCATGGCGGACCTGCACCACCTGTCCAAGCAGGAGGGGCGGCGGGTGGCCGCCGAGCTGCTGGAGCGTTTCGACCTGGTGGAGGCGGCGAAGAAGCCCGCCTCGACGTACTCGGGTGGCATGAAGCGGCGTCTGGACATCGCCATGACGCTGGTCGGCAAGCCGCGGATCATCTTCCTGGACGAGCCCACCACCGGCCTGGACCCGCGCTCGCGGCACAACATGTGGGGCATCATCCGCGAGCTGGTCTCCGACGGTGTCACCGTCTTCCTCACCACGCAGTACCTGGAGGAGGCCGACGAACTCGCCGACCGTATCGCGGTGCTGAACGACGGCAGGATCGCCGCCGAGGGCACCGCCGCCGAGCTCAAGCGCCTCGTCCCCGGCGGCCACGTCCGGCTCCGCTTCACCGACCCGGTCGCCTACCAGGCCGCCGCCCTCGCGCTAGAGCAGGCGGCTCGGGACGACGACGCGCTCGCCCTCCAGATCCCCAGTGACGGCAGCCAGCGTGAGCTGCGCTCCATCCTCGACTGGCTGGACTCCGCCGGCATCGAGGCCGACGAACTGACCGTCCACACCCCCGACCTCGATGACGTGTTCTTCGCCCTGACCGGCGGCGCCGGCGTCCCCACCCAGCCCAAGGAGGCTGTCCGATGAGTTCCGTGTCCCTCGCCGTGCGCGACTCGAACACGATGCTGCGCCGCAACCTGCTGCACGCGCGCCGCTACCCGTCCCTCACGCTCAACCTGCTGCTCACGCCGATCATGCTGCTCCTGCTGTTCGTCTACATCTTCGGCGACACCATGAGCGCGGGCATCGGCGGTGGCGGCCGCTCCGCCTACATCGCCTACATCGTGCCCGGCCTGCTGCTGATGACCATCGGTTCCACCGTCATCGGCACCGCGGTCTCCGTCTCCAACGACATGACCGAGGGCATCATCGCCCGCTTCCGCACCATGGCCATCCACCGGCCCTCGATCCTCGTCGGGCACGTCGCCGGCAGCGTCCTGCAGTCGATCCTGAGCGTGGTCCTCGTCGGCGCCGTCGGCGTGGCCATCGGCTTCCGGTCCACCGACGCCACCGCCCTGGAGTGGCTCGCGGCCTTCGGGCTGCTCGCCCTCTTCACCCTGGCGCTCACCTGGATCGCCGTCGGGATGGGTCTGGTCAGCCCCAACGCCGAGGCCGCCAGCAACAACGCCATGCCCCTGATCCTGCTGCCGCTCCTGTCCAGCGCGTTCGTGCCGGTCGACTCGATGCCGGGCTGGTTCCAGCCGATCGCCGAGTACCAGCCCTTCACGCCGGCCATCGAGACCCTGCGTGGCCTGCTGCTGGGCACCGAGATCGGCCACAACGGCTGGCTCGCCGTCGTCTGGTGCCTGGCCCTGACGGTCCTCGGCTACTTCTGGTCCACCTCGACCTTCAACCGCGACGCGAAGTAGTCCGCCCCGTGACAGCGCGGGCCACCGCCCGCGCCCCGGCCGACAACGTCACACGACGAACGCCCGATCCACGAAGGCCCGTCGCCGCTGTCTCCCTGACAGCCGCGACGGGCCTGCCTTCGCTCGGCGTCGTCAGTAGCGGTAGTGGTCCGGCTTGTACGGGCCCTCGGCCTTGACCCCGATGTACTCGGCCTGTTCCGGGCGGAGCGTGGTCAGCCTGACGCCGAGGGCGTCGAGGTGGAGGCGGGCGACCTTCTCGTCCAGGTGCTTGGGCAGCACGTGGACGCCCGTCTCGTACGCGTCGGGCTTGGTGAACAGCTCGATCTGGGCCAGGGTCTGGTCCGCGAAGGAGTTGGACATCACGAACGACGGGTGGCCGGTGGCGTTGCCCAGGTTCAGCAGGCGGCCCTCGGACAGCACGATGATCTTCTTGCCGTCGGGGAAGGTCCAGGTGTGGACCTGCGGCTTGACCTCGTCCTTGACGATGCCGGGGACCTTCGCGAGGCCGGCCATGTCGATCTCGTTGTCGAAGTGGCCGATGTTGCCGATGATCGCCTGGTTTTTCATCCTGGCCATGTCCGACGCCATGATGACGTCCTTGTTGCCGGTGGTCGTGATGAAGATGTCGGCTTGGTCGACGACCTCGTCCAGCGTGGTGACCTGGTAGCCGTCCATCGCCGCCTGGAGGGCGCAGATCGGGTCGATCTCGGTGACGATCACGCGGGCACCCTGGCCGCGCAGCGACTCCGCGCAGCCCTTGCCCACGTCGCCGTAGCCGCAGACGACCGCGGTCTTGCCGCCGATCAGCACGTCCGTGGCACGGTTGATGCCGTCGATCAGCGAGTGGCGGCAGCCGTACTTGTTGTCGAACTTCGACTTCGTCACCGCGTCGTTCACGTTGATCACGGGGAACAGGAGAGAGCCCTCGCGGTGCATCTCGTACAGGCGGTGGACACCGGTCGTGGTCTCCTCCGTCACCCCGCGGATCTGCGCGGCGATGCCGGTCCAGTCGAGCGTGCTCGTCTTCAGCAGGGCGGCCACGGCCGCCAGTTCCTCGTTGTCGGCCGAGGGCAGCTCGCCGGTCTTGAGGTACGCGACGCCCTGGTGGACGAGGGTGGTGGCGTCACCGCCGTCGTCCAGGATCATGTTCGGGCCGCCGGTGGGGCTGTCCGGCCAGGTCAGCGCCTGCTCCGTGCACCACCAGTACTCCTGGAGGGTCTCGCCCTTCCAGGCGAAGACCGGTATGCCGGCCGCGGCTATGGCGGCGGCCGCGTGGTCCTGGGTGGAGAAGATGTTGCATGACGCCCAGCGGACCTGGGCGCCCAGGGCAACCAGGGTCTCGATCAGGACGGCGGTCTGCACCGTCATGTGCAGGGAGCCGGTGATGCGGGCACCGGCCAGCGGCCGGGCCTCGGCGTACTCCTCACGGATCGCCATCAGCCCGGGCATCTCGTGCTCGGCGAGGGTGATCTCCTTGCGGCCGAACGCGGCCAGCGAGAGGTCGGCGACTTTGAAATCCACGAACTCAGGCGACACGAATGCTCCTTGGAATGATGACGTTACGGTGGATGTCCAGGGCCGCGGTGGACCTGTTCAGGGTGATGTAGTGCAGTCCGGGCGCGCCCTCCGCCAGGAGGCGTCCTGCCATGGCGGTGGCGTACTCGACGCCGATGCGGTGGCCCGCGGCGCGATCGTCGCGGGCGGCCTCCAGACGGTGGGCCAGGTCCTCGGGGAAGGCGGCGTCGCTCAGTTCGGCGAAGCGGCGGATCTGGCGTACGTCGGTGGCGGGCATGATCTCGGGGACGATCGGGATGTCGCAGCCGGCCGCGGCCACACGGTCGCGCAGCCGCAGGTAGTCCTCGACGTGGAAGAACATCTGCGTGATGGCGTAGTCGGCGCCGGCGCGGCACTTGGCCACGAAGTGCCGGATGTCGGTGTCCCAGTCGGGCGAGCGCGGATGCCGCTCGGGGAAGGCGGCGACGCCGATGGTGAAGTTGCCCAGGGAGCGGACGAGTTCGACCAGCTGGTAGGCGTGGGTGAAGCCGTCCGGGTGCGGCACCCACGGTCCTCGGGGGTCGCCGGGGGGATCGCCGCGCAGGACGAGGACGTCCTTGATGCCGGCGTCCGCGTAGGCGCCGATGATCTGCCGCAGCTCGGCGACCGAGTGGCCCACGGCGGTGAGGTGCGCGACGGGACGCAGGGTGGTCTCCGCCGCGATGCGCCGGGTGATCTCGATGGTCCGGTCCCGGGAGGAGCCGCCCGCGCCGTAGGTCACGGAGACGAAGTCCGGGCGCAGGGGCTCCACCCGGCGGATCGCCTGCCACAGCGTCCGCTCGCCGGCGGCGGTCTTCGGCGGGAAGAACTCGAAGGAGAAGGTCGTCATGCGCGGCCTCCCGCGTTGAAGTAGTTCGCCTCGGGGTGGTGGACGACGATGGCGTCGGTGGACTGCTCGGGATGGAGCTGGAACTCCTCGGACAGGTGCACGCCGATGCGTTCCGGCCGGAGCAGGTGGGCGATCTTCGCGCGGTCCGCCAGGTCGGGGCAGGCCGGATAGCCCAGCGAGTAGCGGCAACCCTGGTACTCGGTGCGGAGCATGCCGTCCAGCGAGCCCGGGTCGTCCGCCGCGATGCCGAGTTCGGTGCGGACGCGGGCGTGCCAGTACTCGGCGAGGGCTTCGGCGAGCTGGACGGACAGGCCGTGGAGTTCGAGGTAGTCGCGGTAGGCGTCGGCCTCGAAGAGGCGGGCGGTCTCCTCGCCGATGTGGGAGCCGACGGTGACGACCTGGAAGCCGACGACATCGGTCTCGCCGGACTCCTCCGGGCGGAAGAAGTCCGCCAGGCACAGCCGCCGCCCGCGGCGCTGGCGCGGGAAGGTGAACCGGGTGCGCTCATGGCCCGCCTCGTCGAGGACGATCAGGTCGTCGTCCTTGGACACGCAGGGGAAGTAGCCGTGGACCACGGCCGCCTCCAGGAGGTTGTCCGTCTGGAGGCGGTCCAGCAGGCCACGCAGACGGGGCCGGCCCTCGGACTCGACCAGCTCCTCGTACGAGGGCCCCTCGCCGGTGCGGGCCTGCTTCAGCCCCCACTGGCCCTTGAACAGCGCGCCCTCGTCCAGCCAGGACGCGTACTCCTTGAGCTGGATGCCCTTCACGACCCGCGTGCCCCTAAACGGCGGGGCGGGGACCGGGACGTCCGTGGCGACCTCGGACCGGACGTGGCCCTTTTCGGGCCGTTCCTCGATCTCGACGGTGGTGGCACGGACCCGGCGTTGACGCAGTTCGGGCAACTGGGCGCCGGGGACGCCGCGCTTGATGCCGATCAGGGCGTCCATCAGGCGCAGGCCCTCGAAGGCGTCGCGGGCGTAGCGGACTTCGCCGTCGTAGAGCTCGTGGAGGTCTTGTTCGACGTAGGCGCGGGTGAGGGCGGCGCCGCCGAGGATGACGGGGTAGTCGGCGGCCATGCCGCGCTGGTTGAGCTCTTCCAGGTTCTCCTTCATGATCACGGTGGACTTGACCAGGAGTCCGGACATGCCGATGACGTCGGCGCGGTGTTCCTCGGCGGCTTCCAGGATCGCGGAGACGGGCTGTTTGATGCCGAGGTTGACGACGGTGTAGCCGTTGTTGGACAGGATGATGTCGACGAGGTTCTTGCCGATGTCGTGGACATCACCGCGGACGGTGGCCAGGACGATGGTGCCCTTGCCGTCGTCGTCGGTCTTCTCCATGTGCGGTTCGAGGTGGGCGACGGCCGTCTTCATGACCTCGGCGGACTGCAGGACGAACGGCAACTGCATCTGGCCGGAGCCGAACAGTTCGCCGACGACCTTCATGCCGTCCAGCAACGTCTCGTTGACGATGTCCAGGGCCGGCCGCTCGGTCAGCGCCTCGTCCAGGTCGGCCTCCAGGCCGTTCTTCTCGCCGTCGATGATGCGGCGCTTGAGACGCTCGTCGAGCGGCAGCGCGGCCAGCTCCTGCGCCTTGGACGCCTTCAACGACTTCGCGGTGGCGCCCTCGAAGAGCTGCATCAGCTTCTGCAGGGGGTCGTAGCCCTCGCCGCGGCGGTCGTAGATCAGGTCCAGGGCCGTGGTGACCTGCTCCTCGTCGAAGCGGGCGATCGGCAGGATCTTCGAGGCGTGCACGATCGCCGAGTCCAGGCCCGCCTTGACGCACTCGTCCAGGAAGACACTGTTCAGCAGGATGCGGGCGGCCGGGTTCAGGCCGAAGGAGATGTTCGACAGACCCAGAGTCGTCTGCACATCGGGGTGGCGGCGCTTGAGCTCGCGGATGCCCTCGATCGTGGCGATTCCGTCCCTCCGGGACTCCTCCTGGCCGGTGCAGATGGTGAAGGTCAGGCAGTCCACCAGGATGTCCGACTCGTGGATCCCCCAGTTCCCGGTCAGATCGGCGATCAGCCGCTCCGCGATCTCGACCTTCTTTTCGGCGGTGCGGGCCTGGCCCTCCTCGTCGATGGTCAGCGCGATCAGCGCCGCACCGTGCTCCCGCGCCAGCCGCGCGACCTTCGCGAACCGTGACTCCGGGCCGTCACCGTCCTCGTAGTTCACCGAGTTGATCACCGCCCGGCCGCCCAGCCTCTCCAGCCCGGCCCGGATGACCTCCACCTCCGTGGAGTCCAGCACCACCGGAAGCGTCGAAGCGGTCGCGAAGCGGCCGGCCAGTTCCTCCATGTCCGCCACCCCATCGCGGCCGACGTAGTCCACGCACAGGTCCAGCATGTGCGCGCCCTCGCGGATCTGGTCCCGGGCCATCTCCACGCAGTCGTCCCAGCGGCCCTCCAGCATCGCCTCACGGAACTTCTTCGACCCGTTCGCGTTGGTCCGCTCACCGATCGCCAGATACGACGTGTCCTGCCGGAACGGCACCGTCTGATACAGCGACGCCGCACCCGGCTCGGGCCGGGGGGCGCGCTCGGTGGGGCTCAGACCGCGAACGCGCTCGACGAGCCGGCGCAGGTGCTCGGGCGTCGTACCGCAGCAGCCGCCCACCAGGGACAGGCCGTACTCCCGGACGAACGTCTCCTGCGCGTCGGCCAGTCCTTCCGGGCCGAGCGGGAAGTGCGCGCCGTCCTTGGTGAGGACCGGGAGGCCCGCGTTGGGCATGCACAGCAGGGGGATGCGGGAGTGGCGGGCGAGATAGCGCAGGTGCTCGGTCATCTCGGCCGGACCGGTGGAGCAGTTCAGGCCGATCATGTCGATGCCCAGCGGCTCCAACGCCGTCAGCGCGGCACCGATCTCGGAGCCCAGCAGCATCGTGCCGGTCGTCTCGAAGGCCATCGAGACCAGGAGCGGGACCTCGGTGCCGAGGGTCTCCATGGCACGGCGGGCGCCCAGGACCGCGGCCTTGGTCTGGAGCAGGTCCTGCGTGGTCTCCACCAGCAGCGCGTCCGCGCCGCCGGTGAGCAGTCCCTCGGCGTTGGCCTGGAAGCCGTCGCGGACGGTGGCGTAGCCGATGTGGCCGAGGGTGGGGAGCTTGGTGCCGGGGCCCATGGAGCCCAGGACCCAGCGTCGCTGTCCGGTGCGTCGTGTGACCGCGTCGGCTGCCTGGCGGGCGATGCGGGCGCCCGCTTCCGACAGTTCGTGCGCGCGGGCGGCGATGTCGTACTCGGCCAGTGCCGTGTGGTTCGCGCCGAAGGTGTTGGTCTCCACGCAGTCCACGCCCGCCGCGAGGTAGGCGTCGTGGACGGAGCGCACGATGTCCGGGCGGGTGGCGTTGAGGACCTCGTTGCAGCCCTCCAGCTGCTGGAAGTCCTCCATGCTCGGGTCGTGGGCCTGGAGCATGGTGCCCATGGCGCCGTCGGCCACCACCACGCGCGTGGCGAGCGCCTCGCGGAGGGTCTCGCCGCCTGTCGTCACCGCCGGCATGGCGTACCTCCCAGGTGTACGGCGATGGCCTCGGCCGCTGCCGTGCCGTAGGTCTCGGCGAGGACGGCGGTGAGCCGGGCGGGGTCGGGCGTGTAGGCCTGGGATCCCACCTCGGCGAGTGCCAGGGAGGCCACCGCGCAGCCGAGCCGGGCCGCGTGCGGGCTGTCCAGGCCCCACGCGAGGGCCGCGAGGAAGCCCGCGCGGAAGGCGTCGCCGGCTCCGGTCGGGTCGGCGGTGCGGACACCGGCGACGGCGGGCACGGTGAACGCCGGACGGCCGGCGGCCTCGATCCGGACGCCGTCGGCGCCGAGCGTGGTGATCCACGCGCCGACGTGTGCGAGGACGTCGTCGCGGCTCCAGCCGGTACGTTCCAGCAGCAAGGTCGCCTCGTACTCGTTGGTGAACAGCCGGCGCGCCCCGGTGAGCAGCGTGCGGGCCTGGTCGCCGTCGAGGCGGGCCAGTTGCTGCGAGGGGTCGGCGGCGAAGGGGATGCCGAGCGCCCGGCAGCGCGCGGTGTGGCGCAGCATCGCCTCGGGGTCGTCGGGTGCCACGACCACGAGGCCGGGCAGCGGGTCGAGGCGCCCGAGGTCGATGTCGCGGGCCTCGGTCATGGCTCCGGCGTAGAACGCGGCGATCTGATTGGCGTCCTGGTCCGTGAGGCACACGAAGCGGGCCGTCTGCCGCCGGGCGGAGACGTGTACGGCGCCGGTGTCGACGCCGTGTTCCTTCAGCCAGACCTCGTACTCACCGAAGTCGCTGCCGACCGCGCCGACGAGCACGGGGGCCAGTCCCAGCCCGCCGAGCCCGTAGGAGATGTTGGCGGCGACCCCGCCGCGGCGCACCTCCAGGTCGTCGGCGAGGAACGACAGCGACACCCGGTCGAGCCGGTCGGGTATCAGCTGGTCCACGATCCGGCCGGGGAAGGTCATGAGGTGGTCGGTGGCGATGGAACCGGTCACGGCGATGCGCATGGCAACTCCCGTCCCTGTCGGCGCGGCCGGTTCAGTGGCCCGCGACGGCGCGGAGGCGGTCGGCGCGGTCGGTGCGCTCCCAGGTGAAGTCGGGCAGCTCACGGCCGAAGTGCCCGTAAGCCGCGGTCTGGGAGTAGATCGGGCGCAGCAGGTCGAGGTCGCGGATGACGGCGGCCGGGCGCAGGTCGAACACCTCGTGGATGGCCCGCTCGATCACGGCGCGCGGTACCTGTTCGGTGCCGAAGGTCTCGACGAACAGGCCGACCGGCTCGGCCTTGCCGATGGCGTACGCGACCTGCACCTCGCAGCGTTCGGCGAGTTTTGCCGCGACGACGTTCTTGGCGACCCAGCGCATCGCGTAGGCGGCCGAACGGTCCACCTTGGAGGGGTCCTTGCCGGAGAAGGCGCCGCCGCCGTGGCGGGCCATGCCGCCGTACGTGTCGATGATGATCTTGCGGCCGGTGAGGCCGGCGTCGCCCATCGGGCCGCCGATCTCGAACTTGCCGGTGGGGTTGACCAGCAGCCGGTGGCCTTCGGTCTCCAGCTTGATGCCGTCCTCGGCCAGCTGGGCGAGGACGGGTTCCACGACCTGGCGGCGGATGTCCGGGGTCAGCATGTGGTCGAGGTCGATGTCGGCCGCATGCTGGGAGGAGACGACGACCGTGTCCAGGCGTACCGGGAGGTCGTCGCGGTACTCGATGGTGACCTGTGTCTTGCCGTCGGGGCGGAGGTAGGGCATCAGCCCGTCCTTGCGGACCTCGGCCAGCCGGCGCGACAGCCGGTGCGCGAGTTCGATGGGCAGGGGCATCAGGGTGGGCGTCTCACGGGTGGCGTACCCGAACATCAGCCCCTGGTCCCCGGCGCCCTGCGCGGCGAGGTCGTCGTCGGTCCCGCCGAGCCGCTTCTCGTACGCGGTGTCCACGCCCTGGGCGATGTCCGGCGACTGGGCGCCGATGGACACGGACACCCCGCAGGAGGCGCCGTCGAAGCCCTTGGCCGACGAGTCGTAGCCGATGCCGAGGACCGTCTCGCGGACGATCGCGGGGATGTCGGCGTAGGCGGAGGTGGTCACCTCCCCGGCGATGTGGACCTGACCGGTGGTGATCAGGGTCTCCACCGCCACCCTGGAGGCCGGGTCCTGGCTCAGGAGGGCGTCCAGGACGGCGTCGCTGATCTGGTCGGCGATCTTGTCGGGGTGGCCCTCGGTGACGGACTCCGAGGTGAACAGCCGGGTTGCCATGTCTCTCCTAGGCGTGAGCAGTCGTGGTCCAACGTGCCGCCCGTGCCCGCCGTCCGGCGTCGCTCGCCGGGCCGACGGGCAGGCTGAGTGACCGGCGGGCCGCGCCGCCCGGCGCGTACTCGGCGGCACGGTCGTCGCGCGGTACCGGGATCACCGCGCGGCACCGGGGCCACCGCGCGGTACCGGCGTCGGCCCGAGGCAGCGCCGGGCGGCAGCATGTGATGCGAAGAGCGGAGCGAGTGGTTCGCCGTCGGGGGCGGTCTACGTCTTTCCCTGGCGATCTGCGGCGCCACCAGGGTGGGTCTCGCCCGTCGAGGGCGGGTGGAAGACCGCTCGCGCAGTCCGGCGGCGCCCCACGAGCGGCGGTTCGTCGGGTGCCCCCTCCGGTTGTGGGTCCCTTCCTTTTCGGACCGGTTGCGAGGCGGACTTGAGCGGATCCCGAGCGGACCTGCCCATGCTGTCCGGCGAAGCTGGACACGGCGGGAACCGGTGCGGGCGACTGTCCGGGCCCCGGGTTCCGCCGCGACCGCTGGGCGACAAGTACGCGCGACTCCCGTGTCCGGGCCGGCTCACCGGGCTGAGGATCACCGGGCCGAAGACGCGAACGCGGGCCGCGATCGCCGGGCCCCTCGGGGAGCGACCGGGCCGAAGGGTGGAGGGAACATGGGCGGGCTGGCAGGACTGGCGGTGCTCGGATCGGCCGCATCCTGGGCCACGGGCCGTGAGACGGCGGCGGTGGACTCGATACTCGACGCGCTGAACCGCCGGGGCCCCGGCGGACGCGCCGTGGTGCGGGACGGCCCGGCGGTGATGGGATGCGCGTACAGTGCCCACGCGTTCGTGTCGGCGGACGGAAAGATCGTGCTGATGGCGAGCGGCACGGTGCGCAACCACCGGGAGCTGGCCGCCGCACTGCCCGGCGTACGGCTGCGGACGCAGTCGGACCGCGAAATCCTGCTGCACCTCTACGAGGCCGAGGGGCTCGACTTCCTCGACGCCGTGCGCGGGACGTTCGCGCTGGTGGTCCTCGACCGGCGACGGGACGAGATCCTCTTCGCGCGGGACCGGTCCGGCACCGAGGCGGTCCACCACGCGGTGGCGGACGGGCGGCTGGTGTTCGCCTCGGAACCGGAGGCGCTCGCCCACTGCGGCCTGGCGGACGTGGGGGCCGGCTGTGCCACACCCGCCGCGACGGTCGAGCGGGTCGACCTGCGCGAGGGCACGACGTCGTCCCGGCGCTACCGGGACCTGTCCGATCTCGGCGGTGCGGACGGGTGTCCGGACCGGGAGGCCGTCGCCGAGCGGCCCGAGCGCTCCCCGTACGGCAGTGTCCTTGTCCACCGAGCCCAGGGTGTCGCTCCATGACCGAGAACAGCGCCGCGAAGCCGTACAGCCCTCCTACCGTCCTGGACCCGCACCGCGCCCGGTACGCCGCGCGCACCGCGGGCATGACGGCCTCCGAGATCCGGGCGTTGTTCTCGGTCGCGAGCAGACCGGAGGTGGTCTCGCTGGCCGGGGGGATGCCGAACCTGGCCGCGCTGCCGCTCCAGACGCTCGCGGAGCAGACCGCGCGGATCATCGCGGAGGACGGCCTGACGGCGCTCCAGTACGCGTCGGCGCACGGCTCGCCGCTGCTGCGGGAGCAGATCTGCGACGTGATGGCGCTGGAGGGCATCGCGGCGCACCCGGACGACGTCGTGGTGACGGTCGGCTCGCAGATGGGCCTCGACCTGGTGACCCGGCTGTTCTGCGACCCGGGTGACGTGGTGGTGGCCGAGGGCCCGTCGTACGTCGGCGCGCTGGGCTCGTTCACCGCGTACCAGGCGCGGGTCGTGCACGTGGCGATGGACGGGCACGGCCTGGTGCCGGAGGCGCTGCGGGCCGCGCTGCGACAGGCCGCGGACGCCGGGCAGCGCGTGAAACTGCTCTACACGATCCCGAACTTCCACAACCCGTCCGGCGTGACGCTGGCGGTCGAGCGGCGGGCGGAGATCCTGGAGATCTGCCGCACGTACGACGTGCTGGTCGTCGAGGACAACCCGTACGGCCTGCTCGGCTTCGACGGGCAGATCTATCCGGCGCTGCGCTCGCTGGACCCGGACAACGTGGTGTACCTGGGCTCGTTCTCGAAGACGTTCGCCTCCGGGCTGCGGGTCGGCTGGGTGCTGGCGCCGTCGGCGGTGCGGGAGAAGCTGGTCCTGGCCACGGAGTCGGCGACCCTGTGCCCGCCCACCCTGAACCAGACGATCGTGTCGCGCTATCTGGCCACGCACGACTGGCAGGGCCAGATCGAGGTGTTCCGGGAGAACTACCGCGAGCGCCGCGACGCGATGCTGTCCGCGCTGGAGCGGTACCTGCCGCCGGGCTGTACGTGGACGACGCCGGACGGCGGGTTCTACGTGTGGGTGACGGTGCCGGAGGGCGTGGACACCAAGGCGATGCTGCCGCGCGCGGTGGCCGCCCGGGTGGCGTACGCCTCGGGCACGGGGTTCCACACGGACGGGTCCGGCGGCCGGCAGATGCGGCTGTCCTACTGCTACCCGGCACCGGACCGGATCCGCGAGGGGGTCCGCCGGCTGGCCGCGGTGCTGGAGGCCGAGCCGGCGGCCGGGAGGAACGCCGGCCGCGCCGGCCTGGGTGCGCACCGGGCGCGGGAACGGTACGTCCCCGCGCCGGAGGTGGCCTGAGCCTTGCCGGACGGTCCTCGGTCAGTAGGCGTCCGTCGGCACGTACGTGCCCCAGATCTCGCGCAGGGCGTTGCAGACCTCGCCGACGGTGGCGCGGGCGCGCAGGGCGTCCTTCATCGGGTAGAGGACGTTGTCCTCGCCCTCGGCGGCCTTCCTCAGGGCGGCCAGCGCCGTGTCCACCGCCTGCTGGTCGCGCTCGGCGCGGAGCCTGGCGAGGCGTTCGGCCTGCTGGGCCTCGATGGCCGGGTCGACTCGGAGGGGTTCGTACGGCTCCTCCTCGTCGAGCTGGAAGCGGTTGACGCCGACCACGACCCGCTCGCCGGAGTCGGTCTCCTGCGAGATGCGATAGGCGTTGCGTTCGATCTCGGACTTCTGGAAACCGTGCTCGATGGCGCGGACGGCCCCTCCGAGCTGCTCCGTCCTGTCGATGAGTGCGACGATCTCCGCCTCCAGGTCGTCGGTCATCTTCTCGACGACGTAGGAACCGGCGAAGGGGTCGACGGTCGCGGTCACGTCCGTCTCGTACGCGAGGACCTGCTGCGTCCGCAGCGCGAGGCGGGCGGACTTGTCGGTGGGCAGCGCGATGGCCTCGTCGAAGGAGTTCGTGTGCAGCGACTGCGTGCCACCCAGGACGGCCCCGAGACCCTGCACCGCGACGCGGACCAGGTTCACCTCCGGCTGCTGGGCCGTCAGCTGCACCCCCGCCGTCTGCGTGTGGAACCGCAGCATCAGCGACTTCGGATTCTTCGCCCCGAACTCGTCTCGCATCACCCGCGCCCAGATCCGGCGCGCCGCACGGAACTTCGCGACCTCCTCCAGGATCGTCGTCCGCGCCACGAAGAAGAACGACAGGCGGGGCGCGAAGTCGTCCACGTCCATGCCGGCCGCCACCGCCGTGCGCACGTACTCGATCCCGTCCGCCAGCGTGAACGCGATCTCCTGCGCGGGTGACGCACCCGCCTCCGCCATGTGATAACCCGAGATCGAGATCGTGTTCCACTTCGGGATCTCGGCCTTGCAGTACTTGAAGATGTCCGCGATCAGACGCAGCGACGGTTTCGGCGGGAAGATGTAGGTACCCCGCGCGATGTACTCCTTCAGCACGTCGTTCTGGATCGTGCCCGTCAGCCGGTCCGCACTGACACCCTGCTCCTCCGCGACCAGTTGGTACAGCAGGAGCAGCAACGACGCAGGCGCGTTGATCGTCATCGACGTCGACACCTTGTCCAGCGGAATCCCGCCGAACAGCACCCGCATGTCATCGACCGAGTCGATCGCCACACCGACCTTGCCCACCTCACCACTCGCGATCGGCGCGTCCGAGTCATGGCCCATCTGCGTCGGCAGGTCGAACGCGACCGACAACCCCATCGTCCCGTTCGCGATCAGCTGCTTGTAACGGGCGTTCGACTCCGTCGCCGTACCGAAACCCGCGTACTGACGCATCGTCCACGGCCGGCCCGTGTACATCGACGGATACACACCCCGCGTGAACGGGTACGCCCCCGGCTCACCCAGCTTCTCCGCCGGATCCCAGCCCGCCAGGGCATCGGGCCCGTAGACCGGTTCGATGGGCAGCCCGGACTCGCCTGTTCTGGTGTTGTCCTTCATCGTCTTCCGTTTCCAGGGGGCCGGCGTCAGCCGACGACGGTCCAGGTGTCGTTGCCGGCGAGGAGGGTGGCGAGGTCGCCCTTGCCGTTGTGTTCGACGGCGGTGTCGAGCTGGTCGGCCATGAGGGTGTCGTAGACGGGCCGGCCGACGGAGCGCAGGACGCCGATGGGGGTGTGGTGGAGGGTGTCGGGGTCGGCGAGGCGGGAGAGGGCGAAGGCGGTGGTCGGGGACGCGGCGTGCGCGTCGTGGACCAGGACGTCCGCCTCGTTGTCCGGTGTGACCGTGACGACCTTGAGGTCGCCGGTGGCCTGGTCTCGGACGACGCCCTTGGTGCCGTCGGTGCCGAAGCGGATGGGCTGTCCGTGTTCGAGGCGGATGACGGCTTCCTGGGCCCGCTGTTTGTCCTTGAGGGCGTCGAAGGCGCCGTCGTTGAAGATGTTGCAGTTCTGGTAGATCTCGACGAGGGCGGTGCCGGGGTGGGCGGCGGCCTGGCGCAGGACCTCGGTGAGGTGTTTGCGGTCGGAGTCGACGGTGCGGGCGACGAAGGATGCCTCGGCGCCGATGGCCAGCGAGACCGGGTTGAAGGGTGCGTCGAGGGAGCCCATCGGCGTCGATTTGGTGATCTTGCCGACTTCGGAGGTCGGCGAGTACTGGCCCTTGGTCAGGCCGTAGATCCGGTTGTTGAACAGGAGGATCTTGAGATTGACGTTGCGGCGCAGGGCGTGGATGAGGTGGTTGCCGCCGATGGACAGGGCGTCGCCGTCGCCGGTGACGACCCACACGGACAGGTCGCGGCGGGAGGTGGCCAGGCCGGTGGCGATGGCGGGGGCCCGGCCGTGGATGGAGTGCATCCCGTAGGTGTTCATGTAGTACGGGAAGCGGGAGGAGCAGCCGATACCGGAGACGAAGACGATGTTCTCCTTCGCCAGCCCCAGCTCGGGCATGAAGCCCTGCACGGCCGCCAGGACGGCGTAGTCACCGCACCCCGGGCACCAGCGCACTTCCTGATCGGACTTGAAGTCCTTTGCCGTGAGGGTGAGTTCAGTGGCCATCAGTGGCCTCCTTCAGCGCGGTGGCGAGCTGTTCCGCCTTGAACGGCATGCCGTTGACCTGGGTGTAGGAGTAGGTGTCGATGAGGTACTTCGCACGGATGAGGGTGGCGAGCTGGCCGAGGTTCATCTCCGGGACCACAACGCGCTCGTAGCGGGTGAGTACCTCGCCGAGGTTGGGCGGGAAGGGGTTGAGGTGGCGCAGGTGGGCCTGCGCGATGTGGCCGCCCTCGGTGCGGATGCGGCGTACGGCCGCGGTGATCGGCCCGTACGTCGAGCCCCAGCCCAGCACCAGGGTCCGCGCGCCGTCCGGGTCGTCGACCTCCAGGTCGGGGACGGTGATGCCATCGACCTTGGCCTGGCGGGTGCGGACCATGACGTCGTGGTTGGCCGGGTCGTAGGAGATGTTCCCGCTCCCGTCCTGCTTCTCGATGCCGCCGATGCGGTGCTCCAGACCGGGTGTGCCCGGCACCGCCCACGGCCTGGCCAGGGTGTCCGCGTCCCGCTTGTAGGGCCAGAACACCTCACTGCCGTCGTCCAGGGTGTGGTTGGGGCCCTGCGCGAACCGCACCGCAAGATCCGGCAGCTCGTCCGTCTCGGGGATGCGCCAGGGTTCGGAGCCGTTGGCGAGGTAGCCGTCGGACAGCAGGAAGACGGGGGTGCGGTAGACGAGCGCGATCCGCGCCGCCTCCAGCGCCGCGTCGAAACAGTCCGCCGGGGTCCGCGGCGCCACCACCGGCACCGGTGCCTCACCATTGCGCCCGTACATCGCCTGCAGCAGGTCCGCCTGCTCCGTCTTGGTCGGCAGCCCCGTGGACGGCCCGCCGCGCTGGATGTCGACGACCAGCAGCGGCAGCTCCAGACTCACCGCCAGTCCGATCGTCTCGCTCTTGAGCGCCACCCCCGGCCCGGACGTCGTCGTCACCGCCAGCGAGCCGCCGAACGCCGCGCCCAGCGCCGCGCCGATCCCGGCGATCTCGTCCTCGGCCTGGAACGTGCGCACACCGAAGTTCTTGTGCCGGCTCAGCTCGTGCAGGATGTCCGAGGCCGGCGTGATCGGATACGAACCCAGGAACAGCGGCAGGTCCGCCTGCCGGGACGCCGCGACCAGCCCCAGCGACAGGGCCAGGTTCCCCGAGATGTTGCGGTAGACGCCCGGCGGGAACGCCTTCCCGGCCGGCGCCACCTCGTAGGAGACCGCGAAGTCCTCCGTGGTCTCACCGAAGTTCCAGCCCGCCCGGAACGCGGCGATGTTCGCCGCCGCGATGTCCGGCTTCTTCGCGAACTTCGACCTCAGGAACGCCTCCGTGCCCTCCGTGGGCCGGTGATACATCCACGACAGCAGGCCCAGCGCGAACATGTTCTTGCTCCGCTCGGCCTCCTTGCGGGACAGACCGAACTCCTTCAGCGCCTCCACCGTCAGCGTCGTCAACGGCACCGGATGCACATGAAAGCCCTCCAGCGATCCGTCCTCCAGCGGGGACGCCTCATAACCGACCTTCTGCATCGCCCGTCGCGTGAACTCGTCCGTGTTGACGATCAGCTCCGCACCCCGCGGCAGATCACCCACGTTCGCCTTCAACGCTGCCGGGTTCATCGCCACCAGCACATTCGGCGCGTCCCCCGGCGTCAGGATGTCGTGATCGGCGAAATGCAGCTGGAACGACGACACCCCCGGCAGCGTCCCGGCAGGCGCCCGGATCTCGGCCGGGAAATTCGGCAGCGTCGACAGATCGTTCCCGAACGACGCCGTCTCCGAGGTGAACCGGTCACCCGTGAGCTGCATCCCGTCACCCGAGTCCCCCGCGAACCGGATTACCACCCGGTCCAACCGGCGGACTTCTTTGTCAACCGCACCCGGGACAACGGGGGCGGTGGTTTCCACGGACATGAGTGTGTCGGCTCCTGTCGTTGCCGGCCCGCGGGCGGGGCCGGGGCGTCACTGGGGCTGGTTGCCGTGCTTGCGAGAGGGTCGCGCCACGTGCTTGGTGCGCAGCACGGCGAGCGCGTCGATCAGCCTGACCCGGGTCTCGGCGGGATCGATGACGTCGTCCACCAGGCCGCGTTCGGCGGCGTAGTACGGGTGCATGAGCTGGTCCCGGTACTCCTTGATGTACTGCTCGCGGGCGGCCTCGGGGTCAGCGGCGGCGGCGATCTCGCGCCGGAAGACGACGCCCGCGGCGCCCTCCGCGCCCATCACCGCGATCTCGTTGCCGGGCCAGGCCAGCGACAGATCCGAGCCGATGGAGCGGGAGTCCATGACGATGTAGGCGCCCCCGTAGGCCTTGCGCAGGATCAACTGGACGCGGGGGACGGTGGCGTTGCAGTACGCGTAGAGGAGTTTCGCGCCGTGCCGGATGATGCCGCCGTGCTCCTGGTCGACGCCGGGCAGGAACCCCGGCACGTCCACCAGTGTCACGAGCGGGATGTTGAAGGAGTCGCACATCTGCACGAACCGGGCCGCCTTCTCGCTGCCCTTGATGTCGAGGACCCCGGCGAGGGAGGCGGGCTGGTTGGCGACGATGCCGACGGTGTGGCCGTCCAGGCGGGCCAGGGCACACACCATGTTGGGCGCCCAGGCCTCGTGGACCTCGAAGTAGTCGCCGGCGTCGACGAACTCCTCGATGACCCCCCGCATGTCGTACGCGTGTCTGGGCTCGGTCGGCACCAGGTCGTACAGGGCCGGGGTGAGCCGGTCGGGCCGGTCGCCGCAGGGCTGTGCCGGCGGCAGCTCGCGGTTGTTGGCGGGCAGGTAGGACAACAGGTGACGGACGTCGGCGAGGCAGCTCTCCTCGTCGTCGTAGGCGAAGTGGGCGACCCCGGAGCGGGTGGCGTGGGTGTCGGCGCCGCCCAGTTCGTCCTGGCTTATCCGTTCTCCGGTGACGGCCTTCACCACCTCCGGACCCGTGATGAACATCTGCGAGGTGCCGCGCACCATGAACACGAAGTCGGTCAGGGCCGGGGAGTAGGCCGCCCCGCCCGCGCAGGGGCCCATCATGACGCTGATCTGGGGGACGACCCCGGAGTTGCGGACGTTGCGCTGGAAGATGCCGCCGTAGCCGGCGAGCGCGGTCACGCCTTCCTGAATGCGCGCCCCGGCGCCGTCGCACAGGCCCACGATCGGGGCGCCGGCGGTGGCGGCCATGTCCATGATCTTGTGGATCTTCTCGGCGTGCGCCTCGCCGAGGGAGCCTCCGAAGATCCGGAAGTCGTGGGCGTAGGCGAAGACGGTGCGTCCGGACACCCGGCCCCAGCCGGTGACCACACCGTCGGTGTGGGGGCGCCGGTCCTCCAGGCCGAAGCCGGTCGCCCGGTGCCGGCGCAGCCCCTCGACCTCGGTGAAGCGGCCGTCGTCGAAGAGGAGTGAGAGCCGTTCCCGGGCGGTGAGCTTGCCCTTGGCGTGCTGGGCCTCGGTGGCCTTCTCGCCGGGCCCTTCACGCACGGCGATCCGTACGGCCTCGAGCTCGGCGACCGTGCCGCGCCGCTGCCCGACCGGCTTGTCGTCCAGGGCTGTCATGAGGTCCCCTTCCAGCCGTCGTCATGAACCACCGGGAAGCCTCTGTCATGTCGCTCGAAGCCGGATGGAGTGCGGGATGATGCCGCCGCGCGGGCTCTCCACCGGCCTGCGAGCAGCCGTCGAGGGCGGGGCGCGACGCTCGGGTGGTGAGCTCCGATGCGGACGGGCGCGAGCTCTCGCGGGGCATCCGGTCGCCCGTCGGCGCCCCCCACCCCCGTGGGCACCGGCGGGCCCTCCGCGCAGTGCCGGGCCGGTCGGCCGGCACAGACGAAGGGACACACCAACTGTGAACAGCGAGTGGTTCCGGCGCTTCACCACGACGGCGGGGGACGGGCCGCGGCTCGTGTGCTTCCCGCACGCGGGAGGCTCCGCGACGGCGTACACCCAGCTCGCGCGTACGCTGCCGGCGGACTTCGACGTGGTGGCGGTGCAGTACCCGGGGCGCCAGGACCGGTACAACGAAGCGCCGTTCACGGCCCTGGACCGGCTCGTCGAGGCGGTGGCCGAGGAACTGGCCCGCGACGTGGCCGCGGACCCCGGACGGCCGTACGCCCTGTTCGGCCACAGCATGGGCGCGCTCGTCGCCTTCGAGACGGCCCGGCTGCTCCGCACGGCCGGACTGCCGGCCCCCGAGCGGCTGTTCCTGTCCGGCCGGGGCGCTCCGGACGCCGGGAAGAGCGCCCACTACCTCCTCTACGACGACGCCGACGTGCTGGCCGAGGTGCGCAGGCTGGGCGGCACCGATCAGGCCATGCTCGACAACCCCGAGCTCTTGGAGCTGGTGCTGCCGGCGCTGCGGGCCGACTACCGGGCCCTCGCCTCGTACACCTGGCGTGAGGGAGAGCCGCTCGCCGCTCCGATCACCGCCCTGATCGGGGACCGCGACCCGATGGTGACGGTGCGGGAGGCTCGGACATGGCGGGAGCACACCCGTGGTGACTTCGCCCTGAAGGTCTTCCCCGGCGGCCACTTCTACCTCGCCGACCACATCCATCAGATCGCCGTGGTCGTCACCGAGGGGTGGCTCGCCGGTACCGCCGCTGCCTGAGCGCGCGGACCGACGGTCGGGCTCAGATCCTGGCTCGATGCCGTCGGTTGACCCTGACCCAGGGGCAGGGTGGACGCTGAAGCACATGACCACTTCCACCGCTTCGTCCCGGACCGGCATGCTCCCCGTCGACGACACGGCCCTGTCCGTCACCGACACGCGCGGCCCCGGCCTTCCCGTCGTCTACCTGAACGGCTCCTACTGCGGCCACCGGCCCTGGCGGCCCCTGATCGCCGAACTCGGCACCGGATGGCGGCACATCACGTACGACGAGCGGGCCCGCGGCCGGTCCCGGCGGTCGGCGGACTACTCCTTCGAAGCGTGTGTCCGAGACCTCGACGCCGTTCTCGAGGCGACCGGCGTGGACCGTCCGCTGCTCGTCGGGTGGTCCTACGGTGCGGCGCTGGCCGTCCACTGGGCCGACCGGAACCCCGACCGCGTCCTGGGAGTGGTGCCCGTGGACGGCGCCGTGCCGTACGGCATCACCGGCGAGGAGGCCCGTGAGCGGATCCGGCGCCTGTTCCGCCGGATGCGCCTGCTGCTGCCGCTGTTGCGCCCGTTCGGTCTGTCCGCGCGGATGACCTCCGCCCAGCATGCCGAGATCAACATCGAGATCAACGAGATCTGCGCCGCCCTCGGGCCGGTCCTCGACCGCGCGACCTACCCGGTACGGTACGTCCTGGCCACGGACGGCAACCTCGGCGGGGGCCGGGAGGAGATGGAGCGGATGCGGGCCTCGCTCGACCCGGTGCTCGCCCGGAACCCGCACCTGCGGGTCAGCGCGAAGGTCGCGAGCAACCACTCCCGCATTCTGCGCAAGGACTTCCGGGCCGTCGCCGAGGCCGTCCGCGAGATCGCGGCCACGCACGACCAAGGGGCCCACTGAGCAGATGGTGTACGGACTGACGATCGGTCAGGCGGCCGCGTTCGCCGGCGTCACGGTGAAGGCCGTGCGCCACTACCACCGGCTCGGCCTGGTCGACGAACCGGAGCGCGACAGCTCCGGTTACCGCCGGTACGGATCATCCGACATGCTGCGGCTGGTCCAGGTCCGCACGCTCGCCGGAGCGGGTGTGCCGCTGGCCGAGATCAGGGACCTGCTCGACGCGGGTCCCGAGCGGTTCGCCTCCGCCCTGGAGGATGTCGAGCGGCGGCTCAACGACCGGATCGAGGAGCTGATCGCGCGCCGCGCGGCGCTGCGCCGGCTCGCCGCCGGCGACCGGCTCCTGCTGCCCGAGCGCGCCTGTGCGGCCTTGGACCGGCTCGCCGAGCTCGGCTTCAGTGCCGACTACGTGGCCCTCCAGCAGGAAGCCCTGATGCTGGCCCGTACCCTGGTACCGGAGATCTTCGACAGCCTCGTGGTCCAGCTCGAACGCCAGCTCGCCCATCCCCGGTACATCGAGCTGATGAAGCTCTGCCAGGACGTCGAGTCGTGGGATCCGGACGATCCGCGGCTCGACCAGCTCGCATCCGACCTGTCCACCGAGCTGCTGGCCGACCGCGAACTGCTGACGATGCCGGCCGAGTTCCGGGCCAGGCCCGACGCCGCCACCCGCTACGGGCTGATCAACCACCACCGGGAGGAGCAGGCGCCGGCGGCTGCCCGGCTGACCGAGCGGCTCGAGGCGAACCTGCGCGCGGCCGGCGTCGACATCCCGTACCAGTGACGGCCTGCCCGGCCGGGGTGAGCGGCCCGGACCGCCCGGTAACCGGGATCGCCCGGCACCGGGACCTCCCTGCACCCGGCCGACCCGCGTCGCCGGATGTTCCGGAGGTCCCGGTGCGGACAGCGACTCAGAGGACCGCGCCCGCCTTCGTCCGCCTGCGCAGGGCCGGCCTGCTGGACTGGGCGAGGTCGCGCCACATGTCGGACAGGCCGGTGACGGTGCGCGCCGCGAACAGTCTGCGGATGGACACCTCCTGGTCCAGCTCGGCCCGGATCAGGCCGACCAGGCGGATCGCCCGCAGCGAGTTGCCGCCGAGGTCGAAGAAGTCGTCGTCGATGCCCACCCGGTCCAGTTCGAGCACCTCGGCGAAGGCCTTGGCCAGGGCCCGTTCGGTGTCGTTGCGCGGTGCGCGGTACGTCCCGTCGTCGAACCGGGGTTCCGGCAGCGACGCCCGGTCGACCCTGCCCCCGGCCGTCTCCGGCAGGCGCTCCAGCACCATGAAAAGGGACGGCACCATGGACTCCGGCAGCCATCCCGCGGCGAACCGGCGCAGTTCGTCGGCGGTGACGGTCCGGCCGGCCACCGGGACCACGTAGGCGACGAGGCGCTGCTGGCCGGTGGCGTCCTCCCGGACGACCACGACGGACCGGGCGAGGCCGCTGTACTCGGACAGCACCTCCTCGACCTCGGCCAGCTCGACCCGTACGCCGCGCACATCCGCCTGGGCGTCGGCCCGGGCCACGTAGTCGAGGCGGCCGTCGGTGCCCCAGCGCACCCGGTCGCCGGTCCGGTACATGCGCGCGCCGGCCGGACCGAACGGGCAGGGCACGAAGCGCTCGGCGGTCCGTCCGGGGTGTCCGGCGTAGCCGCGTGCCACGCCGGGCCCGGCCACGTACAGTTCACCGGTCACGCCGGCGGGGACGGGTGCCAGTCCCGGGCCCAGGACGTAGAGGGCGGTGTTGTCCATGGGGCGGCCGACCGCGTCCGCGTGGCGCACCGGTTCGCCGGCGGGCAGGCGGTGGCGGGCGGCGAACACGGTCGTCTCCGTCGGGCCGTGGCCGTGGACGATGGTCAGCTCGGGGCAGGCCTCGCGGACCCGGCGCAGCGCCGCCGCGGACACGCGGTCGCCGCCGGTCCAGACCTCGCGCAGTCCGGCGAGGCGCTCGGGGTGTCCCGCCGCGATCTCCGAGAAGAGGCCGGCGGGCAGCCACACGGTGGTGATGCCGTGCGCGGCTCGCGCCTCGGTCAGCGTGTCGGCGTCGAGCTGTCCCTCGGGGGCGACGACCACGCGGCCGCCGTTCAGCAGCGGCGCCCACACTTCGAGGGCGAGGGCGTCACCGGTGTGCGGCGCGTGCCACAGCACGGTGCCGCGGCCGCCGTCCTTCCAGTGCCGGTCGAGGACGAACCGGAGCAGGTTCCGGTGGGTCAGCGAAACCGCTGTGTCCGCGTCGGTCGATCCGGAGCCGTACAGCACGGCCAGCAGGGCGTCCGGGTGGGCGGGCGACGGGGCGGATGCCTCGGGCGTGCCGCCGTCGGCGGTGTCCGGGCGGAGGTCGTCGCACACGAGCGCGGGCACGTCGAGACCGGCGGGGAGGGTACCGGCGGTCGCCGTGTCGGTGAGCAGGAGGCGTGCCGGGCCGGTGCCGGCCTGGGAGCGGATCCGCTCGGCCGGGGACGCCGGGTCGACGGGCAGGTAGGCTCCGCCCGCCTTCACCACGGCCAGCAGGGCGGTGACCAGGCCGGCCGAGCGGGGCATCGCCACCGCCACGACCGTCTCGGGGCCGACGCCTCGCCGGCGCAGTTCCCCGGCGAGGCGGTCCGACCGCTCGTCCAGTTCCCGGTAGGTGAGGGCCGTGTCGCCGTGGACCAGGGCGACGGCGTCGGGGTCCCGCTCCGTCTGCCGGGCGAGCAGGTCCGCGACCGTCGCCTCGGGCAGCGGTGCCTGGGTGTCGTTGGGCGCCCGGAGCACCTGGTGCCGTTCGGGGCCGGAGACCACGTCCAGCGCGCCGGCCGGCTGCGCGCCGGCGGTGACCGTGGCGCGGATGTGCGCGATCAGCTCCTCGCCGATGAAGCGCAGTTCCGCGCGGTGGTAGAGGTTGGCCGGGGCGTCGAGGCGGATGTAGAGGTCGCTGTCGGCGCTGCCGTCGGTGTAGACGCCGATCGACAGTTCCTCGAAGGTGCCGGTCGTCGCGCCGGAGTAGCGGGCCGGGCTGTCGCCGAAGTGGAGCCGTTCCACGAACTCGACGACGTTGATGACGGTGCCGAAGCTGCCGCGGCCGCTCAGGACGGTGCCGGCGGCGCGCTGGATGTCCGAGTAGTGGCAGGCGGCGTGGTCGAAGATCTCGTACGTCTCGTCGACGAGGGTGTCGGCGATGTCGGTGAAGGTCGCGCCGAGGGGGACGGCGACGCGTACCGGCACCACGTTGACGGCCAGGCCGGGGGTCCTGCTGGCCACGCCGACGCGGTTGCCGACGGCGAGCGACAGGAGGAACTCGGGGCGGTCGCAGCGGTGCCGGAAGTAGACCGCGGCGGACGCGGTGAGCAGCTGCGACATCCACAGGCCCATGGACTTCGCGGTCTCGGTCCACGTGTCCGCCTCGGCCCGCGGGACGGTCAGCGTGCGGCTGACCATGCCGATGGTCTCGGCCACCTCCGACCAGCGGTCGGCGCTGCTGAGCGGTTCGGAGAGCGCCGAGCGCTGCGCGTCGGACAGGGCGACGCGGGGGACCTGCGCGGGCGCCGGCGCGTCCTTGAGGTAGTCGCGCCAGAAGGCCGTGTCCTCGGTGAACCGCTGCGAGCCCCGGTACTCGACGGCCTCGGCCGCGAAGGACTCGACGTCCCACGGGTGGGGCAGCTCGGGGACCGGCTCGCCGCGCACCAGGGCCGTGTAGACCTCGGCGAGGCGCCGGGACAGCATGCCGCCCGCGCCGAACCCGTCGGATATGAGGTGGTGGTAGGCGATCACCAGGAGGGAGCGGTCGGCGGCGAGCCGGACCACACCCAGCCGGAACAGCAGGTCCCGTCCCAGGTCGAACGGCTCGCGCACCAGGTCGGCGAGCGCGTCGCGGGCCGCCTGCTCGGGGTCGGCCTCGGCGCTGAGGTCGAGGTGGAAGGGCCGCCAGTCCCCCAGTTCCCGGGGTACGAGCCGCAGTTCGCCGTCGTGGTCGGCGAAGTTGACGCGGAGCACTTCCGCTTCGCCCATGACGTGCCGGAACGCGGACTCCATGACGGCCGCGTCCAGGTCCCCGTCCACATCCCACATGGTCAGCGCGTGATTCGGCGTGTCGGGAGCCATGTGCTGCGCCCGCCACATCCCTTCATGCGCAGACGACGCACCGAACGAAGGCACACAGATCAACCCCTCAGCAGACAGGCCCGGGTAACGGAAGAATTCACAGATCGCCCCCATCTTCCGGGGGGGTGTTGCGGCCGTACAAGACAACTCGGTGCCCGGCGGGACAGGCCGCCCAGGGCCTCGCGGTGTCCCGCCGGCGGGACAGTCGCGGGGGGGGAAGCTACGGAGAGGACCGCTTTAGTACCTTGTGCCCATGACTTCGTGTTTTCCTTTCTCTCGGTTTCTGTCCATACTTTCATGCCCCCCAAAAT
>NZ_JBVIPD010000029.1:42165-88116 GCF_055578235.1 Streptomyces sp. NPDC033136
CCACACACCACCCCCCCCCCCCCCCCCCCCCCCCCCCCCCCCCCCCCCCCCCCCCCCCCCCCCGCACCCCCCCCCCCCCCCCCCCCCCCCCCCCCCCCCGCCCCGGGGCTCGGGGTTCACCGTGGCGCGGTCGTTCAGCGGGTGCCGCCGCCCGCCAGCGAGGTCGTGACGTGCTCGGCGATCAGGCGAGGGGTCGGGTGCCGCAGCACCATGTTCGCCCGCAGTCTGAGCCCGGTGGACGCGGTGAGGCGTTTGCTCAGCTCCGCCGAGAGCATCGAGTCGAAGCCCATCTTCAGGACCTCCTCGTCGGGGTCGACCACCTGGTCGGCGGAGTGCCCGAGGACGAGGGCGACCCGTTCCAGGACGTGGTCGAGGACGAGGGCGCGGGCGTCGTCGTCGCCCAGGCCGGCGATCCGCTCCGACAGGGGGACGAGGGTGTCGTCGTCGGCGGGGGGCTGCTCCGTCGCGGGCAGCTGCGCGGTGGGCGCGGTGTGCGCGGGGTTCAGCCAGTACCGCCGCCGCTGGAACGCGTACGTCGGCAGGTCCACCCGGCGGCGGGTGGTGAACAGGGCGGACCAGTCGACGGACCCGCCGTGGACGTGGAACTGGGCCAGCGAGCCGAGGACGGCCTCCACCTCGTCCCGGTCCCGTCGCGTCGACGACAGGACCAGCGCGTCGGCCACGTCCTCGACGGTCTCCTGCACCGGGACGGTCAGCACGGGGTGCGGGCTCATCTCCACGAACACCCGGAAGCCGTCCTCGGCCAGCCGCCGCACGGACGTCTCGAAGACGACCTTCTCGCGCAGGTTGTCGTACCAGTAACCGGCGTCCAGCCGTGCGGTGTCGGTCTTCTCGCCGTACAGGGTCGAGTAGAACGGCAGCTTCGAGGTGCTGGGGCTGACGCCGGACAGCGCGGCGGTCACCTGGTCGCGGACCCGGGCCACGTGGTGGGAGTGGGAGGCGTAGTCGACGGATATCCGCCGGGCCTGGGCGCCGTCGGCCTTCATCTTCTCGACGAACTCGTCGAGCGCGTCCGGTTCGCCGGACACCACCACGGAGCGTGGGCCGTTGACGACGGCGACGCTGACCCTCCCCTCCCACGGAGCGAGGCGTTCCGCCACGACGTCGGCGGACTCGGCGACCGATGCCATGCCGCCGTGGCCGATCAGGTCCACGAGGGCCTTGCTGCGCAGCGCCACGACCCGGGTGGCATCCCGCAGGGACAGTGCGCCGCACACGTACGCGGCGGCGATCTCGCCCTGGCTGTGTCCGACCACCGCGGCCGGCTCCACTCCCCAGGACCGCCACAGGGCGGCCATGGACACCATCACGGAGAACAGCGCCGGCTGGACCACGTCCACCCGGTCCAGGTCCGGTGCCCCCTCCACGCCGCGCACCACGTCGAGCAGCGACCAGTCGACCCACTCGGCCAGGGCGTCGGCGCACGCGTCCAGGGACTCGGCGAAGACCGGGAAGGCGTCGTACAACTGGCGTCCCATGCCGACCCACTGCGAGCCCTGGCCGGGGAACACGAAAGCGACCGGGCCCGTGCCGGCGGCGACGCCGCTCACCACGGCGGCGGACTCCGCGCCGTCGCCGAGCGCCGTCAGACCGTTCAGCAGCTCGTCCTGGTCGCGGCCGAGCACCACCGCGCGGTGCTCGAACGCCGACCGGCCCGACACCAGGGACCAGCCGACGCCGGCGAGGTCCAGGTCCGTGCCGGCGGCGGCGATGTCGCGGAGCCTGCCCGCCTGCGCCCGCAGGGCCGCCGCGCTCCGGCCCGACACCACCCACGGCACGAGTCTGCCGACGACGCCCGCCCCGGGCCCGTCCTCGTCCGCCCGCTCCTCGTCCACCCGCTCCTCGGGCGGTCCCTCCTCCAGGACGACGTGCGCGTTGGTGCCGCTGACGCCGAAGGACGACACCCCGGCCCGCCGGGGAGCGTCGGCGCGGGTCCACTCGCGGCCCTCGACGAGCAGTTCGACGTCGCCGGAGGACCAGTCGACGTGCGAGGTGGGCGCGTCCACGTGCAGGGTCTTCGGGAGGTACCCGTGGCGCAGGGCCATCACGGTCTTGATGACGCCGCCAACGCCGGCGGCGGCCATGGCGTGCCCGAGGTTCGACTTCAGCGACCCCAGCCACAGCGGCCGGTCCTCGGCCCGGCCCTGCCCGTAGGCGGCGAGCACCGCGCCCGCCTCGATGGGGTCGCCCAGGACGGTTCCGGTGCCGTGGGCCTCGACCAGGTCGACCTCGCCCGGGGCGACGCCGGCGTTGGCCAGTGCCTTGCGGATCACCTTCTCCTGGGCGCGGCCGTTGGGGGCGGTCAGGCCGTTGCTGGCCCCGTCCTGGTTGACCGCGCTGCCGCGGACGACGGCCAGCACCGGGTGGCCGTTGCGGCGGGCGTCGGACAGCCGCTCCAGCAGCAGGACGCCGACGCCCTCGGCCCAGCCGGTGCCGTCGGCGCCGTCGGCGAAGGCCTTGCAGCGGCCGCCCGCCGACAGGGCGCCCAGCCGGGAGAACTCCACGAACATCGCGGGCGTCGAGATGACCGACGCGCCGCCCGCCAGCGCGAGGGAGCACTCCCCCGACCGCAGGGACTGCACCGCCATGTGCAGGGCCACCAGGGACGACGAGCACGCCGTGTCCACGGACACCGCGGGTCCCGTCAGGCCCAGTTGGTACGCCACCCTGCCGGAGGCGACGCTCAGCGCGCTGCCGTACAGCAGGTAGCCCTCCAGTTCCTCGGGGCTGTTGTCCAGGAAGCGCCAGCCGTACTCGGAGGAGCTGACGCCGGAGAAGACGCCGACGTCGGCGCCGCGCACGTCGGCGGGGACGATGCCGGCCCGTTCGAAGACCTCCCAGGACGTCTCCAGCAGCAGGCGGTGGTGCGGGTCGACCGCGAGCGCCTCGCGCGGGCTGATGCCGAAGAACTCGGCGTCGAAGCCCGCCACGTCGCTCAGAAACCCGCCCTGGCGGGTGTGCGAGCTGCCGGCGGCGTCGGGGTCGGGGTCGTACACGTCGCGCCAGCCGCGGTCCTTCGGAAAGTCGTCCACGACGTCCAGGCCGCCGCGCACCACGCCCCACAGGTCCTCGGGCGAGGACACGCCGCCCGGGTAGCGGCACGCCATGGCCACCACGGCGATGGGCTCGCCGCGGCCGGCCTTCATGGCCTCGTTCTCCTGCCGGAGGCGGTCGCGCTCCTCCAGCAGCGTGCGGAGCGCCCGCTGGACCCGGTCCGCGCCGTCCGCTGTGCGATCCGCGGAGTTGGTCATGTCACTTACCTCTTCTCGTCCAAGGCCAGGTCGACCAGTGCTTCCAGGTCCAGGTCGGTCAGTTCGTCAACGCCCGCGTCCGCGTCCGCCGCGGGCGTGCCGTCGTCCGCCGGGTGCGGGGTGTCCGCGCAGGCCAGGACCAGGTCCAGGAGGCCGGCGGCGCGCAGGCTGTCGACCGACACGTTCCGCAGCGCTTCCCGGATCCGCGCGTCCTCGTCCCCGTCAGCGTCCGTGCCGGTGTCCGCGGCCGGGCGCAGCAGGCCGTGCAGGTGCTCGCTCAGCTCACGCGGGGTCGGGTAGCTGAAGACGAGGGTGGTCGGCAGGCGCAGGCCGGTCGAGGAGGCCAGGCGGTTGCACAGTTCGACGGAGGTCAGCGAGTCGAATCCGAGCTGGGTGAACGCCTGGTCCACGTTGACGGCCGCGCCGGAGGGGTGTCCGAGCACGACGGCGACCTGGTCGCGGACCCAGTCCAGGACGGCCGCCTCCGCCTCGTCGGCCGGCAGGGCTGCCAGCCTGGCGGCCAGGCCCTGGGAGCCGCCGTCCCCGGCGGTGTTCGCCCGGTCGCGGCGCGGGCGGCCGCCGTCGGCGAGGTCGCGCAGCAGCGGCGGCACGTCACCGCCGGTCCTGCCCCGCAGCGCGGCGACGTCCACCCGGGCCGGCACGAGGACCGGCTTGTCGAGGACGCACGCCGCGTCGAACAGGGCAAGTGCCTCGGCGGTCGGCATCGGGGCGATGCCCATCCGCCGCAGCCGGGAGAGGTCGGCCTGGTCCAGGTCCCCGGTCATGCCGCTGCTCTGTTCCCACCAGCCCCAGCACAGCGAGGTGCCGGGCAGGCCGGACGCCCTGCGCCGCGCCGCCAGACCGTCCAGGAAGGCGTTGGCGGCGGCGTAGTTGGCCTGTCCGGCGGTGCCGAGGGTGCCGGCGAGGGCGGAGAACTGGACGAACGCCGACAGGGGGCGGTCCCGGGTCAGTTCGTGCAGGTTGACCGCGCCGCGGGCCTTGGCGGCCAGGACGTGGTCGAGGCTCTCGGCGGTCAGCGACTCCACGGTGCCGTCGGCCAGGGTGCCGGCCGCGTGGACGACGGCCGTCAGCGGGTACCGGGGCGGCATGTCGGCGAGCAGGCCGGCCACCGCGGCCCGGTCCGCGACGTCGCAGGCCACGACCCGGACGGTGGCGCCCGCGCCCTCCAGGTCCGCGACCAGTTCGGTGACGCCGTCGGCCGCCGTGCCCCGGCGGCCGGCCAGGACGAGGCTGCGCACACCGCGTTCGGCGACGAGGTGCCGCGCCACGACCGAGCCGACGCCGCCGGTCCCGCCGGTGACCAGCACCGTGCCGCCGCCGAGGGTGTCGCCCAGTTCGAAGACCAGCTTGCCGACGTGGCGGCCCTGGCTCATCTCGCGGAAAGTGCCGCGCGCGTCGCGGATGTGACGCACGGAGACCGGGCTCAGCCGCACCCGTCCGTCGGCGAACAGGGCCATGACCTCCTGGAACATGGCGTGGATCGTGTCCGGGCCGGACGCGTAGAGGTCGAACGCCCGGTACGCGACTCCGGGGTGGTCGGCCGCCACCCGCTGGGGGTCGCGGATGTCGGTCTTGCCCATCTCCAGGAACGTGCCGCCGCCGGGCAGCAGGGTCAGGGAGGCGTCGACGAAGTCGTGCGCGAGGGAGTTGAGGACGACGTCCACACCGCGCCCGCCGGTGGATTCCAGGAACTTCCCGGCGAACTCCAGGTCGCGCGAGGACGCCAGGTGCGCGTCGTCGATGCCCAGGGCGCGCAGGGCGGGCCACTTGGCCGGGCTGGCGGTGGCGTAGACCTCGGCGCCGACGTCCCGGGCGAGCTGGACGGCGGCCATGCCGACGCCACCGGCCGCGGCGTGGACCAGGATCCGCTGTCCCTTCTCCAGCTCGGTGGCGCGGAAGAGCGCGTAGTAGGCGGTGAGGAAGGTGCACGGCATGGACGCGGCCTCGGCGTAGCTCCAGCCGTCCGGGACGGGTACGAGCATGCGGTGGTCGGCGACGGCCACGGGGCCGAAGGCACCGGAGAAGATGCCGGTCACCCGGTCGCCCGGCGCGAAGCCGGTCACGTCGTCGGCGACTTCGAGGACGACTCCGGCGCCCTCGCTGCCGAGCCCGGCGTCGATGGCCGTACGGTCGATCAGGCCCAGGGCGATGGTGACGTCGCGGAAGTTGAGCCCGGCGGCGTGTACGGCGATGCGGACCTGCCCGCTCGTCAGGGGCTCGTTCACCTCGGGGCAGGGCACCCAGGTCAGGTTCTCCAGGGTTCCCTTGTTCGGGATGCCGAGGCGGTGGGTGCCGTCGGCCGGAGGCTCGATGCGGTGGTCCGCGGGTGCGGCCGGCGCGAGGCGGGGGACGAGGGCCGTGCCGTCGCGCAGGGCGAGCTGGTCCTCGGGGAGGGCGAGGGCGTCCGCGAGGCGGGAGCGGGAGGTTTCCTCGTCGTCGATGTCCAGCAGCCGGAACCTGCCGGGGTGCTCGGTCTGGGCGGAACGGACCAGGCCCCACACGGACGCGCCGGGCAGGCTCTCGACGCTCTCGCCCGTACCGGTGTCCTGGGCCAGGCGGGTGAGGACGACCAGGGTGGAGTCGGCGAGCGGTTCCTCGGCGAGGAAGCGCTGGAGGAGGGCGAGGACGTGCTTGTCGGCGTTCGCGGCCGCGGTGAGCGGGTCGGGGCCGTCGGTGACGATGTCGTCCAGGCACAGGATGAGGTGCCGGGGCGCCTGCGCCTCTGTCCGGAGCACCTCGTCGAGGGACTCGTGGAGGACGGCGCGTGCGTCGTCGGCTGCGGCGAGGCGGGCGGCCTGCCCGTCCTTCGCGCCGAGTACGCCCCACGGCCCGCGGTGGGTCTCGCCCTCGCCCTGCCGGGCCGACCGCCAGTGCGGTTCGTACAGCGACCGCTGCTGTCCGCCGTGCGCCGCGTGCACCTGCTCGGCGCTGGCGGGGCGGAACGTCAGCGCCTCGACGTGCGCGACGCGGCGGCCGCGCTCGTCGGCGAGGGTCAGGGACACGACGCCCTCGGCGGCGGCGTGGAGCCGGACGCGTACGGTCGCGCCGCACGCGCCGGGCGCGTGGACGCCGGACCACGAGAAGGGCATCCAGCCCTGGCCGCCCGTCACCGGGACGGCTCCGCCGGCCACGGCCGCGTGCAGGACGGTGTCCATCAGCGCCGGGTGCAGGGTGAACCCGGCGCCGGCCACCTCGGCGCTCTCGGGCAGGGTGGCGAGGGCGAACAGGTCGTCGCCGCGGCGCCAGACCTCGCGCAGCCCGCGGAACGCCGGGCCGTAGTCGAAGCCGGCGTCGGTGAAGGAGTCGTAGAGGTCCTCGATGCCGACCCGCTCCGCCCCGGCCGGCGGCCACGCGGCGAGCGCACGGGTGTCGTCGGCGTCGGCGGCCGGCGTGTCCGGTGACAGGGTGCCCGCCGCGTGGCGGGTCCAGCCGCCCTCCGCCGGGCCGTCCTCGCCGGGACGCGCGTACACCTCCAGCGAGCGGCGGCCGGTCTCGTCCGCCGCGCCGACGGCGACCCGTACGCGCACGTCGCCGGTGTCGGGCAGGATCAGGGGTACGGCCAGGGTCAGTTCCTCGACCGTGCCGCACCCGACGTGCTCGCCCGCCGACAGCGCCAGGTCCAGGTAGGCGGTGGCCGGGACGACGACCGCGCCGAACACGGCGTGGTCGGCGATCCAGTCGTGGGTGCGCAGGGACCACAGGTCGGTGAAGACCACCTCGTCGGTGCCGGGGTGCTCCACCACGGCGCTCAGAAGGGGGTGGCCGGGGGCCGACAGGCCGGCCGAGGTGACGTCCGCGGAGCGCTGTCCGGCGAGGAAGTCCATCCAGTACCGCTGCCGCTGGAACGCGTATGTCGGAAGGTCGACCGGCGGGCGCGGCCCGAACAGAGCGGTCCAGTCCACCGGCACACCCCGTACGTGGAGCCCGGCGAGCGCGCCGGTCAGCGCGTCGGCCGGCCCGCGGCCCTTGCGCGACGTGGAGAGGACCACCGCGTCGTCGACGCCCTGGCCGGCGAAGGCGTCCTTGAGGAGGCCGGCAAGCGTGGAGCCCGGACCGACCTCGACGAAGACGTCCGCTCCCGCCTCGCGGGCCCGCTCCACCGCGTCGTGGAAGCGCACGGGCTCGCGCACGTGCCGCACCCAGTGCTCGACGGACGTCAGCTCCTCGAGCGTGGCCTCGCGGCCCAGGCGCGTCGACACGATCGGGACCGACAGCTCGCCGTCGGCGGGCAGCGCGCCGAGGGCCTGGGCGAACTCGTCCAGGACGGAGTCCATGAGCGGGGAGTGGAAGGCGTGGTCGACCGGGAGCAGCTTCGCGGACCTGCCGTCGGCGACGAGCCGGTCGCGCAGGTCGTGGACCTCGTCGCGCAGGCCCGCGAGCACCACCGACTCGGGTCCGTTGACGACGGCGAGACCGACCCGGGTGTACGGGGCGAGCAGCGTCTCGGCCTCGGCGAGCGGGGCGCGTACGGCGAGCATGGCGCCGGGCTCGGTGACGGCCTGCATGACGCGTCCGCGGGCGGCGACGAGCCGGGTCGCGGTGTCGAGGTCGAGGACGCCGGAGACGTGGGCGGCGGCGATCTCGCCGACGGAGTGGCCGATCAGGCGGTCGGGCCGGGGGGTGTACCGGGTGAGGAGCCGGTACAGGGCGACCTGGAGGGCGAACAGCGCCGGCTGCATGACGTCGGTGCGTCCGCGTCCCTCGGGCTCGTCGGCGAGGAGCAGGGGCTTCAGGGCGAAGGGGAGGTGGGCGTCGAAGTGCCGGCAGACCTCGTCGAGGGTCCGCGCGAAGACGGGGAAGGTGTCGTACAGCTCCCGCGCGACGCCGGTCCACTGGGCGCCCTGGCCCGGGAACAGGAAGACGCGCTCGCCGGGTTCACCGGCCTCGCCCCGTACGACGGCGGGGGATTCGTCGCCGTCGCCGAGCGCCGTGAGGGCGTTCAGCAGGTCGTCGCGGTCGCGGCCCACGACAACCGCGCGGTGCTCGAACGACGACCGGGTCGACACCAGCGAGGCGCCGATGTCGGCGAGGTCCGCGTCGGGGTCGGCGGCGACGAACGCGCGCAGCTTGTCGGCCTGCGCGCGCAGCGCCTGGGGCGAGCGCGCGGACAGCACCCACGGCACGGGGCCGCCGATGGCGGCCGGTGCGGGGTCGGTGGGGTCGGTGGTGGCGGCCGGCTGCCCGGTCCCGGCGGTGTCGGCGGCCGGTTCGGGCTCGGGGGCCTCTTCGAGGATGAGGTGGGCGTTGGTGCCGCTGGCCCCGAAGCTGGAGACGCCGGCCCGGCGGGGGCGGCCGGGTGTACCGGGCCACTGTCTGGCCTCGGTCAGCAGTTCCACCGCGCCGGCCGTCCAGTCCACGTGGGTGGAGGGGCGGTCCACGTGCAGCGTGCGGGGCAGGACTCCGTGCCGCATCGCCATGATCATCTTGATGATGCCGCCGACACCGGCGGCGGCCTGCGTGTGCCCGATGTTCGACTTCAGCGAGCCCAGCCACAGCGGCTTGTCCGGCTCGCGGTCCTGCCCGTAGGTGGCCAGCAGCGCCTGCGCCTCGATGGGGTCGCCGAGCGTCGTACCGGTGCCGTGGGCCTCCACCGCGTCCACGTCGGCCGCCTGGAGCCGGGCGTTGGCCAGCGCCGCCCGGATGACGCGCTGCTGGGACGGTCCGTTCGGCGCGGTCAGGCCGTTGGACGCGCCGTCCTGGTTGACGGCCGAGCCGCGGATGACCGCCCAGATCCGGCGCCCGTTGCGCCGCGCGTCCGACAGGCGCTCCAGGACCAGCATGCCGACGCCCTCGGCGAAGCCGGTGCCGTCGGCCGCGTCGGCGAACGCCTTGCAGCGTCCGTCGGCGGACAGGCCCCGCTGCCGCGAGAACTCCCGGAACACCTGCGGCATGCCCACGACGGTGACGCCGCCGGCCAGGGCCAGGCCGCATTCGCCCTGCCGCAGCGACTGCACCGCCTGGTGCACCGCGACCAGCGACGACGAGCACGCGGTGTCCGTGGACACGGCCGGGCCCTCCAGACCCAGCGTGTACGACACCCGGCCCGAGGCCACGCTCAGCAGGGAACCGGTCTGCGCGTAGCCCGAGATGGCCTCGGGGGTGGTGAAGTGGTTGCCGTAGCCGAAGTAGGCGAGGCCGGCGAACACGCCGGTGTCGCTGCCGCGCAGCTTCTCCGGGTCGATGCCGGCTCGCTCCAGGGACTCCCACGAGGTCTCCAGGAGCAGCCGCTGCTGCGGGTCGGCGGCCAGCGCCTCGCGCGGGTTGATGCCGAAGAAGTCGGCGTCGAAGTCGCCCGCGTCGTAGAGGAAGCCGCCCGAGCGGGCATAGCAGCTGCCCGGCCGGTCGGGATCCGGGTCGTACAGGTTCTCCAGGTCCCAGTTGCGGTCGTCGGGGAAGTCCGACATGACGTCCGCGCCCGCCCGCACCAGCTCCCACAGGGCCTCCGGGGACGCGGCGCCGCCCGGAAAGCGGCAGGCGACGCCCACGACGGCGATGGGTTCTGCGGCGGCCTCCGTCACCTCCTGGAGGCGCTTGCGCGTTTCGAGCAGCTCGATCGATGTCCGCTTCAGGTACTCGAGAACATCGGCGTTGTTGTCGTTGGTCATCGTTCTCCCCTAGCCGAGCTCTTGGTCCAGCAGCGCGAGAAGCTCTCCCGCCGATGCCGAGGTGATCTGGTCGGCGATGCCGGCCGGTGCCGCGGCGCTCGCCATCGAACGGACCCGTCCCTGCAGTTCGCCGAGCAGTGTGGAGATGGCCGCCTGGTCCGCCCCTTCGAGGTCGAGGAACGCGTCCTCCAGGCGGGCGCCCAGTCCTTCGATCTCCTTGACCAGGAGTCCGGCCGGTGATGCCGGGACGGCCGCCGGTTCGGGGGCGATGCTCTCGCTCAGGAACCGGGCGAGGGCGCTCGGGTTCGGGTGGTCGAAGACGAGGGTGGTGGGCAGCTTCAGGCCGGTCACCGCCGCGAGTTTGTTGCGCAGCTCCAGCGCGGTGAGCGAGTCGATGCCCAGTTGCTTGAACGCGGCGGTGGGGCTGATCCGCCCGGTGTCGGGGTGGCCGAGGACGAGGGCGGTCTGCTCGCGGACGGCGGTGAGCAGCGCCGCCTGGGCCTCGTGGGGCGGCAGGGACGCCAGCCGCTGGGCGAGTCCGCCGGCGGCGGTGTTCGGGTGTGCCGGGCCGCCGGGTCCGCCGGGCGCGCCGGACAGGTCGCGCAGGAGCGGCGACGCCGCGCCGGGCGCCGGGAGGCTCAGCCGGGCGGGCACGAGCACCGGTTCGTCCAGGGTGAGCGCCGCGTCGAAGAGGGCGAGCCCCTCCTGCGACGACATCGGCAGCACGCCCTGGCGCCGCAGGCGCACGAGGTCCGTGTCGACGAGGTCGGCGACCATCTCGCTGCGTTCCGCCCAGAAGCCCCAGCACAGCGAGGCGGCCGCCAGCCCGGTGGCGTGGCGGGTCTCGGCGAGGCCGTTGAGGAAGGCGTTGGCCGCCGCGTAGTTGGCCTGTCCGGCGGTGCCAAGCACGCTCGCGACGGAGGAGAACAGCACGAACGCGGACAGGTCGAGGTGGGCGGTCAGCTCGTGCAGGTGCCAGGCGCCGCGCACCTTGGGCGCGAGGACCGCGTCCACGCGGTCCTCGGTGAGCGTCTGGACGACGCCGTCGTCGAGCACGCCCGCGCAGTGGATCACGGCCGTGAGCGGGTGCGCGGCCGGGACGGAGGCGATCAGTGCGGCGACGGAGTCACGGCTGGTGACGTCGCAGGCGACGACGTCGACGTGGGCGCCCGCGTCGGCGAGTTCCTCCCGCAGCGCCGCCGCCTCCGGGGCCGCCGGTCCGCGCCTGCTGGTGAGCAGCAGCCGGTGCACGCCGTGCCGTGCCACGAGGTGCCGGGCCAGCTTGGCGCCCAGGCCGCTGGTGCCGCCGGTGACCAGGACCGTGCCGGTGCCGAGCGCGGACGACGTGCCGTCGGCGGCGTCGTGGCCCGGGGCCGTGTCGGGTGCCGGGGCTGTATCGGGGGCCGGGGCGGTGTCGAGGGCCGGGGCCGGGTCGGATGCGTGGACCAGGTGCGGGACGCTGACCTGGCCGTCGCGGATCTTGAGCTGGGCCTCACCGGTGGCGGCCGCGGCCGCCACGCGGGCCAGGGAGGCGGGCAGGCCGTCGGTGTCCACGAGGGTGAAGCGGCCGGGGTTCTCGGTCTGCGCGGTGCGCACGAACCCCCAGACGGCGGCCGCCGCCGGGTCGGTGCGGGGGTGCCGGCCGTCGTGGACCGCGTCCCGCGTCACGACGACCAGGCGCGCGTCGGAGAACCGGTCCTCGGTGAGCCACTCCCGTGTCCAGCGCAGCACGCGGTGGAGGGCGCGCTCGACGGCGGCGGGCGTGTCGTCGCCGTCCGCGCCGGCCCCGTCGAGGGCGGCGATGACGACGGGGGGTATCTCCCCGTCGGACGCGGCGAGTTCCGCGAGGTCGGTGAAGACCGCCGCGTCCCGTCCCGGGGCCGCGGTGACGGTGTCGGATTCCCCGAAGGGGGTGCCCGGGGCGCCCGGGTCCAGCACCGCGTACGGGCTGCCGTCCCCGCCGGACGGGACCGGGACGGGGACCCAGTCCAGCCGGAAAAGGGAGTCCTGGTGGTCGAAGCCCAGCTCGGTCAGCTGCGTGACGTCGGTGGGCGCCAGGCTCAGCGACGCGATGCCGCCGGCCGGGGTGCCGTCCTGGTCGGCGAGGGTGAGGGACAGGGCGTTCTCCCCGGCGGGCGCGAGGCGGACGCGCAGCGCGGCCGGCCCGGTGGAGCCGACGCGCAGACCCGTGCAGCGGTACGGCAGCCAGCCCTCGGGCCGGTCGCCGTCGACGATCGGCCCGAGGCCGAGCGGGAGCAGCGCGGCGTGGAGCAGGGCCGGGTGGATCCGGAACGCGCCGCGGTCGGCGCCGTCGGACGCGGGCAGTTCCACCTCCGCGTACAGGACGTCGTCGCGGCGCCACACCTGCTTGAGGCCGCGCAGCAGGGGCCCGTGGGCGAATCCGAGGGTGGACAGCCTGACGTACTCGTCCTCGAAGGGGACGCCGACCGCGCCCGCGGGAGGCCACGCGACGAGGCTCTCCTCCTCGCCGGTGTCCGCGCCGCCGGTTCCGGCGACGCCGACGGCGTTGCGCGTCCATCCGGCGTCACCCTCGCCGCGCGAGTGCACGCTGATCGTCCGCCGGGCGTCGACGACGACGCGGATCTCGCGGTCGGCCGTCCGGGACAGCACCAGCGGGGTCTCCAGGGTCAGTTCGTCGACGGTGTCGCAGCCCGCCTTGTGCGCCGCCCACACCGCCAGCTCCGCCAGCACCGCCGCCGGTACCAGGACGGCGCCGTGGACCACGTGGTCGGCGAGCCAGGGGTGGCGCTCCGGCGACAGGCGCCCGCTGCCCACGATCCCGCCGTGCTCCGCGTCGTCGGGCAGGTCGATCACGGCGTCGAGCAGCGGGTGGTCCGACGTGCCGGCGGCGGTGGTCTCGGCGGGTGCGTTCATCCAGTAGCGCTGCCGCTGGAAGGCGTACGTGGGCAGGTCGACGAACCGGCCTCCGGTGCCCGGGAAGGCCGCCTCCCACGACACCGCGACGCCCGCCGTGAAGGCCTCGGCCGCCGAGCGGTGGAAGCGGGCGAGGCCGCCCTCGGTGCGGCGCAGGGTGCCCGTGACGACGGCTTCGGCGCCCGCGCTGTCCAGGGTCTGCTCCACACCGATGGTCAGGACGGGGTGGGGGGACGCCTCGACGAAGCACCCGAAGCCCTGTGCGGCCAGGGACCTGACCGCCTCCTCGAAGCGGACCGTGCGGCGCAGGTTGGTGTACCAGTACTCGGCGTCCAGCGTCGTCGTGTCCAGCCAGTCGGCCGTCACCGTGGAGAAGAACGGCACCTTCGCCGGGCGCGGCTGAAGTCCGGTCAGCACGCGCCCCAGTTCCTCGTGGATCGACTCCACGTGCGCCGAGTGCGAGGCGTAGTCCACCGGGACCTTGCGGGCCCGGACGTCGTCCTTCTCGCAGGCGGCGAGCAGCGCGTCGAGTTCGGCGACGTCGCCCGAGACCACCACGGACGAGGGTCCGTTGACCGTCGCGATCGACAGGCCGTCCGTGAGACGCTCCGCGACCTCCTGGGCGGGCAGCGCGACGGACACCATGCCGCCGCGTCCCGACAGCGCCAGGATCGCCTTCGACCGCAGCGCCACCACCTTCGCGGCGTCCTCGACGGACAGGGCGCCGGCGACACAGGCGGCGGCGATCTCCCCCTGCGAGTGGCCGACGACGGCCTCGGGCTCCACGCCGTAGGAGCGCCACAGCTCGGCCAGCGACACCATCACCGCCCACAGGGCGGGCTGGACGACGTCGACGCGCTTGAGTGCCTCGGCGTCGCCGAGCACGTCGGGCAGGGACCAGTCCACGTACGGTGCCAGCGCGTCGGCGCACTCCCGCATCCGCTCGGCGAACACCGGGGAGGACTCCCACAGTTCGCGCCCCATGCCGGCCCACTGCGAGCCCTGGCCGGGGAAGACGAACACGGTACGGCCGACCGGACCGGCGAGCGCGGAGACCGCGCCGTTCTCGTCGCCGGCGGCGACGGCGGACAGGGTGGCGAGCAGGTCGTCCCGCCCGGTGCCGAGCACGACCTGGCGGTGCTCGAACAGCGAGCGGGTCGTCACCAGCGAACGCCCCACGTCGGCCGCCGACAGCGACGGGTCGGCGGCGACGAGGTCCCGCAGCCGCGCCGCCTGTGCGCGCAGCGCCTGCTCCGAGCGCGCCGACAGCACCCACGGCACCGGGCCGGCGGCGTCGGCGGGCTCCTGCTCGGCGTGCTCGGGAGCCTGCTCCAGGATGAGATGGGCGTTGGTGCCGCTGATGCCGAAGCTGGAGACGCCGGCCCGGCGGGGGCGCTCCGGTGTGCCGGGCCACTGCCTGGCCTCGGTCAGCAGCTCGACCGCGCCGGCCGACCAGTCCACGTGCGACGACGGACGGTCCACGTGCAGCGTGCGGGGCAGGACCCCGTGCCACATCGCCATGATCATCTTGATGATGCCGCCGACACCCGCGGCGGCCTGCGTGTGCCCGATGTTCGACTTCAACGAACCCAGCCACAGCGGCTTGTCCGCGTCCCGGTCCTGCCCGTAGGTGGCCAGCAGCGCCTCGGCCTCCATGGGGTCGCCCAGCCTCGTACCGGTGCCGTGGGCCTCCACCACGTCCACGTCGGCCCCCTGGAGCCCGGCATCGGCCAGGGCCGCCCGGATCACCCGGCGCTGAGCCAGTTCGTTCGGCGCGGTCAGGCCGTTGGACGCGCCGTCCTGGTTGACGGCCGAGCCGCGGATGACCGCTAGGATCCGGCGTCCGTTGCGACGGGCGTCCGACAGGCGCTCCAGGACCAGCATCCCGGCGCCCTCGGAGAAGCCGGTGCCGTCCGCCGCGTCGGCGAACGCCCGGCACCGTCCGTCGGCCGACAGGCCCCGCTGCCGGCCCAGCTCCACGAGCAGACCCGGCGTGGACAGCGTCGACACCCCGCCGGCCAGCGCCAGCGTGCACTCCCCGGACCGCAGGGACCGCATGGCCTGGTGGACGGCGACCAGCGACGACGAGCACGCGGTGTCGGTGGACACCGCCGGGCCGTGCAGGCCCAGCGTGTACGCCACCCGGCCCGAGGCCACGCTGGTGTACGTACCGGTGGCCGCGAAGCCCTCCACCTCGCCGCCGGCCCCGCCGCCCGTGCGGGGGCCGTAGTCGACGCCGTAGAGCCCGGTGAATACCCCGGTGGCCGACCCCCGCAGCGCGGCCGGGTCGATGCCCGCCCGCTCCAGGGCCTCCCACGACGTCTCCAGCACCAGCCGCTGCTGCGGGTCCATCGCCAGCGCCTCGCGCGGGCTGATGCCGAAGAACGGCGCGTCGAACTCCGGCAGGTCGTACAGGAAGCCACCCGAGCGGGTGTACGTCGTCCCGGGCGTCTCCGGGTCCGGGGAGTACAGCGCCTCCAGGTCCCACCCGCGGTCCGACGGGAAGTCGCCGATCGCGTCCACCTCGCCGGACACGACCGACCAGAGCCCTTCGGGGGTCGTCGCCCCACCGGGGAAGCGACACCCCACGCCCACGACCGCGATGGGCTCGCGAGCGGACTCCTCCAGCTCGCGGACCCGCTCCCGCAGCTGCTGCGCGTCGCCTACGGCGCGTCGCAGGTAGGAGCGGAGCTTGTCGACGTCCTCCACCAGGACCTCCCCCAACGGTGATTCAAAAGAAGACAGATGTGGCTACACGTATCCGCGGTCGATCAATGCGTACAGATCGTCGTCCGGTGCCTCGGCTGCCTCGGCTGCCTCATGCGCCTCGGGCACCTCGGGCACCTCCGGTTCGAGGAGGGAGAAGATGTGGGCGGCGAGCGCGCGCGGGCTGGGATAGGTGAACGCGACGGTGGCCGGGAGCCGCACCCCGGTCACCGCGGTGAGCCGGTTGCGCAGTCCCACGGCCGACGAGGAGTCGAAGCCCAGGTCCTTGAAGGTCTCGGCCGACCGCGCCACCAGAGCGGGGCCCGTCACGTCCGGGTCCTTCACACTCAGCAGCGCCGCCGTCTCGGCGCACACGACGTCGAGGACCAAGGACTCCGTGCCCAGGCGAGCGGTGCGCGTGCCCGGTCCGTCCGCCCGCGTGGCGGGGTCCGGGTGCGCGACGCCGGGTGCGGTCAGCCAGTACCGCCGGCGCTGGAACGGGTAGGTCGGCAGGCCGATCCGGCGCGGCCGGTGCCCGGCGAACACCGGCTCCCAGTCCACCGGCACCCCGCGCACGTGCAGTTCGGCCAGCGACGCGAGGATGTTGCCGGCGCTCCCGTCGTCCCGGTGCAGGGTGCTGGCGACGACCGGCGGGTCGGCCAGCGCGTCGGCGGTCTCCTCCATCGCCACCCGGAGCACGGGGTGCGGGCTGACCTCCACGTACACGCCGCCGCGCTCGCGCATCAGGTGCTCGACGACCTCGCCGAACCGCACCGTCGAGCGCAGGTTGTCGTACCAGTACGAGCCGCCGAGCAGGCGGGTGTCGAGCCGTTCCGCGGTGACCGTGGAGTGGAACTCCACCGCCGTCCGTCGCGGCGAGACACCCGAGGTGGCCTCCAGCACCTGGTCGCGGATGCGTTCGACCTGGTGGGAGTGGGACGCGTAGGCGACCTTGAGCCGGCGCACCCGGACGCCGTCCTCGGCCGCCGACGCGGCGAACGCGTCCAGCGCTTCGAGGTCCCCGGAGACGACCACGGAGGCCGGTCCGTTGACCGTGGCGACCGAGAGCCGCCCGGGCCACTGCCGCAGCCGGTCCTCGACCCGGGTGAGGGGCTCGGCCACCGCGCTCATCCCGCCCTGGCCGGCGAGGGCGGCCAGGACCCGGCTGCGCAGGGCGACGACCCGCGCCGCGTCCTCCAGGCCGAGCGCGCCCGACGCGCACGCCGCGGCGATCTCGCCCTGCGAGTGGCCCACCACCGCGTCGGGGACCACGCCCAGCGACTCCCAGACCCGGGCCAGGGACACCATCATCGCGAACAGCGCCGGCTGCACCACGGTGTCGCCGCCGTCCAGCGACGGTGCCGTGTCCGCGCCGGTGATCAGCTCCAGGAGGGACCAGTCCAGATAGGGCTGAAGGGCCCGCGCGCAGGCGTCGATCGAGCGCGCGAAGACGTCCGACTCGGCGTACAGCCGCCGGCCCATGCCGAGCCACTGCGAGCCCTGGCCGGGGAACACGAAGACGACCGGGCCGGTCCGCGCCGTGGCCGTCCCGCGCACCGCGCGTGCCGGCTCCTCGCCCGCCGCCAGTGCTCCGAGGCCGGTCAGTGCCTCGTCACGGCTCCCGCCCAGCAGCACCGCCCGGTGCTCGAACGTCGACCGTGTCGACACCAGCGCGTGCCCCACGTCGGCCGTCGACAGGGACGCGTCGGCGGCGACGAAGTCCCGCAGCCGCGCTGCCTGTTCGCGCAACGCCGGCTCCGTCCGCGCCGACAGCACCCACGGCACCACGCCGGGCACGCCGGTGACGGCAGCCGGGCCCTCGTCCGTGGCAGGGGGCTCGGTCCGCGTCGGCGTCTCGAGGGCCTGTTCGAGGATGACGTGCGCGTTGGTGCCGCCCATGCCGATCGACGTCACCCCCGCCCGCCGCGGCCGCTCGGGCGTGCCCGGCCAGGGCCGCGCGGCCCGGACCACGTCGAAGTGCTTGTCGAAGTCGGGTACGGCCGGGTTCGGGGACCGGAAGTTCACCTGCGGGACCAGCTGGGCGCGGTCCAGGCAGAGTGCGGTCTTCACGAAGCCGGTGATGCCCGCGGCGGGCTCCAGGTGCCCGACGTTCGCCTTCACCGAGCCGACCGTCAGGGGGCGGTCGCGGCCGGTCTCCCGGAACACCTCGCGCAGTCCGGCGAGCTCCGCCGGGTCGCCGAGCCGGGTGCCGGTGCCGTGGGTCTCTACGTAGTCGACACCGTCGAAGGGGACCGCCGAGCGCGTCAGCGCGGACAGTACGGCGGTCGCCTGACCGGCGGGGCTGGGGTCGGGCATCCGGGAGGAGGCGCCGCCGCTGCCGACGCCCCAGCCGCGCACCACCGCGTAGACGTGGTCGCCGTCGGCCTCGGCGAGGTCGAGTCGCTTCAGCAGGACGAACGCCCCGCCCTCACCGCGGACGAAGCCGCCCGCCCGCTCGTCGAAGGGGAAACAGTCCCCGGCCGGCGACAGGGCGCCCAGGTTCGCGAGGCCGAGGCCCGACTCCGGGTCGGCGATCAGGTGCACGCCGCCCGCGAGCGCCATGTCGACGGCGCCGGCGCGGATCCGGTCGCAGGCCAGGGCGAGCGAGACGAGGGAGGAGGACTGGCCGGAGTCGGCGCAGAAGCTCATGCCGCGGACGTCGAAGAGGTTCGAGATCCGGTTGGCGATCAGCGCGCCGGCCGAGCCGAGCGCGGCGTAGTGGTCGTCCCGGTCGCTGCCGGACAGCTTGCGCAGCAGGTCGTACCCGGAGGGCGCGGCGCCGACCACGACGTCGATGTCGCGGCCCGCGAGCGTGGCCGCCGGGAGCCCGGCGTCCTCGACGGCCTCCCAGGCGAGTTCGAGTCCCAGCCGCTGTACGGGGTCCATCGCGGCGGCCTCGCCCGGGGACGTGCCGAAGAACTCCGCGTCGAACCCGTCGATCGCCTCCAGGAACGATCCCGCGTTCACCGTGTCGGCGTCCGGGTGGGGCGGGGACGTGCGGTGCGTGTCGGCCGTCCGGTGCGCCGGGAAGCGGCCGACGGTCGACCGCCCGTCGAGCAGCAGGCGCCAGAACGCGTCCAGGCCGTGCACGCCGGGGAAGCGGCACGACATCCCGATGACGGCAATGTCGGTGGCTGCGCCACTCATGTGATGTCCTTCCGGTTCCCTCGGCGTACGGCTGTTACGGGCTGCACCGCTGTCACCGCCAGCGGGTCAGCGTCTTCAGCAGTTCGTCCGGCGCGTCCATGAAGTCGTAGTGGCCGCCGTCAACGACTTGAAAGTCGACGGAGGCGGCGTACCGGCGCCAGCCCTGGAGGTCGTCGAGGCTCACGTCGGGGTCGTCCCGCCAGTGCAGGACGACGACGGGGCAGGGCACCGGGGTCGGCTCCTGCCTGCGGTACGCGCCCGCCGCGGCGTGGTCGCGCAGCAGCACCATGAGGCCCAGTTCGACCATGTCCGGACGCGGCTCGATGCCCCGGCCACGGATGAACGCCTCCACCTCGGCGCGCAGTTCGGCCTCGCTCATGGTGAGCATCCGGTCGCGCGAGGCGTCGTGCGGTGCGGGCTGGCCCGACACGAAGAGGCACTGGGGTGCGGGCAGGCCGAGTGCGGCGAGCCGGAGCACGCTCTCGTAGGCGGGCAGGGCGCCCGCGCAGTGCCCGAAGAGCGCGTACGGCCGATCCAGCAGCGGTGCGAGCGCTTCGGTGAGGTCGTCGGCGAGGTTCTCGTAGGTGCCGTAGTGGGGGTGGGCGAGCCGGTTCTCGCGGCCGGGGAACTGCACCGGGCAGACCTCGACGTCGTCGAGGGCGGTGGGCCAGGCGCTGAAGGCCGATGCCCCGGAACCGGAGAAGGGGAGGCAGAAGAGCCGGGCGGCGGCCTCGGCGGACGGCGGCCGCACGAACCACGGCGACCCGGTGGCGGCGGTGGTGGTGGGACCGGATGTCATGGCGTCCGTCGTTTCTGGGCGGCGATGGGCATGTGGGTCATCCCGGCGATGAAGTAGGACCGCAGGTGCTCCGGTTCGCCGGCGAGCTCGATCGACGCGAACTCTTCGAGCAGTTCCTCGAAGAAGATGCGCAGCGTCATCCGGGCCAGGGGCGCCCCGATGCAGAAGTGCGGTCCGAACCCGAACGCGCCGTGGCGCTTGGCGCCGTCGCGCGTGATGTCGAAGGTGTGCGGGTCGGGGAAGACGGACCCGTCCCGGTTGGCCGATCCGATCCACGCGACGACCGCCCCGCGGGCCGGGATGGTGCCCCCGCCGATCTGGATGTCGTCGACCGCGTACCGCATGAAGTTGCAGGCGGCCGAGGTCCAGCGCAGTCCTTCCTCGACCAGGTTGGGGATCAGCGTCGGGTCGGCCTGGGCCTTGGCGAACTGCTCGGGCCGTTCGACGAGGGCCTGCACGGTGCCGGAGACGGTGTGCGGGGTCGTCACGTTGGCGCCCAGCAGGATGCTGTAGCCGTCGAGGGCGATCTCCTCGTCGCTCAGCGGCTCGCCTCCGGGGCGGACGCTCATGAGGTGGTGCAGCAGGCTGTCGTCCTCGCCGCCGTCCGCCCGCCGCGTGGTGGCCCAGTCCCGGACGTAGTTGAGCAGTTCGTGGTGGGAGATGGCCAGGGTCGCCGCCTCGCTGCCCACCAGGAAGTGCGGGTCGGAGGGGGCCGTCACCATCGCGGTGAGCTGGACGAGTTCCGCCCAGTCCTTCTCGGGGATGCCGAGGAGCGGGCCGGTGACCAGCGCGGGGAGCAACAGCGCCTGCTCGGCCAGGTCGAAGGTCCCGCCGTCGAGCGCCGGCTCCAGGAAGCGGCGGACCGTCGCGCGGATCTTGTCCTCCCAGGACCGTACGGCCCGGGCGGTGAGCTTGGCGTTGAGCGGCCGGCGGACCTCGGTGTGCCGGGGCGGGTCGGTGGACGTCATCAGCACACCGGCGGCGGCGTCGTCCGTCCCCAGGTGAGTGGGGACCGTGCCGCGTTCGGAGGTGAACTCCCGGTGGTCGCCGAGCACCCGGCGGACGTCCTCGTAGCGGGTCACCGACCAGAACTCCCGGCCGTCGGGGAGGACCTGGTGGTGCAGGGGCGCCCGCTCGCGCATCACGTCCCAGATCGAGTGCGGGTCGCCCGTGGAGTAGAGGTCCAGGTCGAACAGGTCGACGCTGTCGAGGTCGACGTCGCGCGGGGGACCCGGCGTCAGCCTCACGCCCCGGCCCTCCCCTGCTCGATCAGCTCGGCGACCTTGGTCGGGGTGCCCGCGAGGTAGAAGTCGCGCACGGAGAGGCGGACGCCGTGGTCCAGCAGCACCCGTTCGATGATCTTGATGCCGGCCAGCGAGTTGCCGCCGAGCGCGAAGAAGTCGTCCTCCACACCCACATCACGGCTGCCGAGGTGCTCCCCCCACAGCTGTGCGATCTCCCGCGCCAGTGACGCCGACGCGCCCGCGGGCCCGTCCTGTCGCTCCGGCGTCTCTTCCCGCCCACCTCGCTCGTGGACCACCTGCGGTGACGATTCCATTGCCGACCTTTCCTCTGCACTGTCCCGCCGGCGAGACAAATTCTTCGAATGGCCGAATTGAGTGTCGCGTGCGTTCGCGTTTCCGCACACCGGTGTTGAGGGTGTGCGACGCCCGTCTGCCGGTGAGGTTGAGAGTGCACCGGTACGCCCGCACGCTGACACTCCCGGAACTTCCGCTCTCCGAACAGCCGTCCCGCCGGCGGGACAGAGGAAGCGGGAAAGCGGCTCGCTTTTCGCGCGTACGGAAATGACCCGACGCCGCCACAGGCTCGGTAAAGCGGCACTGGAATGTCAGTGGAACAGCACTGGAAACAAGGGGGCAACGACGTGGAACACACCGGGATGGACGCGGACGTGGTGATCGCGGGCGCCGGGCCGACCGGCCTGATGCTCGCCTGTGAGCTGCGGCTGGCCGGCGTCGACGTCGTCGTGGCCGAGCGGCTCGCCGAGCCCACGGGCGAGTCCCGGGCCGGCGGGATCCACTCCCGCACCCTGGAGGTGCTGGACCAGCGCGGGATCCTGGACCGCTTCCTGGCGGAGGGCGAGCTCCAGCCGGTGGGCCACTTCGCCGGCCTCTACCTGGAGTTCGACGAGTCCGAGTCCCGGCACCCCTACCCGCTGATGATCCTCCAGTCCACCATCGAGCGGCTGCTGGAGGAGTGGGCCACCGAGCTGGGGGTGCGGGTGCGCAGGTCGTCCAAGATCAGCGGCGTGCGCCAGGACGAGGACGGCGTGACGGTCGAGCTGGCCACGCCGGACGCCGGGCCCGCGACGCTGCGCGCCCGCTACCTCGTGGGCTGCGACGGCGGGCGCAGCACCGTGCGCAAGCTGGCGGGCATCGACTTCCCCGGCACTGAAGCGACGATGACCGCGCTGATCGGCGACGTGGAGCTGCCGGAGCTGACCGAGGACTACGTCTGGGTGCGGCGCACGCCGGTCGGCGACTACTCGGCGATCGCCTTCGAGCCGGGCTGGTTCCGGGTGATCACCTCCGAGTTCGACCGGGTCGCGGGCCGCGACGACGCCGTGACGTTCGAGCAGCTCCGCGAGTCCCTGGTCAGGGTCGCGGGGACCGACTTCGGGATGCGCAACCCCCGGTGGGTGTCCCGGTTCAGCGACGCGGCGCGGCAGGCCGCCGAGTACCGCAAGGGCCGGGTGCTGCTCGCGGGCGACGCGGCGCACATCCACTTCCCGGCCGGCGGGCAGGGCCTGAACATGGGCGTGCAGGACGCTGTCAACCTCGGCTGGAAGCTCGCCTCGGTGGTGCGCGGCCGGGCGCCCGAGAGCCTGCTGGACACCTACCACGCCGAGCGCCACCCGGTCGCGGCGCGCGTGCTGCACAACACCCGGGCGCAGTCGGCTCTGGTGCGTCCCGGTCCGCAGACGGACGCGCTGCGCGAGGTGTTCGGCTCCCTCATGGTGTTCGACGACGTCAACCGGTACCTGCGTCACCTGCTGAACGCGCTGGACATCCGGTACCCGGCCCCCGGCGACCACCCGCTGGAGGGCCGCCGGGTGCCCGACGCCGACCTGAAGACGGCCGACGGCATCATCGGCGTCCACGAGTTGCTGCACGCCGGCCGCCCCGTCCTGCTGGACCTGCACGGCAGCCCCGAGCCGGCGGCGGTCGCCGGCGGCTGGGCCGACCGCGTCGACGTGGTCGAGGCGCGCAGTGAGGACGACCACTGGATCGTCCCCGCCATCGGCGAGGTCCCCGCTCCGGCCGCGCTGCTGATCCGCCCCGACGGCCATGTCGCCTGGGTGGCCGACGAGGGCGGCGCGGGCGGCACCGACGCGCTGCGGTCCGCCCTCACCACCTGGTTCGGCCCCGCCCTGCGGAGCTGAGCGGGGACGTGCGGGACCGGCCGACGCGTGCCGTCGGCCGGTCCGGCGCTTCCGCGTCACCAAGGCCGTCGGGACCACGTCGTGCTCCCGACGGCCTTGTTCGTCGTGCGTCCTCGTCCGTTGTCGTGCGTCGTCGTGCGCGCGGGCACGGGCACCGGTGGACAGCGCGGCGCCGCCCCGGCGACCGTGGTCGCCGGGGCGGCGTGTAAGAGAGGGGACTGCGTCCCCCGTCAGCGGCCGCGGGCGGACTCCGCCTCGATCACGTCCAGTACCTCGCGGCCGAGGTCGACCAAGTACATGTGGTCACCCGGGAATTCCACGTAGCTGAACTCACCCGTGGTCGCGTCCCGCCACTGCTGGGCCTCCTCCGCGGTGACCAGGCCGTCGCTCGCGCCCCGCAGCGAGGTGATCGGCACCGACACCGGTACGTCCGTGCTCGGGACGTAGGCCTCGTGCATCTCGCAGTCGGCCTGGAGGGTGGGCAGGATCAGCTCCCGCATCTCCGGGTGGTCGAGGGCCTCGTGCCGGAACCCGGCGAACTCCTCGACCCGGGCGAGGAACTCGTCGCCCTCAAGCCCCGCCGCGCGCCTCTCGCGCTGGGTCCACGGCCCCGGTGAGCCGCTGACGACCAGCCGCTCGACGTGCACTCCGCGCCCGCCCAGCAGGTGTGTCAGCTCGTAGGCGAGGACCGCGCCCAGGCTGTGCCCGAACAGCACGGTCCGCGCCCCCTCACCCAGTTCCGCGACAATGCCGTCGATCTCGTTCTTGGCCGCCTCGACGACGTTGCGGTACGGCGTTTCCAGGATGCGCCGTTCCCTGCCGGGCAGTTCGACCGAGACGACGCGCCACCGGTCCCCCGCCGGCTTCTGCCACGGATGGAAGAAGGATGGGCCTGCACCCGCGAACGGCACGCACAGCAGCGTGGTCCGGTCCCGGTTCTCCTCGGATGTGCCGGGTTCTTTCACAACCGACCCCAATCATGCGTTCGATGGTTCGTCGGACCGGCTCCGGGACATCATGGCGCGACGTCCCGGAGTTCCCCGGTCAATCGGCCAGCTTGCGGTTGATCACCGCGAAGATCTCGGACACGGGTCCGGGCATGTGCAGGTCGCCGTGGGTGGCCTGCACGTCGTGCTCCTCGATGGAACCCTGGACGTACGGCCGCCACAGGGGTGCCCACGACCCCTCGTCCTTCAGCGCCGCGTTGAAGAACAGCACGTCGCCGCCGTAGACCGGCGAGTGGTACTTCGCCATGACGGCCTGGTTGTTGGCCAGCACCTTCGACATGGTGTCCAGGAACTGTTCCTTGTTGTCGGTCTTCACGAACTGACCGAAGTACTCCTCCAGGTCCGCCCGGTACTCCGCCACGGCCCGGCCGGCCAGTTGCGCGAACCCTTCCTGGGCGGGCAGGGAGTCCAGGATGGCTAGGAAGGCGACCTCGTGCCCGCGCCGTTCCAGCTCGGCGGCGATGGCGTGCGCGACGGTGCCGCCGTAGGACCAGCCGATCAGGTCGAAGGGCCCTTCCGGCTGGACGCGCAGCATCTGGGTGACGTAGTCGTCGATCATCTCCTCCACCGACCCCGGCAGCACGTCCGTGCCGTCGAAGCCGCGGGACTGCAGGGCGTAGGCCTGCCGGTCCGGCAGGTGCAGCACGAAGCTGAAGTAGCCCCAGCCCACGCCGCCGCCGCCGTGGAAGAACCACACCGGCGGCTTGTCCGTCTCCGGGACGCTGTTCAGCGCCATCACGACCGCGAACGGGTCGGTGTGCTCGTCGTGAGCGCCGCCGGTGAGGAGCACCACGGCCAGCTCGGCCACCGTGGGGTACTTGATGATCGTGCTGAGAGGCAGCGAGACGTCGAACTGCTTGCGGATGCGGGAGCTGAGCCGGGTGGCCATGAGCGAGTGCCCGCCGAGCGCGAAGAAGTCGTCGTCGATGCCGATCTTCTCCACGCCGAGCAGCTCGGCGAAGAGGGAGCACAGCTTCTCTTCGTGCGTGTTGCGCGGTTCCCGGCCGGCCGCGGTGGTCGCGTGCTCCGCCGGCAGGGCCTGCCGGTCGAGCTTGCCGCTCGGGGTCAGCGGGATCCGCGAGAGCGGGACCAGCGTGCCGGGCACCATGTACTCCGGCAGCCCGGCCCGCAGGTGCTCGGTGACTCGGGCGAGCAGCGGGCCGGCCGCCTCGGCGTCGTGGACCTGGCACCCCTGCCCCGCCTGGACCTGGCCGTCGCCCGGCACGGCGCCGGGCCGGGGCACCACGTAGCCCACGAGGCGCTTGTCGCCCTGCTGGTTCTCGCGTACGACGACGACCGCGTTGTCGACGTCCGGGTGGGCGGTCAGGGCCTGCTCGATCTCGCCGAGTTCGATGCGGAACCCGCGGACCTTGACCTGGAAGTCGGTCCGGCCGAGGTACTCGACCTGACCGTCCCCGGTCCAGCGCACCAGGTCACCGGTGCGGTACATGCGGGCGCCGGGCTCACCGAAGGGGCAGGCCACGAACCGGCCCGCGGTCAGCCCCGTCTGCCCCAGGTAACCCCGCGCCAGACCCGCGCCGGCGAGGTACAGCTCACCGGCCACTCCCGGCGCGACCGGACGCAGCGCCGCGTCCAGGACGTACACCTGGGTGTTCCAGATCGGCGCGCCGATCGGCACCCGGTCGGCGCCCGGCACGTGCTGCCACGCCGTGACCTCCACCGACGCCTCGGTCGGCCCGTAGAGGTTGTGCACCCCGCAGTTCGGCAGCACCTCGGCGGCCTTGTTCGCCAGCTCCGCCGGGAACGCCTCGCCCGCCACCTCGATCCAGCGCAGGCTCTCGCACTCCTTGGCCCCCGGCTCGGCGACGAACGCCTCCAGGAGCGAGGGCACGAAGTCCGCGCCGGTCACTCCTTCCCGCCGGATCAGCTCCGCGAGGTAGGACGGGTCCCGGCGGCCGTCGGGACGCGCGATCACGATCGCCGCACCGACCTGCAACGGCGCGAACAGCTCCGGCACCGACACGTCGAAGCTCGCCGTCGTGCTCAGCAGCACCCGGTCCTCGGCACCCACCTCGAAGTGCGACAGACCCCACGCAAGCCGGTTCATGATCGACCGGTGGGCGACCTGCACACCCTTCGGGCCGCCCGTGGAACCCGAGGTGAAGATGACGTACGCCGCGTTGTCCGGCGACAGGACGCGCTCCGGGTTCGCGTCCGAGTACGCGGAGACCTCCGGCAGCTCATCGTCGAGGACCAGCAGCGGCCGGGCGCTGTCCAGCACGTGCCGCACCCGGTCCTCGGGCAGCTCCGGGTCGATCGGCACGTACGCGGCACCGGACTTCACCACCGCGTACAGCGCGACCAGGAGGTCGACGGAGCGCGGGATCTTCACCGCGACCAGCTGCTCCGGGCCCGCGCCCTGCTCCACCAGCCAGTGCGCCAGCCGGTTCGCCCGCCGGTTGAACTCCCCGTACGTCAGCGACTCGCCCTCACCGACCAGCGCCACCCGCTCCGGATCCCGCGCCACCTGCGCCTCGAAGGCACCCGGCAGCGTGCCCGGAGCCACCTCGTGCGCCGTGTCGTTGACCCCACGCACCAGCCGGTCGCGCTCCTCCTCGCTGAGCACCTCCACGGCACCCACCGGCGCCGTCGGGTCCGCCAGCACCTGCTCCAGCACCCGGACGAACCGCGCGGCGATCACCTCGGCCGTGCCGCGGTCGAAGAGGTGGGTCGCGTACTGGAGGTCGCCGCGCAGCGAGCCCGCGGCGTCCTCGGCCAGGAAGAAGAACAGGTCGGACATGGCGGTCGACGTGATGGCCTGCTCGAACTCCACCTTGAGTCCCGGCAGTTCGAGGTCCCGGCTCGCGAAGTTCTGCCAGGCGAACATCACCTGGAACAGCGGCTGGTAGGCGGCCGAGCGGTCGGGGTTGATCGCCTCGACCACCAGGTCGAACGGCACGTCCTGGTGCTCGTAGGCCGTCAGCGCCTTGTTCCGCACCTGGGTGAGCAGGTCGGCGAAGGTCGGGTCGCCGGTGAGGTCCACGCGCAGCACCTGGGTGTTGACGAAGCATCCGACCAGGTCGGCCAGTGCCTCGTCGGTCCGCCCGGCGATCGGCGAACCGATCGTCACGTCGTTCCCGCCGCCGAGCTTCTGCAGCAGCACCCCCAGGGCGGCCTGGAGGAGCATCGACATGGTCGTCCCGCGCTCCTGGGCCAGCTTCTGCAGCCCGGCCGCCACCTTCGGGTCCACGGTGAGGGGGACCGTGTCGCCGCGCGAGCCGGCCTCCGCGGACCGCGGGCGGTCCAGCGGCAGGTTGAGCGGCTGCGGCACCCCGGCCAGTTCGCCCCGCCAGTACTCGATCTGCGCCGCGGCGGAACTGTCCGGGTCGGCCGCGTCGCCGAGCACCTCGCGCTGCCACAGCGCGTACTCCTTGTACTGCACGGGCAGCGGCTCCCACGCCGGCTCCCGGCCCTGAAGGCGGGCGGTGTAGGCCTCGGCCAGGTCCCGGGCCAGCGGCGCGCCGGAGCTGCCGTCCGAGGCGATGTGGTGGATGACCAGGACCAGGACGTGCTCCTCGGGGGAGCAGCGCAGCAGGCTCGCCCGGAAGGGCAGCTCGGCCGTCAGGTCGAAGCGGTGGGAGACGGCCTCGTCGATCGCGGCGGCCACGTTCCCCGGCGTCACCTCGACCACCGGCAGCTGCGGCGACGCCTCCTCGAGCGGCAGGATCCGCGAGGAGGGCTCGCCCTCGTCGTCCGTCACATAGGTGGTGCGCAGGATCTCGTGCCGGCCGACCACGTCGCCGATCGCCGCGACGAGGGCCGCCCGGTCCAGGGGCCCGGTCAGCCGGAACGCCGCCGATATGTTGTAGGTCTCCGCTCCCTGCTCCAGTTGGTGCAGAAGCCACATACGGCGTTGCGCGAAGGACAGCGGAATCATTGCTTCACTCCTTTGGCGAACATCTGGCGCAGGCTGGGGCGGCGGGGAGCAGCCGATTCCTCCGACCACGCGGCGAGCGCGGCCACTGTCGGCAGGTCGAAGATCTTGCGGATGGGTATCTCTACGCCCAACTCGGCGCGGGCCCGGCTGATCAGCCGGGTGGCCAGGAGCGAGTGCCCGCCGAAGGCGAAGAAGTCGTCGTCGATGCCGACCGTCCCCAGGCCGAGCACCTCCGCGAACAGCGCGCAGAAGGTCTCCTCGCGCGGGGTGCGCGGGGCGCGGCCGGTCGACACCTGGGCGTGGTCCGGGGCCGGCAGCGCCCGCCGGTTCAGCTTTCCGTTGGGCGTCAGCGGGATCTCCGACAGCGGCACCACCGTGGACGGGACCATGTACTCGGGAAGCCGCCCCCGCAGGTGCTGGGGGAGGTCGGCGAGCAGGGGGCCGATCACCCGGGCGAGGCCGGGGTGGTTGTACCGGGTCCGTCCGGCGACGCCGCTGGACACGAACGCCCCGTGGACCGTCGGCTGTCCGGCGGCCCGTGCGGGCAGCAGGACCCCGTCGAAGCAGCGCACGTCCGCACCCGACGGGGTGAGGACCGCGTGCCGGCCCTGCTGCCGCGCCCACGCGGTGAACTCCTGCGGGTCGAGCGTCCTGCCCGAGGCGGCGGGCATGCTCACGACGCCGGCGGTGGCCGCTGCGGCGGCCTCGGCGTCCAGCCGCGCGTTCGGTATCCCGCTCACCCGCACCGGACGGTCGCCCGCCTGGTCGACATGGCGGCGCAGTTCGGCGAGGCCGGGCACCCCCCGGCCCCACTCGGCCGCGGGCACGCCCGCCAGGTCGAGCACGTCGGCCGGTTCCTTGTGCAGGACGACCTCGTAGCGGTGCCGGGTCAGCTCGTTGTGCGCCTGTCCCGGCTTCAGCCGGATGTCCACGCCGTCGGCGTGCTCACGTGCCCACTCGGCGAACCACTCGGGAGCGACCACCAGTTCCCGCTCGGCGAGCAGCGCCTTCTCCACCAGTGTCCGCAGTTCCTCGTGCGAGGCGTGCGGGTGCGCGGCGCGCTGCACCGCGGTCAGCAGGACCCGCAGCGTCGTGGCGTTGCGGACGTCGCCGACGACGATCCGGCCGCCGGGCGCGACCAGTTCCATCGCCTGGCGCAGCACCCGGTCCAGGTACTCCACGCTCGGGAAGTACTGGGCGACCGAGTTGAGCACCACGGTGTCGAACCCGGCACGGGGCAGTCCGTCGATGTCGTCGGCCGGCTGGGCGCTCAGCCGCACCCGGTCGCCGTACCCGTCCTGTTCGGCCTGGGCCCGCACCCGGTCCACGACCGGGGCGGACAGGTCGGTGCCCCAGTACTCCTCGACCTCGCCGACGATCTTCGCCAGCAGCAGGCCGGAGCCCACACCGATCTCCAGCACCCGGCGTGGCGAGAACGCCAGCACCTGGGCCACGGCGGTGTCCCGCCACTCCAGCATCTGCTCGCGGGGGATCGGCTCACCGTCGTACGTGGACTTCCACAGCTGGAAGTCCTCGCCCAGCGCCTCGTCCTCGGAGGCCGTGTAGCTGTCGTCGTAGACCTCGCGCCACTCGTCCACCTGGTCGGCGGCGTCGGCCACCGCGGCGTGCAGGGCCGGCACCACGTAGCCCACCAGGCGCTTGTCGTCCTGCCGGTCCTCGTGCACCACGACCGCGGCCTGCGCCACGCCGGGGTGGGTGGTCAGTGCGTGCTCGATCTCGCCGAGTTCGATGCGGAAGCCCCGGATCTTGACCTGGAAGTCGGTCCGTCCGACGTACTCCAGGTGCCCGTCGGCGCCCCACCGCACCAGGTCCCCGGTGCGGTACATGCGCGTGCCGGGTGCGCCGAACGGGCAGGCCACGAACCGTCCGGTGGTCAGGTCCGGCCGGCCCTGGTAGCCGCGGGCCAGGCCGTCGCCGGCGATGTACAGCTCGCCGTTCACCCCGCGCGGGACCGGGCGCAGCCGCGCGTCGAGCACGTACACCTGGGTGTTGCCGATCGGTTCGCCGATCGACGGGAGGCCGGAGCCCGGTTCGACGGGGGCCGTCGTCGACCAGATCGTCGTCTCGGTCGGGCCGTACATGTTGGCCACCTCGGCGGCCTGCCCGGCCAGGGCGTCGGCCAGGGGCGCGGGCAGGGCTTCGCCGCCGACGAGGATCCGCAGGCCCCGCGCACCGTCCGGGTCGTCGGTGAGCAGCATCTGCCAGAAGGCGGGGGTGGCCTGCACGACGGTGACGTCGTGGCGGCGCATCGCCGCCACCGCGGCCGACGGCTGGGAGACGGTCTCCTTGCCCGCGAGCACCACCGCCGCTCCGGAGATCAGCGGGAGGTACAACTCGAGTCCGGCGATGTCGAACGCCACGGTCGTCACGGCGAACAGCCGGTCGCTCGGCGTCAGCGGGAACCGCCGCCCCATCGTGGCCAGGAAGTTCGCCAGCGCGCCGCGCGGGACCGCGACTCCCTTCGGGGTCCCGGTCGACCCCGACGTGTAGATCACGTACGCAGTGTTGTCGGGCGAGGCGGCCACGGCCGGCGGTGTGTCCGGGTACGCGGAACGGTCCTCGGCCAGCGCGTCGGCGTCGAGCACGAGCGCCGGGGCCGAGTCCTTCAGGATGTGGTCGATCCGGGAGCGCGGGTGGTCCGGGTCGATCGGGATGTAGGCCCCGCCGGCCTTCAGCACCGCCAGCAGCGCCACCACGAGGTCCGCGGACCGGGGCAGGGAGACGGCGACCAGGGACTCCGGCCGCACACCGCGGCCGATCAGCCGGTGCGCCAGCCGGTTGGCCCGCGTCTCCAGGTCCCGGTAGGTCAGCGACTGCTCCTCGCCGATGACGGCGAGGGCGTCCGGTGTGGCCCGCGCCTGCCGCTCCACGGCCGCGACCAGGCCCTGTTCCAGGGTCGGTTCGGCGGTGTCGTTGACCGTGCGCAGCAGCCACTGCCGCTCGTCCTCGCCGAGCACGTCGAAGTCCCCGACGCGGACGTCCGGGTCGGCGACGACCTGCCCGAGGACGCGCACGAACCGGTCGACGATCTCGGCGGCCGTGTCCTGGTCCAGCTTGTCCCGGTGGTACTGCAGGGCCATCTGCAGGTGCGGTTCGGACGCGGCGGTCAGCGTGATCGGGTAGTGCGAGCCGGCGAACGGCTGCAGCCCGGTGATGGCCACACCGGCCGTGGTGTTGGCCTCGTCGAGGGCGTCCCGGTCGACCGGGAACGACTCGAACAGCACCAGGGTGTCGAACAGCGTGCTCAGCCCGGTGGCCTGCTGGATCTCGGCGAGGCTGTGGTGGTGGTGGTCCAGCAGCGCGCCCTGGCGGTTCTGCAGCTCGGTGAGCAGGCCGGCGAAGGTGTCGCTGCGTTCGCAGCGCACCCGGACGGGGATGGTGTTGATGAACATCCCGACCATGTCCCCGGCGTCCAGGAAGGCGGCCGGGCGGCCGGCCACGGTGGCGCCGAAGACGATGTCGGACCGCCCGGTGAGGTTGGCGAGCAGGACGGCCCAGGCGCCCTGCACGAGCGTGTTGACGGTGACGCCGAGCTGCGCGGCGCGCCGGGTCAGGCCGGGCATGTCCTCGAACGTCACGTCGAGGTCCCCCACCCCCGCGGGTCCGTGCTCCGCGGTCGCGCGCGGCACGAGCAGCGTGGGTTCGTCGACCCCGTCCAGCTCGGCCGCCCACACCCGTGCGGACTCCTCCCTGTCCTGCCTCACGAGCCAGGCCAGGAACTCGCCGAAGCTGCGGATGCCGGGCAGCCCGGCCGGGTCGCCGTCGGACGCGTAGAGCAGCATCAGGTCCCGCATCAGCAGCGGCGTGGACCAGCCGTCGTACAGCACGTGGTGGCCGGTGAGCACGAGTTCGGACCGGCCGGGTCCGAGGTCGACCAGCGCCAGCCGGATCAGCGGCGGGGTGCTCAGGTCGAAGTGCGCGGCCCGGTCCTCGACGAGGAACCTCTCGAACGCCTCGGTGCGCTGCGCGTCGTCGGCCGCGCTCAGGTCCAGGTGACGCCAGGGCAGGGTCACGTTCCGCGGCACGACCTGCACCACGTCGCCGTCGGCGCGGTCGACGAACGCCGCGCGGAGGTTGTCGTAGCGCTCCAGCAGTGCCTGCCCGGCCCGGCGCATCCGCTCCGGGTCGACGTCGCCGGACAGATGGAACACGAGCTGCATGTGGTAGACGTCGAACGCCTCGTCGGCGGTCAGCATCGAGTGGAACAGCAGCCCGGACTGCACGGGGGTCACCGGCCACACCTCGGCCAGCTCGCCGAGGCGGGCCTCCCAGGTGTCGATCTCCCCCTGGTCCACCTTCACCAGCGGCGCGTCGCTCGGGGTGAGCCCGCCGGCGTCGTCGGTCACGGCGTGCCGGGCGAGGGCGGTCAGCGCCTCGACCCACAGCCCGGCCAGCTCGGTCACCTCGTCGCGGGTGAGCACCCCGGTCGGGAAGCCGAAGTAGGCGGTCAGCTCCTCGCCGTCGCCGGTGCTGGTGGCCACCGCGTTGATCTCCAGCGCGGACAGCACCGGCATGTCCGCGTCCGGTGCGGCGATCAGGTCGCGGTGCGTGGTGTCCGGGGCCCAGCCCAGGTGCCGCAGTTCCTCGGGGATGTCCGCGCCGGAGGCCCGGCCGAGGTAGTTGAACCCGATCTGGGGCTCGGGCAGTCCGGCCAGGGCGGTGGCGGTGCCGGGGTTGAGGTGGCGCAGCAGGCCGTAGCCGACGCCGTTGTCGGGGACCGCCCGCAGCTGCTCCTTGACGGCCTTGACCGCTTTCCCCGCGCCCACGCCCCCGGCGAAAGCGTCGGCCACGTCGACGCCGGCCAGGTCGAGCCGGACCGGGTACATCGCGGTGAACCATCCGACCGTGTCCGACAGGTCGGCGCCGGGGATCAGGTGGTCCTCCCGGCCGTGTCCCTCCAGCCGGACCAGCGTCGAGGAGGCGGCGGGCACGCCGCGGCCGTGGCGCCAGCGGGCCAGCGCCAGCGCCAGCCCGGCGAGCAGCCCGTCGTCGACACCGCCGCGGAACACCGCGGGCACCGTGTTCAGCAATGTCTCCGTGACGTCCGCGGGCACCTGGACGCGCACGGTGTCCACGGTGGCCGTCACATCGCGGGCCGGGTCCACCTCCCGGGCCCCGAGGGCCGCTTCGCCGGTGCCGAGGATCTCCTGCCACACGGGCAGTTCCGCCACCCGCGCCGGGGAGGCCGCCTCGTCGGCCAGCGCGTGCACCCACCGGCGCAGCGAGGTGCCCACCTCGGTCCGGGCCGGGGCGCCCTCGCCCCGGATCCGCTGCCAGGCGGCGGCGAGGTCCGGCACCAGGATCCGCCACGACACCCCGTCGACGACCAGGTGGTGCAGCACGACCAGCAGCCGGTCCGGGTCCGTGCCGGAGGTCAGCCACACGAACTGCGCTATGACGCCCGCGTCCGGGTCGAGCCGGTCCGCGGCGGCGTCCAGTTCGGCCTGCACGTCGGCGTCACCGTAGGGGACTTCCCGCAGCAGCGTGCCGGCGTCGACGCCGCCGGGCGCCTCGACCGACAGGCCGGGCAGCTCCCTGTCCAGCCGGGAGCGCAGCACGTCGTGCCGGTCGAGGACGGACTGGAGGGTCGCGACGAGCCCGTCGCGGTCGATGTCCTGGGGCAGGGTCAGCAGCGCGGACATGCAGAACCGGCCGATGCCGCCGCCCAGCGCGAGGACGTGCGCCGCCGTCGGCGGCAGCGGCATCCGGCCCACGCCGCCGCCCGGCAGCTCGGCCAGGACCACGCGCTCCTCGTCCTCCCGGCCCTCGACCAGTTCCGCGAGCCGGGCGACCGTGCGGTGCTCGAAGATCTCCCGCGTGGTGACCACCACGCCGCGTGTCTTGGCCCGCGCCACGACCTGGATGGACCGGATGCTGTCCCCGCCGCTGGTGAAGAAGTCGTCGTCGACCCCCACCTGTTCGGCGCCGAGGACGTCGGCGTACACCTCGGCCAGGAGCCGTTCCGTCTCGTTGCGCGGCGCCCGGTACTCGGTGCCGGCGAACTCCGGCTCGGGCAGCGCGGCCCGGTCCACCTTCCCGTTCGCGGTCAGCGGCAGCCGGTCGAGCACCATGATCGTGGTGGGCACCATGTAGTCCGGCAGCCTCTCGGACACGAAACGGCGCAGGTCCGCCGCCGAGACGGCGGTGTCCGGCGTGGCCGTGCCGTCCGCGGCGCCCGCCGGCGCCACGTAGCCGACGAGGCGCGCGCTGCCGGTGTGGTCCTCGCGGACCGTGACGGCGGCCTGGCCGATCGCGGGGTGCCGGGCGAGGACCGTCTCGATCTCGGTCGGCTCGACGCGGATGCCGTTCACCTTCACCTGGGTGTCGGCGCGTCCGGCGTACCTCAGCCGGCCGTCCTCGTCCCACTGGGCCAGGTCACCGGTGCGGTACATGCGGGCGCCGGCGGGGCCGAAGGGGCAGGCGACGAACCGCTCCGCGGTCGCCGCGCCGTTGCGGTGGTAACCGCGGGCGACCGGCCCGCCGACGTACAGTTCGCCGATCACACCGGGCGCGACGGGCGTCAGTTCCGGCCCCAGGACGTAGGCGCGCATGTTGGCCAGGGGCTGTCCGACCGGTACCGCACCGGTCGAGGTCCACTGCCGCGGCAGCGTGAAGGTGGAGGCGTAGAAGCTCTCGGTCTGTCCGTAGGCGTTGACGACGCGGACGTCGGGAAGGGCGTCGCTGATCTTGCGGACCAGGTCGCCCGAGAGGGCCTCGCCGGCGAGGACGACGGTTTCGACGTCGAGTCGGAGGCGGTCCGGGGCGTCATCGGACATCTGGTCGAGGAGCGCGGAGAACACCGTGGGGACGGCGCTGACGGTAGTGCCCGACCAGCTGCCGCGTTCGGCGAGTTCGAGCACGTCGCGGACGATCTCCACGCTCGCTCCGGTGGTGAGCGCGGTGAAGATCTCGAACACGGAGACGTCGAAGTTCACCGAGGTCGCGGCGAGCATCCGGGAGCCCGCCTCGACGCCCACCGTCCGGCGCAGGTCGCGGACGCCGTTGACGACGGCGGCGTGTGTGACGGCGACGCCCTTGGGTGTGCCGGTGGATCCGGACGTGAACATCACGTAGGCCAGGTGGTCCGGGTCGATCCGGACGTCCGGGGCGTCGGGGGCGGGGCCGTCGAGGTCCTGGTCGTCGAGGCGGAGCACCGGCGCCCGGCACCCGGCCACGGTCGCCGCCGCTTCGCGGTCGGTCAGCACCAGTGCGGGGTCGGCCGTGCTGAGCAGGAGGCCGACCCGCGCGGCCGGGTACTGAGGGTCGACCGGCAGGTAGGCGCAGCCGGCCTTGAGCACGGCGAGGAGCGCGACCACCAGGTCCGCCGACCGGGGCAGTGCCACGGCGACCGGGGCGTCGGGCCCGACCCCGTGGTCGCGCAGCACCGCGGCCAGCCGGGCCGCTCGGCCCTCCAGCTCCGCGTAGGTCAGGGTGGTCCCGCCGGACACCACCGCCGTCGCGTCCGGTGTCCGCGCGGCCTGGGCGGCGACCAGTTCCGGCACCGTCGCCGCCTGCGCCGGTGCCGCCGTCTCGTTCACCCGGGTCAGCAGGTCCCGTTCCGCGCCGGTGAGCACGTCCACGGAACCGAGCCGCGTCCCGGGGTCGGTGACGACCTGCCGGAGCACGCGCACGTAGCGGTCGACGAGGTTCTCGGCCGTGGAGTGGTCGAACAGTTCCGTTGCGTACTCGAGCCGCCCGTACGCGCCCCCGGACGGGGCCGGGACGATGTTGAAGAACAGGTCGAACTTGGCGGTGCCGGTGCCCGCCGGGAGGGGGGTGACGCGCAGGCCCGGTATCTCGATCTGCGACCACTCGAACTGCCAGGCCAGCATCACCTGGAACAGCGGCTGGTAGGCCGTGGTGCGTTCCGGGCTCAGCAGTTCCACCAGGCGTTCGAAGGGCACGTCCTGGTTGTCGTACGCGGCGAGGGCCCTCTCCCTCACCTGGTCCAGCAGGTCGTTGAACGACGGGTTGTGCGACAGGTCGACGCGCAGCACCCAGGTGTTGGCGAAGAACCCGATCAGCTGGTCGAGCTGCTGGTCGGCACGTCCCTCGATCGGGCTGCCGATCGTCAGGTCGTTGCCCGCACCGAGGTGGTGCAGGAGCACCGCGAGCACGGACTGGGCGAGCATCGGCGCGGTGGCACCGCGCTCGGCGGCCAGCTTCCCGACCCCGGAGAGCAGCTCCGCGTCCAGTTCGAAGTCGACGTGACCGCCGCGGTGGCCGGCCACCGTCGGCCGCGGCCGGTCCAGCGGCAGCTGCACGGGCTGCGGCACCCCGGCCAGCTCCCGCCGCCAGTAGGCGAGTTGCTCCGCGGCAACGCTCTCCGGGTCCTCTTCGTCGCCCAGCAGCTGCCGCTGCCACAGCGTGTAGTCCTTGTACTGCACCGGGAGCGGCGTCCACTCCGGCGCGTCCCCCTGCTGACGGGCCGCGTACGCCGACAGCAGGTCCCGCAGGAACGGCGCCATCGACGCCCCGTCCGCGGCGATGTGGTGGAACACGAACACCAGCACGTGCTCCTGCGGGGAGAGCCGGAACACGGTAGTGCGCAGCGGCAGTTCCGTGTCCAGGTCGAAGCCCTCGCGCGCCGCCTCCTGTACGGCGGCGTCCACCGCCTCGGCGGCCACGTCGACCAGCCGGAACGGCAGGACCGCCTCCTCGGGCGGCAGGATCCGCTGCTCCGGTGTGCCGTCCTCGTTCTCGGCGATCAGGGTGCGCAGGCTGTCGTGCCGGTTCGCGACGTCCGTCACCGCGGCGGCCAGGGCCGCCGTGTCCAGTGCCCCGTCCAGGCGCAGCACGAACGGGATGTTGTAGGTCGCGGACGGGCCTTCCAGACGGTGGAGGAACCACATCCGTCGCTGGGCGAAGGACAAGGGGATCATCGACGCTTCTCCTAAACGGTCATCTGACCCAGCTGGGGGCGCAGCCGGGGGCGGTTCGACGTGGCCAGTTCCTCGATCTGGACCGCCAGCTGGGCGGCGGTCGGATTACGGAAGACCGTCGTGACTTTCACGTCGACGTCGAGCTCGTTGCGGATGCGGCCGGTCAGCCGGGTGGCCAGCAGCGAGTGCCCGCCGTGGTCGAAGAAGTCGATGTCGATGCCGACCTCCTCCAGGCCGAGCAGTTCGGCGAACAGCCGGCAGAGGACTTCCTCGGTGTGGTTGCGCGGCCCTCGTCCGGCCGCGGCCTCGGTGTGGTCGGGAGCGGGGAGCGCCCTGCGGTCGAGCTTCCCGCTCGGGGTCATGGGCAGTTCGGCGAGCGGCACGATCGCGGAGGGGACCATGTACTCCGGCAGGTGTTCCCGGGCCCGGTCCGTGAGGGCCGTGAGGTCCAGGTCGGTGTGTGCCGTGCCGTTGCCCGGCACCACGTAGGCGACCAGTCGCTGGACGTCGGCGCTGTCCTCGCGTACGACGACGACCGTGTTGTCGATGTCCGGGTGGGCGGTCAGTGTCTGCTCGATCTCGCCGAGTTCGATGCGGAAGCCGCGGACCTTGACCTGGAAGTCGGTCCGGCCGAGGTACTCGACCTGGCCGTCCCCGGTCCAGCGCACCAGGTCACCGGTGCGGTACATGCGGGTGCCCGGCTCACCGAACGGGCAGGCCACGAACCGGTTCGAGGTCAGCCCGGTCTGCCCGAGGTAGCCCCGGGCCAGACCGGCGCCGGCGAGATACAGCTCACCGGCGACCCCGGGCGCGACGGGGCGCAGGGCCGCGTCCAGGATGTACACCTGGGTGTTCCAGATCGGCGCGCCGATCGGCACCCGGTCGGCGCCCGGCACGTGCTGCCACGCCGTGACCTCCACCGACGCCTCGGTCGGCCCGTAGAGGTTGTGCACCCCGCAGCCGGGCAGCACCTCGACGGCCCGGTTGGCCAGGGCGGGCGGGAACGCCTCACCCGCCACCTCGATCCAGCGCAGGCTGGTGCACTCCTTCGCCGAGGGTTCGATGACGAACGCCTCCAGGAGCGAGGGCACGAAGTCCGCGCCGGTCACTGCCTCGCGCCGGATCAGCTCGGCCAGGTAGGACGGGTCCCGGCGGCCGTCGGGACGCGCGATCACGATCGCGGCACCGACTTGGAGCGGCGCGAACAGCTCCGGCACCGACACGTCGAAGCTCGCCGTCGTACTCAGCAGCACCCGGTCCTCGGCACCCACGTCGAAGTGCGACAGGCCCCACGCCAGCCGGTTCATGATCGACCGGTGCGCCACCTGCACGCCCTTGGGACCACCCGTGGATCCCGACGTGAAGATGACGTACGCGGCGTTGTCCGGCGACAGCACCCGCTCCGGATTCTCGTCCGGGTACCCGGTGACGTCCGGCAGCTCCTCGTCGAGGACCAGCAGGGGCTTCGCACTGTCCAGCACGTGCCGCACCCGGTCCTCGGGCAGCTCCGGGTCGATCGGCACGTACGCGGCACCGGACTTCACCACCGCGTAGATCGCCACCAGCAGATCCACCGAGCGCGGGATCTTCACCGCGACCAGCCGTTCCGGACCCGCGCCCTGCTCCACCAGCCAGTGCGCCAGCCGGTTCGCCCGCCGGTTGAACTCCCCGTACGTCAGCGATTCCCGCTCACCGACCAGCGCCACCCGCTCCGGGTCACGGGCCACCTGCGCCTCGAACGCACCCGGCAGCGTGTCCGGGGCCACCTCGCGCGCCGTGTCGTTGACCTGGCGCACCAGCCGGTCGCGCTCCTCCTCGCCCAGCACCTCCACGGCACCCACCGGCACGTGCGGGTCCGCGAGGACCTGCTCCAGCACCCGGACGAGCCGGGCGGCGATCGCCTCAGCCGTGTCGCGGTCGTAGAGGTTGCGCTGGTAGTCGAGGGAGAGCCGCAGGTAGGGGTCGGAGGAGTTGAGGGTGAGGGGGTAGTGCGAGCCGGCGAAGGGACGGATGGCATCGATCGTGACACCCGCCGAGGTGTTCGCCTCGACGATGCCCTCGCGGTCGATCGGGTAGTTCTCGAAGACGACGATCGTGTCGAAGAGGGCCGGCAGTCCGACGCCGCGCTGAATGTCGGCGAGGCCGTAGTAGTGGTGGTCGAGCAGGGTGATCTGCCGGTCCTGGAGGTCGGTGATGACGTCGGCCACGCTCTGGTCGGAACGGCACAGCGCCCTGGTCGGGAGGGTGTTGATGAACAGGCCGACCATGTCCTCGGACCCGGTCAGGTCCGCCGGGCGGCCGTTGACGGCAGCGCCGAACACCACGTCACGCTGCCCGGTCAGCTTGGAGAGCAGGATCGCCCACGCGCCTTGCAGGAGCGTGTTCAGCGTGACGCCGAGTTCGGCGGCGCGCCGGGCGAGTTCCCGTCCCCTGTCGATCGACAGCGGCACCTCGACCCGGCCGAGGGCGGAGGCGTCCCCCTCGGCACGGCGGCCGGCGGCCACGAGGGTGGGCTCGTCGAACCCGTCGAGCTCGGCCTGCCAGCGGGCCGCCGACGCCTCCCGGTCCTGCTGGGACAGCCAGGCCAGGTAGTCGCCGTAGCTGCGGACCGGGGCGAGCCCGTCGGTCCCGGCGTACAGGCGGATCAGGTCCTTGATGACCAGGGGGGAGGACCAGCCGTCGAAGAGGGTGTGGTGGGCCGTGATGATGAGCTTGGCGCGCTGCGGCCCGCAGGTGAGCAGGGCCAGGCGGAACAGCGGCGGCCGGGCGGGGTCGAGTCGGTCGGCCCGGTCGTCGGCGAGGGCCTGGTCGAGCGCCGCGTCCTGCTCGGCCTCGTCGCGGCCGGTCAGGTCGAGGTGCCGCCAGGGCACGGTGACGTGCTCCGCCACGACCTGCACCGGGTCGCCGTCGGCCGCGGTGAGGAACGCGGAGCGCAGGTTGGGGTACCGCTCCAGGAGCGCCTGCCCGGCCGCCCGCATGCGGGCCGGCTCCACGTGCCCGGACAGGTGCAGCACGAACTGCATGTGGTAGACGTCGAAGGAGCCCTCGGCGAGCGCGGCCTGGAACTGGATGCCGGACTGTCCCGGGGCCTGCGGCCACACCTGTTCCAGCCGGCCGTAACGTTCCTCCCAGGTCTCGATCTCCTCCTGCCGCACCGGGACCAGCGGTGCGTCCGAGGGGGTGAGGCCGCCGGCGTCCGGGCGGGCGGCGTGCGCGGCCATGCCGTGCAGCGCCTCGACCCACAGCCGGGCCAGTTCCTCGGTCCGCTCGCGGGTCAGGACGCCGGTGGCGAACATGAGGGCGGCCTGGAGCCGGGTGCCGTCGGGGGTGTCCGTGGCGACCGAGTTGACCTCCAGCGCGGACAGCGCGGGCAGGTCCGGGTCGGGCGCCGCGATCAGCTCGGAGGACCAGGACGCCGGTCCCCAGCCCTGCGCGCGCAGGTGCTCGGGCACGTCGGACTCGGAGATCCGGCCGAGGTAGTTGAAGCCGATCTGCGGCGCCGGGTAGTCGGCGAGCTGCTCGGCTGTCTCCGGGTTCAGGTAGCGCAGCAGCCCGTAGCCGAGGCCCTTGTCCGGGACCGCGCGCAGCTGCTCCTTGACCAGCTTGACCGCCCGGCCGGCCGCGGGGCCGCCGGCCAGGACGTCGGCCGGGTCCACCCCGCGCACGTCGACCCGGGCCGGGTACATGCTGGTGAACCAGCCGGCGGTCCGGGAGAGGTCGGCGCCGGGGACGACGTCCTCCTCGCGGCCGTGTCCCTCCAGGCGGACCAGGGTCGAGCGGTCCGTGCCGCGCCACCGGTCGACGGCGCAGGCGAGCGCGGCGAGCAGGACGTCGGTCGCGGTGCCGCGGTACGCCGCCGGCAGCCTGGTGAGGACCGCCTCGGTGACGTCGGCGGGCAGTTCCAGGCGCACGGTGTCGACCGTGGACCACGTGTCCAGCGCCGGGTCGAAGGCCCGCGCGCCGAGCGGCGGGTCGGACGCCTCCAGCAGGTCGCGCCAGTACTCCAGTTCGGCCTCGCGCCTCTCGGAGAGCGCCTCGTCCTGGAGCGCCAGGGCCCAGCGCCGGGCCGAGGTGCCGACCGCGGGCAGTTCGGGTGCCTTGCCGGAGCTGACCTGCTGCCACGCCTCGGCGAGGTCCGACATGAGGATGCGCCAGGTGACGCCGTCCACCACGAGGTGGTGCAGCACCACGAGCAGCCGGCCCTCGCCCGAGCCGGCGGCGAACCAGACGAAGTCCGCCATGGTCCCGGCCTCGGGGTCGAGCCGTCCGACCGCGTCGTCCAGTTCCGCCTTCGCCGCCTGAAGCGCCGCCGGCTCGTCCCACCGGCCGTCGCAGTCGACCCGGCGGATCAGGTCCGCCGCGCGTACGGTGCCCGGCTCGCGCACGACGAGGGAGGGCTCGTCGCCGCGGACCAGCCGGGCGCGCAGCAGGTCGTGCCGGTCGAGCACGGCGTCCAGCGTCGCGGCGAGGCCGTCCGCGTCGATGCCTGCGGGCAGCTCCAGCACCATCGACATAGCGAAACGATTCGTCCCGCCGCCGTGCTCGAACACGTGCCGTGCCACCGGCTGGAGCGGCATCGGGCCGACGCCTGCGCCCTCCAGTTCCGCGAGCACGGGCACCCGGCCCTGGCGGTCGGCGGCCGCCTCGGCCAGCCGGGCCGCCGTGCGGCACTCGAAGATCTCCCGCGTGGTCAGGTCCAGGCCGCGGGCGCGGGCCCGCGCCACCACCTGGATCGACCGCAGGCTGTCGCCGCCGACGGCGAAGAAGTCGTCGTCGACACCGACCCGCTCCACACCGAGCACGTCCGCGTAGGCGGCGGCGATGATCCGCTCGGCCTCGGTGCGCGGCTCCCGGTAGGCCTCGCCCAGGAACTCCGGCTCGGGCAGCGCCTTGCGGTCCAGCTTGCCGGTCGGGCCGAGCGGCAGCCGGCCGAGGGCCACGAACGCCGACGGGACCATGTAGTCGGGCAGGCGGGCGGCGACGAACTTGCGCAGTTCGGCGGCCGAGGCCCCGGCCTGCACGTCCACGTCGCCGATGCCGCCGGCGCCGTCGTCGCCGACGGCTCCTTCGCCGGTGTGGACGACGTAGGCGACGAGCTGCTTGCCGCCCGAGGGCGCCTCGCGGCCGATCACCACGGCCTCGCTGATGCCGGGGTGCTGGGTGATCGCGGCCTCGACCTCGGCGGTCTCGATGCGGAAGCCGCGCACCTTCACCTGGCCGTCGCCGCGGCCGACGCACTCCAGCCGGCCCTCGGCGTTCCAGCGGGCGAGGTCACCGGTGCGGTACATGCGCTCGCCGGCGGGGCCGAAGGGGCTGGCCACGTAGCGTTCGGCGGTCAGGCCCGGCCGGTCGTGGTAGCCGCGGCCCAGGCAGGTACCGGCGACGTACAGCTCACCGATGACGCCCTGCGGGACGGGGGCGAGTCCGGGGCCGAGGACGTAGGCCCGCATATTGCCGAGCGGGGTGCCGATGGGGGCGACGTCGCCCTGCGTCCACTCCTCGGACGGGTCGAGGGAGAAGGTGGTGGCGTAGAAACTCTCGCTCTGTCCGTAGGAGTTGACGATGCGCGCGCCGGGCAGGGCCTCGCGCACCTGGCGCACCAGCCGGGCCGGGAGCACGTCGCCCGCGAAGACGACGGTGCGTACGTCGGGGGTCTTGTCCAGGTGGCCGACCAGTTCGCCGAGCACGGAGGGGACGCCGCTGATGACCTGGCCGTTCCAGCCGTCCCGTTCGCCGAGCGCCAGCGCGTTGGGGACCAGTTCGGCCGTGCCGCCGGTGGTGAGGGCGGTGAGCAGTTCGAAGACGGAGACGTCGAAGTTGACGGAGGTGCCGGCCAGCATCCGCCACCCGGGCGTCGTGTCGAGGACGCGCGCCAGTTCCCGTACGCCGTTGACGACGCCCCGGTGGGTGATCGCGGCGCCCTTCGGCTTGCCGGTGGAGCCGGAGGTGTACATCACGTACGCGAGGTTGTCCGGGCCGAGCGGCGCGCGGCGGCCCGCGTCGTCGGGCGCTCCCTGGGGCGTGTCCCACCCCGCGCGCTGGTCGACGTCGACGGTCTCGAAGCCGCCGGGCGGCAGTTCCCGCGAGGTCGCCGTGTCGGTGACCGCGAACCGGGGGCGTGCCTCGGCCAGCACGGTGTGCGCCCGCCCGCCGAGGTACTGCGGGTCCATCGGCACGTATCCGGCGCCGGACTTGAGGATGCCGAGCAGGCCGGCGACCAGGTCCTCGGTGCGGGGCAGGGCGAGGACCACCAGGTCCTCCGGCCCGGCGCCGCGCCGGACCAGCTCCCACGCGACGCCGTTCGCGCGGTCGTCCAGCTCCCGGTAGGTCAGCGTCCGGCCGTCGCACTCGAGGGCCGGGGCGTCGGGGGTCCGGGCCACCTGGCTCTCGAAGAGCTGCGGGACGGTCAGCTCCGGCACCGCGGCCGTCCGGTCGTCGCCCCGGAGCAGCCACCGCTGCCGCTCGGCGTCGTCGAGCACGTCGACGGTGGCGACCGCGCGCTGCGGGTCGGCGACGAGCCGGCCCAGGACGCGGACGAACCGCTGCGCGATGGCCTCGGCGGTGTCCTGGTCGAAGAGGCTGGTGGCGTACTCCAGCCGGCACTGCGCCCCGCCCTCGTTGTCCGGAAGCAGGTCGAAGAACAGGTCGAACTTGGCCGTACGGGTCTCCAGCCGCTCGACCTCGACGCCGAGGCCGGGCAGCTGAAGCGGCGGTACGGGCGGCTGCCAGGAGAGCATGACCTGGAAGAACGGGTTGTAGGCGGTGGACCGGTGCGGGTTGAGCAGCTCCACCAGCCGCTCGAAGGGCATGTCCTGGTTGTCGTACGCGGCCAGCGACCGCTCCCGGACCCGCTCGAGCACCTCGTGGAAGGTCGGGTTGCCGGAGAGGTCGGCGCGCAGCACCCAGGTGTTGACGAAGAAGCCGACGAGGTCGCGCAGTTCCTCGTCGGTGCGGTCGGTGATGGGCGCGCCGATGGGCAGGTCGTCGCCGCACCCGAGGTGGTGCAGGAGCACCGCCAGCGCCGAGTGCATGACCATCGACACCGTGGTGTCCCGTTCGACGGCCAGCTTCTCCACGGAGCGGAGCAGGCCGGGGTCGATCGCGAACCGGATCCGGTCGCCCTCGGAGCGCATCACCCTGGGGCGGGGGCGGTCCGTAGGCAGGGGCAGCGGCTGCGGCAGGTCGGCCAGCGCCTCGCGCCAGTACTCCAGCTGACGGGCCGACAGGCTCTCGGGGTCGGACTCGTCACCGAGCACGTCGAGCTGCCACAGCGTGTAGTCCGCGTACTGCACCGGGAGCGGCTCCCAGGCCGGGGCGCCGCCCTCGGCGCGGGCCGCGTAGGCCGTGGTGAGGTCGCGGAACAGCGGCCCGAAGGACTCGCCGTCCACGGCGATGTGGTGGGCCACGACGACGAGGGTGTGGTCGCGCGGTCCGCACCGCAGCAGGGCGGCGCGCACCGGCACGTCGGCGGCCAGATCGAAGGTCTCGGTGGCCGTCCGGTCGACCGCCGCCGCCAGCTTCTCCTCGGTGACCTCGACGACCGGCAGGCCGAACGGCTTCTCCCCGGACGGCAGCACCCGCTGGTGCGGGACGCCGTCGTCGTCCTCGACGATCACCGTGCGCAGGGCCTCGTGCCGGTCGAGGACGTCGCGGAGCGCCGCCTGGAGCGCCTCCACGTCCAGGTCGCCGGTCAGGCGCAGGGCGAAGGCGCCGTTGTAGGTCGGCGAAGGTCCTTCGAACCGGTCCACGAACCACAGCCGGCGCTGCGCGAACGACAACGGGATCATTGTGTCTCCAAAATCGGCGAACCAGTCAGCGGTCGTCAGTCGGCGGTCGTCGGTCAGCTCTGGTCGAGCAGGGCCAGGAGCTCGTCGTTGTAGAAGTCGTCGAGGGAGATCGCCCCCGACAGCGTCGAGAAGTACCGGTCGATCTGCTCCTGGTGACCGACCAGCTTCTGCAGCATCTCGGCCCGCCCCTCGGGCTTGAGTTCGGCCACGTTGAGCGCACCCTGGTAGTGGCTGAGGGCTTCGCCGCCCAGGTCGTTCTCGTAGCGCCGCAGCGCCGCGTTGAGCACGGCGTCGTCGTGCAGCCCGTCCCCGATGTGGTCGGTGAGCGACTGGGCCTGGACGAAGGCCTCGGTGATGCCGCGGGCGGTGATGGAGTCCTTGTGGTTCACCGCGTCACCGACCAGCGCCCACCCGGGCCCGAAGGCCTTGCGGAAGTAGTTCTGCTGGTGCCCGGTGCCGTAGAGCTGCTCCTCGCGCTTGCCCGCCGCCATCCGCTCCCACAGCTCGGGCGCCGTCGTGCGGAAGGCGTCGAGGTAGGCGGGTTCCACCGCCTTGCGCATCTCGGAGAACTCGTCCTGCGGGAAGTAGGCCATGAGCAGGGTGAGGTCGTCGTTGGTGGGGATGACGCCGATCCACCGCCCCGGCCGCGCGTACAGCTCGAAGTCGGAGGGGACCCCGGACCAGTAGCTGTAGTAGGTGCAGGTCATCCGCGGGTGCTCGATGACGTTCTGCGCGCCGGCCTTGCGGGCCACCAGCGACCGCATGCCGTCCGCGCCGACGACGAGGCGTGCCCGGTCCGTCGCCTGGCCTCCGCCGGGCGTCGTGTACCGCACCCCGACGACCCGGTCGTCCTCGAACAGCAGGTCGTTGACCGCGCAGCCCTGCCGGAAGTCGACGCCGGCGGCGACGGCTCCGTCCGCGAGGATCGGGTCGAGCACGTACCGCCGGGGCGCGTACGTGGTCCGCTGGCCGTCGATCGGCAGGGAGAATCCTTCGATGCGGACCCCGGGCGCCTCGTAGCGCTGGCGGTCGATCGGCCGGCAGCCCGCCTCGACGAGCTTGTCGAGCAGCCCCCACCGCTTGAGCAGGGCCACGCCCTGCGTGTGGAGGTAGTGGGAGGAGAGCGTGTCCTGCGGGAACCGCGCTTTCTCCAGGAGCAGGACTCGATAACCCTGCCGCGCGAATAGCATGGCCGTCGGCGAACCCGCACAACGGGCACCTATGACAATCACGTCGTACATGGCGCGCCTCTCTTACCAGGTAGTTTTTTGCCCAACGCGGCAGCAGCCGGAAAAGTCATCGTGTTGGTGCGCGCTATCGACGCAGCGAACGAATAAACGCTGCCGAGCACGAAATTGATGCTAGCCGCCCGGACGGACGGCAGAAAGAGAACCCGCGACCGGCAGTCGCAGGTCGGCGGGGGGGGGGGGGGGGGGGGGGGGGGGGGGGGGGGGGGAGAAAAGAAACAACACCAAAACAAAAAGAAAGAAGAAGGAAGGAGGCGGAGG